>JBKDBI010000356.1:0-8207 GCA_046314695.1 Bacteroidota bacterium | reverse complement strand
TGTTCAGGTTCATGAGCATAGACTGTGCGCAAACAGCCATGGCCTGGGTGCCGGCTTTCACATCCATGTTGCTGAATACAGCTGCAGGGATCATGATGGCCCCGGCCGCAATGAGACCGTCGCTCCAATGGGCAACCTGTGACCGGTATGAATAATTATGGCTTTGCCTGGGTGCCGGTGGAATCTGAGGGAGCGGTTGCGTGGAGCGGGCAATGGGGATATTTACACCGGCATGGACGAGGCCAATACCACCGATGGCCCACTCACGGGCCGGTTGAAAGTGGTAGCGCTGGGCATGCACTGAGGGCATTTGCAGCAACGCAACAAACAGAATATGACTGGAATGCGTAAGAAAGGGAATGCGAAAATTGATTTGCACCATGCGGTAAGGAAATGCCGGTTTCCGCAAGCGAATATCCTGTAAATTTGCAGTTCTTTTCAACACATCCTGGAATGATGACAAACGCAGAGATTATCGGCCGTCTGAAAGACAAGGCGGGCAAGGTTTACGAAAACCTGAGCACCGATCAGCTGGTGGAAGTGGCGCTTGAGCGCGGTGAAGGCAAACTGACCGATACCGGTGCACTCGCCGCCGATACGGGCGAATTCACCGGTCGTTCACCCAAAGACAAGTTTGTGGTGCGCGATGCCAAGACCGAAGAAACCGTATGGTGGGGTTCAGTGAATCAGCCTTTCGCACCCGAGAAGTTCGACAGCCTGCTGAACAAGGTGATTGCCCACCTGGAAGGCAAAACGCTTTTCATGCGCAAAGCCTATGCTTGTGCCGACCCGCGTTACCGTCTGAATATCGACGTGGTAACTGAAAGCGCCTATCAGAACCTGTTCGCCAAGCACCTTTTCCTGCGTCCTACTGCAGAAGAAGTACCCCATATGCCGGCTGAGTGGCTGATCCTTGCAGCACCTTCTTTCCGCGCCGATGCAGCTGTTGATGGCACCCGCCAGCACAACTTCACCATGATCGACTTCAGCAAGAAGATCATCCTCATCGGCGGATCCGGCTACACCGGCGAAATCAAAAAGAGCATTTTCACGGTAGCCAATTACATCCTGCCCCAGGAGCGCGATACCCTGAGCATGCACTGCTCTGCCAATATCGGTGAGCGCGGCGATACCGCCATCTTCTTCGGTCTGTCAGGCACCGGGAAAACCACCCTGAGCGCAGATCCGAACCGCAAACTCATCGGCGACGACGAACATGGCTGGGCAGAAGATGATGTGTTCAACTTTGAAGGTGGTTGCTACGCCAAGTGCGTGAACCTCACCGAAGAAAAAGAACCCCAGATCTGGAATGCAATCCGCCACGGCGCCCTGGTTGAAAACGTACGCTTCAAGCCCGGTACCGATTCAGTGGATTACGATGACGTATCGGTAACTGAAAATACCCGTGTGGCATATCCGATCGAGTACATCGACAATGCGGCCGTTCCCAGTGTAGGAAAGACTCCCAAGAATATTTTCTTCCTCACTGCCGATGCATTCGGTGTATTGCCTCCGATCAGCCGCCTCACACCCGGCCAAGCGATGTATCACTTCATCAGCGGATACACTGCCAAAGTAGCAGGTACTGAAGCCGGTGTTACCGAACCACAGGCAACCTTCTCCGCTTGTTTCGGCAAGGCATTCCTTCCCCTGCACCCCGGCAAGTATGCCATGAAGCTCGGTGAAAAACTCCACGCGCATCCGCATATCCGTGTGTGGCTGGTGAACACCGGCTGGACTGGCGGACCTTACGGCGTAGGATCGCGCATGAAGCTTTCCTATACCCGTGCCATGATCACCGCTGCGTTGAACGACGAACTCGAAACCGTCGAATACAAAGAGCATCCTGTGTTCGGTGTGAGCATGCCCCTGAGCTGCCCCGGCGTTCCGGCAGAATTGCTCGACCCGCGCAATACCTGGGAAGATAAAGGTGCTTACGACCAGAAAGCCAATCATTTGGCTCGTCTGTTCAACGAGAACTTTGAAACCTATGCATCCGGTGTGAACGAAGAAATCAAGGCTGCTGCTCCGCGTGAAGCCGGTCTCGCCTGATCGCATTCAGACCTTAAATAAAAAAGCGCCATCTTTAGGGATGGCGCTTTTTTTATGTGCGTTATGAAAAGTATGGCTCACATAAGGTCGGCCACCACAAAGGTGCTACCGCCACCGAAGATGATGTCGCCAGCTTGTGCTCTTGAACGCGCTGCGGCCAAAGCTTCCGGTGCGCTGGCGAAAGCATCTCCAAACAATCCGCAGGCACCTGCTTGCAGGCGCAGCGTTTCGGCATCCAGCCCCCGCACTACACCCGGCTTGCAGAAATAGTAACTCGCATCTTTGGGAAACAGCGGCAGGATGCGGCCCAGGTCCTTTTCCTTCACAAAGCCAAGGATGATATGCAAATGGTTGTGGGGAATATCTTTGAGTTGTTCAAGCACCAACCGAATGCCTGGCTCGTTATGCCCTGTATCGACGATCAGCGGCGGATTGCCTTTGTCCAGATATTCCCAGCGGCCGCGTAAACCGCTCAACTCTTGCACATTGTTCAGGGCGTATGCGGCTACTTCGTCATCGATTTCCACATCCAGCGATTGCAAACCTCTAACGGCTTCCCAAACCGTGCGCATGTTCTTTTGCTGGTACTGGCCCTTCATGGAGCCATTGAAAGTTTTTGACCACCATTCTGGGTTGCGGGTAGCGATATGCAGCGGTGCGCCACGTTCGTTGGCTGCGTATTGAAACACCGGTCCGGTGATATCATCCCATTCACCCAAAACACAGGGCACCCCGGGTTTGATGATACCTGCTTTTTCGAAGGCAATCTTCTCCAGGGTATCGCCCAGCATATCCGCGTGGTCCCAACCGATATTGGTAATGACGCCCAGCATGGGCGTGATGATATTGGTCGAATCCAACCTGCCGCCCATACCCACTTCAATCACACCGAAATCCACTTGTTCCTTTGCAAACCAGTCGAACGCCATGGCTACCGTGAGCTCGAAAAAGGATGGTTGGATGCGGTCGATCAGATCGAGGTGCATGTTCACGAAATCCATCACGAACCCTTCCGGAATCATTTTTCCGTCGATGCGCATCCGCTCGCGGAAATCTTTCAGATGGGGAGAAGTATACAGTCCGGTTTTATACCCTTGGGCAAGCAAGACCGAAGCCAGCATACTGGATACAGAGCCTTTCCCGTTGGTACCGGCGATGTGAATGGATTTAAACTTGTTTTCCGGATGATCGAGCGCATCCGATAACAGCAGTGTATTGGTTAAATCTTTCTTGTACGCAGCGGCGCCCTGATGTTGGTACACAGGCAGACGGGAGAAGAGAAACTCAATGACCTCGTCGTACGAAAGAAACATTGCGGCGAAAATAGGGGCCTTGACAGCAACTTAACAAACGAAATGCAGTCCAGACGCGTATTTCAGCCCGAAAAAGCTCAGTTGTAAGTACTTAAATGTAACCTACAAACTGCGCTTGAGTTTGAAAGTGATGATGCCGACTTGCGGACAGTCGCCTTGGGGAAGTTCTGTGAATTTGAGGTTGCGGATCAACATCCGGGCAACCTCGTCCTGGTCTTCGGCAGAATAAGTGCTGCCGCGTACATCGGTGTCTTGTACCTCTGTTACGCGACCGTTACAGTCAATTTTAATTTGCACTTTGATATCGCCTTCGCCATTTGATTGAATGGTGCGTATACCCACACTGGGCCTTGTTCCGCGGAAGCTATGCCCGCCAATCAGGCCACCACCTGTTCCGCCGTTAGCGCCGCCGGTCGGTGAATTGCCCGTTCCATCAGGTGCCCCCTGGTTGCCGCGCACAAGTCCGTCGCCGCGGCCCTGGGTGCCGGTGCCATTCGGATCGCCATTCTCTACGCCCGTTTGTCCGCTGCCGCGCTGCCGGTTAATGGTCGGCAAATCGGTGGTGGGTTTTTGGGGCTGTACAGGTTTGTCGTTGTTTACTACTTCTGCCGGACGGTCGCGTTTTGGCGGATTGATGGGCGGGAGCACGACAGTTGGTTCCGGATCGTCTTGTGTAACCACATCGTCGCCACCGCCGGTCGGATTGCTGGCCGGTTCGCTGGCTTCACCACCCAATCGGGCGGCCACATCTTCCGGTCCGCCCATGTATGCCTCGCCCAACGCGATTTCCAGTCCGCCTGGTTCAGGTGGGAAAGGAGGAATCGGCGTTGTAAAACCGATCAGGGTCATGACGAACAGCAATAAACCGGTAATCATGACCGATCCGGCCATGGCTGTGATTTCGTTCTTTTGTTCCCGGGGTGACTTGGTCATATCGGTTTAATACGCTTAATGTCTGAAAGGTAAAAGGCTGGGTTCGGTGCTGTAATGCGCCTGTACCTGAACCCGCAGGCTGTCTATCAGGGCGCGGGCAGCAGCTTCGTCGGAAGCAGTGGTGATTATCAGGCGATACAGTGTGCTTTTTTCAGGCTTGTGAATCTTCGGTGAATATCCGGCATCCACAAATGCCTTCGCGGCGAATCCGGCAGTCTTCTCGCTTAAGAACAAACCACCGTTGATTTGGTACGCTCCATCGAAACGGCTCAGATCGCCGGCGGGTTTAACGTCATGGGTTTCGTGATTGGCAGGAACCTGATTTTCAGGCTGTACCGGAGCAGGAAGCGCTGCTTTCGGTTCCGGATTGACGGAAACCACTTCCGCTTGCTGCTGTTGTGCTGGTTGACCGAACTGATGGCTCAGTTTCAGCACGAGAGCACCTCCCAGGGTCATAAGGGCGAGTGCGGCAGCCACTTTCCAAACCCTGAACCGGGTTACGGTGGCAGGAGACTCAGCTTCCAATACCCGGGCTTCCACAACTACAGCCGGGCGCGGTGTTGGATTTTCCTCTGTTTGGATAGGAATGGGGGGCACGGTTGCCGATTGCGGCTTCTCTGCTGCCACCTTGCGCATCTGCACTTCCATAAGCCCGTAGGCCGAGGCCTGCAGGTTCAGGCTGGTTGAAGGAATGAAGAACAAGCGGCCGTCCTGGTTGCAGAAGAATATACCCAGGTTGCCGAAAGGATGCTGTTTGTGGTCGCTGAAGGTATCCAACAACATTTTTACTTCGCTGCGAATCAGCTGGGCGGCTTCGTTGTAGGATATCTGCAGCCGGTTGGCAATCAGGTTGCCCAGCAGGCCATCGTCGTTCTTGAGGGCTTCGTTGAAGAAAACCGTGGTGTGATCTGGCAGCAGTTTGCCGGTAAAGCGATTGAAGGCAGCGCTGTGTTCACGGCGCAAAAAACCGCCGAGACCAGACACACAGACACATTCGTGAATGCCAAGCAACTCCTGCAATAAATCGGCAAGGGGTGCCATTTGACTGCTGTTTTCAACCCGTTCGTGCATGCTGTCAGTTAAAAGGATACCGCCAGGCCGCCGAGCGCAGTAAATCCGTAGCGCGGATAGCTGTACCAAAGCTGGTATTGATTGGTTGCAAGATTAGAAAGGTTTAGCCAGATACGGAAACGATCGCTGAGAAAATATTCGCTCATCAGGTTTGCATCGATGAATCCGGGCACGCTCAGGTTGGTTGCTCCGCCCACTTCGCGCTGCGGACGGTTGTTCATACCGGTTATCAGCGCCGCCATGCGGAGCTTGTTGCCGATCATGTAACTTCCTTGCAGCGTAAATTCTGCTGTAGGAAGCTGCCAGGCGCGCAGTTCAGTTTCCGGATTTCCATACACATGAAATTTGCCGCCCAGGGCTAACTTGAACTTTTCGCCTACACCCAATCTGAATTCCGGATGCAGGGTCAGGATGCCGAGATTGTCGTATCGGGGAATGAAGCTGTTGAGTGAATCGCCTGCGTTGATGAACAGCGGCAGGTTGTTCATGCTGCGGTGCGTGATATCGAACACGAATTCGCTGTTATTGCTGATTTTGCCCTTGGCCCCGATGTAGGCAGAGAATGCTTCGTAAGTTTGGCGCACCTCGATACTGTCAAACAGAAACGGATTGATGGCGTTCAGCCTGCGCAGCGAATTGCGCTGCAAGCCGCCACCGATGCCGCCAAACACTTTCACCGCGCCGGGAATGGCCTCGTATTCTGCATTCAGAACAGGATTGATGTAGAATTCCGATTTGTTTTTTCCGGGAAGCAATACCGTTGAGCGCGCTCCGGCAGTGATAAGGATATTCTTTTGGGTGAAGCGGTAAGACGGATTGATATCGATGAATACCTGGTCGGGGGTGTTGTTGGCGGCCTTTTGCCGGTATTGCAGATTGGTCACCGCGATATCGCCGAAGAACAACTGTTTCTGGATTTTTGCCCGCCAGCCGCCTTGCAGGCTAAATTCCGATTCTGTCTGGAACAGGTTGGTATTGAAGTTGTCGTATTGAAGTCCGACCTTGAAACCGGGTTTCTTGCCCGATTCCTGGGTTTCGAACACGGCGCCGAATTGCCAGTTCTCCATCAGCTTGCGCGAAGGGAGGCCGGCTTCGGTGTAACCGCTGTCTTTACCGTAATACTTCAACATATTGCGGTTGTATCCGAACGAACCTGTAAAGCTGGAGCGTTTGTAGAAACGGCTTCCGCCCAGGCGCAGGCTGTTGTCTGCAAAATCGCGGCTGCTGCCGGTTTGGTCGGCGCTGAGATGGTTCAGGCTTACGTTGTATGCGTATTTGTCGTTGGGCCGATTCGATAAGCTGATTTCGGCATTCTTGAAATTGTACAGTCCATAACCTGCGCGGGCATAATTGGCATTGCCTACGCTGTCAGCCCCGGAACGGATGCGGGAGGGGGGCGGAACTTTCACAATCCGCCGCGCATTCCATTGCGATTGCAGCACCGAATATTCCAGCACTGGCGGATCGAAGCGCCGGCGTTCCGTTTCGGGGGTGTGTTCAATTTTTCGCGCATCCCGAAGGTTCGGTTCATAGATAACCTGAATGCCGATCGGATCGATGCGGTTGATCGTATCCTGCGCCTGCAGCCCTTTGGCAACATGCAGCAGTGTTAGGAAAAATATTCCGGTGTACCGGTTCATGGATGCTTCAAAAATACGGCAGAGCGACAAAAATGGCCGGATGAATGTATCCACACCCGGTCGGGCTATGCTTTATTAATGAACGCCAAAGGCTACACTTTTAGTGCGTTACAACCCATATTGCTGCGTTTTTAGCCGCGAAACCGCTAATTTTGACTCCCATGTCCCGGCGCAAGGCGTGTCACGCAAAGTGCACAGCAGGAAGGCTGCACAGTTGTTTCCCGCAAATACTTTGTTATTTGGCGAACATTGCCTAATATTGCGCCCTCATTTTTCAGACATGTACGCAGTAGTAGAAATAGCCGGCAAGCAGTTCAAGGTGGAAGAGCAGCAATCGATTTTCGTGCACAGGCTCGCCGCTGAAGAAGGTGATACGGTAGCATTTGATCGTGTACTTCTGGTAGACAACAACGGCAATACCCGCGTGGGCATGCCGGTACTGGAAGGAAGCAGCGTGAAAGCCACGGTCCTGAGCCATGTAAAAGGCGATAAGGTGTTGATCTTCAAGAAGAAGCGCCGTAAAGGTTACGCAGTAAAGCGCGGCCATCGCCAGCAGTTTACCCGTATCCGTATCGAATCTATCCAGGCCTAACCCAGTAAATCATCCAACGAAATGGCACATAAAAAAGGAGCAGGTAGTAGTAAGAACGGCCGCGAATCGCATAGCAAACGCCTCGGTGTAAAAATCTTTGGCGGTCAGCAGGTGATTTCCGGTAATATCATCGTTCGCCAGCGCGGCACCAAACACCATCCCGGTCAAAACGTAGGTCTTGGAAAAGATCATACGATTTTCGCCCTGAGCAATGGTGTTGTGAAGTTCCACAAAGGCGCGAACAATCGTTCGTTCGTTTCTGTAGTTCCTGCAGAAGCTTAAGACTATCCAAGATCTGAAAGAAAAGACTGGCTGCACGCCGGTCTTTTTTCGTTTATGCCGGTTGACCAGACCCACAGTTCCGGGTACGCGTTGTAATCTTTGAACCGGTCGAAGAATTGCTTCCCACAGGCAACCGATCAAGCAATCAACAAATGAAACGCATACCATTGTCATGGTCTATCTTTTTGCTGGCCCTTGGATCGGGCCTATCTGCCTTTGCGTCAGACCCTGTTTTGCCGCTCGATTTTCTGCATAAGCGCACGGTAATCAAAACCAATCCCTTTGCCCTGGGGATGGAGCGCCTGCAGTTCTCAGCTGAATACG
>JBKDBI010000355.1:0-2255 GCA_046314695.1 Bacteroidota bacterium | reverse complement strand
AACTGAATCAAACCAGTTGGGCAGGATATCGTGCAGCATGCCCTGCATACCCGAAGCCAGGGTTGCCAGCCGGAAATGGCCTGTGATGCCGGCATCCGCCATATTGCTGCGCAAAGTCCAGTTGCGCAGTTCGGCGCTTTTACCTGCATCGAAAACGAGGTATTGTATCTGATGCCGCACCCCCAGGCGCTGCCATTGGATATTGCGCAGCGAAATGCGGCCGGTGATATCATCGCCCGAACCGTAAGCGAAATCGGTGCTGCCTTCGAAAGACAAACGGCTGCCGAGGGTATCAAAGCCCAGTCCGCCGAGGTCGGCATGTCGCAGTTCCAGTTCTGTAAAGCGGTATACCGGTTCCCGGCCTGCCGTATTTACCTCTCCGGTGGCGGAGAAAGAGAGCAATGGATCATCGACCGACGCATCACCGATGAAACCTGCCGGAGTGGCACGTCCCTGAAAACCCAGATTGGTCAAAACCCTGCCGTTCAATTCTGCATAGGGGAATTCGGCTGTGACATCCAGGTTAAACGCATCCGTGGAAAGTCCGCGGCCCTTGAGATCAGAATTGAAGGTCACTTTTCCCAGTGTTGGCGTGAGCCCGAGCACTTTTCCGGCTTCGAACTGTTCGGCCGCCAGGAAACCGCTGTAAGTGGCGCTGTCCATCCCGCGGCTGTAGTCCATCGACAGATCGCGCATCTGCAGGTTGCCCGCCTGGCTGTTGAAGTTGCCGCTGGCTGTGAAGTGGTTGTAGAATCCGGTAAAGGAGCCGCGGTAGCCGAAGACGCCGAAGACGTCCATTTCGGCCGGCAATGCAAGGCCGCCCAGCAGATCGCTCAGGTCGCTGCGGGTCATGGCACTGCGCTGCACCTTGACATCCATGAAGGTATTGCGCCAATCGGGCAAGCCGCTCACCGAGGCGTCTGCGAAGAAGCGCGCGCCGTTGCTGAAGCGCAATTCGGCACTGCGCAAGGTGAATGAGGAAATCAATCCCTTCATTTCGGTGGCCAGGGAGACCACATCGCGGCGGTCTTTGAGGGCCGAACTGAATATACCCAGATCGCCCATGCAGAGCCGCGATAAGGGCATGGAAGCATACAACCGCACCTGCTCATTGAAATCGCTGAAAGCCTTGTATCCGGTATAGCGGAACCGCAGGGTGTCGCCCAGGTCTGAACAGGGCGTGCGCAGGCGGAAGCCGTTGAAATCCATCCCGTAATACGAGATTTTGCACTGGGCACTGAGTTCGGATATGCGCAGTCCGCTCCGTTCCCAGGCCTGAAGGCGGCGGGCACCGAAATGCAGGGAATCGTCGTAGAGCATGAAGGTGTCTACATAGCCGGATATGCGGTTGAATTCCAGGTGATACGGATCGAAATACCCCGGTTCAGGATCTGCTTCGTTGTCGTCGAAGTTCCGGTAGGTCATGTTGTCGAAACGCAGCACATCGGAGCGCAAGGTCCAGATCACCTTCGGACCCGTTCGCGGACCCTTGGGTTCGAAATACTCAATCAGGAAATTCAGGTTTTGCCCGCTGTCACCCCGGTGGATGCCGAAGTTGATGAGGCCGTTGGCAATGGCTGCCTTGGAGAACCGAACCTGTCGGGCTGTATTGCTGAAATTGCGCAATTGCGCATCGAAATTGCCGATGTAAAAAAGGGTGTCTTTGGAACGGTCGCCGACAAAGATTTTTTCGAAGTGAATGGCCCCGTTGAGTTTGATTTCTGCGGCGCCGATGCGCACATCCACTTCCCATTCGCGGCTCAGGAAGGCAGCGAGTTTTCCTACGGCATACACCTGCACCGGCCTGCTTTTGATGAGCAGGGCCAGCAGACCGCTGAGCATCAGGAATGCCAGCAGTGTGAGCAGGAGTATTTTCCTTAGTTTTGCCTTCAATTGGTTTCAAAAATAGGCCACTGAGGCTGCACTGCGCTTGAATTCATCCCATATTACCATACTCGGCATTGAAAGCAGTTGCGACGACACGGCCGCAGCGGTGCTCACAGACGGCAAAATCCGCGCCAACATTGTGGCTTCGCAGGATGTCCACCAACAATACGGCGGCGTAGTACCCGAACTGGCCAGCCGCGCACACCAGAGCCATATCGTACCGGTGGTTGAACAGGCTTGCCGCACAGCCGGTATCGAAGTTACCGAAATCGACGCCATCGCCTACACCCGCGGCCCCGGACTGATGGGCAGTTTGCTCGTCGGCGCCAGCTTCGCCAAAGGCCTGTCCATCGCCCTGAACAAACCAA
>JBKDBI010000354.1:0-2297 GCA_046314695.1 Bacteroidota bacterium | reverse complement strand
CAATCCGAACGACTTGCCGCGGTTGATTGAGGCCTGTGAACAAGGTGCCGGTCTGGCCATCGGTTCGCGTTATGCAGGCGGCGTGGTGAATGTGGTCAACTGGCCCATTGGACGCGTCTTGCTCAGCTACTATGCATCCGTGTATGTGCGGATGATTACGGGCATGCCCGTGGCCGACGCCACTGCTGGCTTTGTTTGTTATACCCGCGAAACCCTGGAACGCTCGGGCATCGACCGTGTTAAATTCAAAGGCTACGCCTTCCAGATCGAAATGAAGTTCAGGGCCTGGAAATACAAGGCCATCCTAAAAGAAATCCCCATCATCTTCACCGACCGCACCGCCGGAACAAGCAAGATGAACAGCGGCATCATCCGCGAGGCCTTGTTTGGGGTCATTGAATTGCGCCTGCGCAGCCTGTTTGGTAAGCTCTGAGCAGGTGTTTTACTGTGGCGGAATCGTTTCCAAAGCCCGGAGCAAGGCATCGTTCGATTTGCCAATACCGCGCACCAGGTTCAGGAGCGAAGACAAGCCGATTTCGCTGATGTTTCCTTCCGAGAAGAGCTGATAAATTTTACCCGTATGGGCCGTTGTATTCAGGGCTGTAGGCAGAGAAACTGCTGCACCGGTCTGCAACAAAGCAATCGTTTCGGTATAGAACTGCGCCTGGGTGTTTTTTAACTCCTTGTACCAGCCGTGCATGGTTTCGCTCACGGCGTTGGAAAGCTCGAGCACGGTATGGCGTTCGTCTTTCAGGTCTTTTGCAGAAAGGGCCGCGTTGCGGATGGCCGTGATGCACAGGTTGATGGCATCGGCTTCGGCACGTGAGATGGCAGGTTGTTGCAAATGCACATAATACGTACTGATTTCAGCCTCGTAGGTTTTCAGGTCGGAATAGGCATCGGCCGGATCGTTTTCCGGTTCGCGTTCCAAGCCCAGTTGCAGTCGGTTCACGTGAATGGCTTGTTGGAGGAAGCGACGCGTTTCAGATTGCAGAGCCTCCAATGCGCTTTCGGTATCAGTGGGGTCAATCTGCACGATGAACTGTGCCTGCTGCGTTTGCCCGCCCGGAACCATCCGGTGAATAAAGGCTGTGAAAGGATTCAGCAGCGGCGCCACCAAGGCTATACCGAGCAGGTTGATGCTGGTTTGAAAGGTGACGAGGCGGATCAGCGGATCCATGGTATCCGGCATCAAACCGAAGATCGCTTGCATAGAAACAATGGCAAGTACGGCACTGATGAGATTGAAGTAAAACTGAGACCAGCCCACCTTGCGCCTGATTTCATTGGCGCGCAAAGTGGCCGTGAGGGCTGTGATGGTGGTTCCGAGTTCGCTGCCGATGGTGATGAAGGCGGCCTGTTCCAACGAAACGATGCCGGCCGCCAGTGAGGCCAGGCTGAGCGTCATCGCGGCCGAACTGGAATGTACGATGGCGGCAAAAAGCACCCCGAAACCGAGGAACCAGGCCATGCTGTGCCCGCGCAGCCATTCCGGTTGGATGGCGGCGGCAGCTCCGGCCATACCGTCTTTCATCATGCCCAGTCCGAGAAACAGCAGGGCAAAACCCATGATGAGCTTGCTGTAACGCCTGAGTTTCTCGCTGTTTCCCAGGATGGCCAATAAGCCACCCGCAGCCAATAGCGGAGCAATGATCTGTTCTATGCTGAAGCGGAATCCAAGCAAGGTAATCAACCAGCCGGTGGCCGTGGTTCCGACATTGGCACCCATGATCATGCCGATGCCGTTTTTCAGTCCGAGCACACCGGCCCCGGCCAGCGACATCACCAGGAGGCTGACCATCGAACTGCTCTGCAGCACGGCGGTAGCCAATGCGCCAGACAGGATGGCGCGGAACGTATTGCCGGTCTGACGGCGGAGGAAAAGTTTAAATGCCCTACCGGATAAGGCATGCAGGGCCGATTCGAGCATTTGCATCCCGAAGAGAAACAGGCCCAGGCCCGCCAGTACCGGCCAGAAGGAAATATTACCCAATTGCGATGCTCTTGTTGTCGCAAAGTTAGCCCCTGCAACGGCGGTTGAAGTTCTATACCCGCCACTAAAAAAGAAGCCCGGCGTAGAACCGGGCTTCATTCCTGTATCGCAAGGGGGTGAGGTTGCAGATTTTATTCAAACACGATCGGCAATGTCTGGCCCAGGTCGCGCGAAGTAACACGCAGGTAGTAAAGACCTGGTTTGGTGTCGAACTCGAGCGTCTGTTCAGCAAGGGTTTCCAATTGCCAGGTACGGAGGAGTTTGCCTTCCACATTGAACAGTTGAACGGTACTCGCTCCAAGTG
>JBKDBI010000353.1:0-15223 GCA_046314695.1 Bacteroidota bacterium | reverse complement strand
CCTTCTTCATCTCCACTCCGCATCTCCACTCCAGAATCTAAACTCCCCCGAAATAGCCCAAACCCGAAATACACCTCAACAATCCACCCTGCCCCACCATCTTGAAACCGAAGAAAAGCAGTTAACCACAAGGTTCACTTTGCCTGCTGGCCGAGATACCCTTTCAAAGTATCTACCTGCCTCAACCTCCCGGAAACATCGCATACACCCGATAAACAATTCACTAAAGCCTAACCTCTGCGTAATGCTGGCATATTGTACCCGATTGAGCTTTGCACATCATGCAAGAAAACAGCCTTCTCTTTCGCCTGCTTCATGCCTGGACCACCCGGCTGATGCAGCGCCTGTACCGGCAAATCCATGCGCATTGATGGAAAGAAGAAAACTTGAACTCGCCGTGATCTCCGACGTGCACCTCGGTACTTACGGCTGTCACGCCCGCGAACTGAACCGCTACCTGAAAAGCATCGACCCGGAAGTACTCGTGCTCAACGGCGATATCATCGATATCTGGCAATTCAGCAAAAAATACTGGCCTTCCACCCACATGAAAGTGGTACGACAGATTCTGCAGCTGGTACAAAAAGGAACCAAGGTATATTACATCACAGGGAACCACGATGAAATGCTGCGGCGCTTCAGCGGATTCGAATTCGGCGGCATCAGCATCGTGAACAAATTGGTGTTGAAACTCGACGGCAAAGACGCCTGGTTTTTCCATGGCGATGTATTCGATGTATGCATGCAACACTCCCGCTGGCTGGCGAAGCTCGGGGCCGTGGGTTACGATACCCTTATCCTCATCAACCGCGCGGTAAACTGGTTTTCCGAAAAACTCGGCGGCGGCAGAATATCACTATCCAAAAAAATAAAGAACGGAGTGAAAAGCGCCATTAGTTTCATAGGTGATTTCGAAAAAACCTGCATCGATTTAGCTGCATCAAATGGATACAGCTATGTAATCTGTGGCCATATCCACCAACCCGCCATGAAAGCAGTGGAAGGCTATGAAGCTCCGATTACCTACCTCAACTCGGGTGATTGGGTCGAAAACCTTACCGCCCTCGAATACAATGACGGGAGCTGGAATATCTTCCATTACGATGAACACTTCACCCGTGGCAAGGAAGCAAAACAGGAAGATGAAAAAGAGCCTGGTTCCGGTATTCTCTTCGAAGGACTGCTGCACGAATTCGGATTGCAGGCGGCCGTTAAATAACAACATACAATCGCTTCATTCTTTAACGTAAAACGTGAGGATACTATTTGGCATTCAGGGAACCGGAAACGGACACATGGGCCGTTCGTTCGCCCTGATTCAGGAACTGCAGCGCTTTGCGTCTGTGGAGGTGTTGATGAGCGGTAACGATTGTGAACTTCACGCCCCGATCGATGTTGCCTATCGCTTCAACGGCATGGGTTTCATATTCGGCAACAAAGGCGGAATTCACATTCCCAAAACCTGGAAGCAATGGAACTTTAAACAATTAAAACGCGATATAGCCGCCATTCCCATCCGACAATACGATGCCGTGGTAAGCGACTTTGAGCCGCTCAGCCTATACGGTGCAGCCCGCGCCGGAATTCCGACCCTCGGCATCAGCAACCAATACGCGTATTTCCATCCGAACTTCCGGCGGGGCCGCTATTTTGACCCGATAGGCGCAGCCGTATTGCAACACTATGCACCCGCACAACAAAAGCTGGCCTATTTTTATGAAGCATTCGCGCCGGAAGTATACACTCCTTATATATCTCCTTCCCTTCGCCAATTGCCGGTCGACGATGAGGGTTTTATATTGGTCTATCTTCCCGCTTGTCATCATACCTATATCGAATCGGTTACCCGCTTGTTTCCCTTTCACCGTTGGAAAGTGTTTTCCAAAAGGTTGAAACAACCCTACGAAACCCACAATGCAAGTTTCTTTCCGATTGAAGCTGCTGCATTCCAACAGGCCTTGACACGTTGCAGCGGATTGGTTTGCGCGGCCGGTTTCGGCACCACCTCTGAAGCCTTGCACCTGGGAAAGAAAATGCTCGTCATTCCGATGAAGGCCCAACTCGAGCAACAATTCAATGCACGTTGGCTATCTGCGAAAGGCGTAACTGTTTTGTCTGACTTCCACGCCGACAAAGCCCGTCAAATCCGCTTCTGGCTTGATGAAGGCAAGGCGCTGCGCATGGCCTTCCCCGACATCACAGCCAACCTGGCCGTCGAAATCAGCGGCCGCCTGGAAAAAGGCTCAACGGCTCCCGCATATCCACACCAAAACCCGGTTTTCCCAGGATGAGGCGAGAAGATTTTGGCAAAGGCTTCGTATGGGGCTCTGCAGTCTCTTCCCTGCAAACGGAAGGTTTTATACAGGAAGGTGGACGTGGGAAAAGCATCTGGGAACACTTCTACGACGAAGATCCCAAACGCATTCAACATACCCATGGCGACCCATTCCGTGCTTGTGGCTCTTATCGCCTGTATCCGCACGACATCGCCATGCTAACCGGAGCCGGTTTCGGCCATTATCGCTTCTCGCTCTCCTGGCCGCGCATCATGCCATCGGGCAGTAAATACCTCAACAAGCGCGGACTGGCCTACTACAATGTGATGATCGACCACATGCTGGCCCGCGGTATCACGCCCTGGGTTACCCTCTACCATTGGGATTTACCTCAGGCGCTGCAAGAAAAAGGCGGCTGGCAAAAACGCGATATCATCCACCGGCTTGAAGAATTTGCTTATGTAGCCGGCCGTTATTTTGGCGATAGAGTCAAAAACTGGATGGTGCTGAACGAGCCCTCCGTTTTCACCGGCGCCGGTTATCTGCTCGGCATCCATGCGCCCGGTGTGCGCGGACTGGATCCGTTCCTGCATGCAGCCCACCACGCCGTGCTGGCGCAAGCTGCCGGCGCGCGCGTATTGCGCGAAACAGTACCCGACGCGCATATCGGAACCACCTTTTCGTGGACGCATTTCGAGCCGCTGAGTCAGGCAAGTTATCACCGCAAGGCCGCCGACCGGCTCGATGCACTCATCAACCGCTACTTTCTGGAACCCGCGCTGGGTATGGGTTACCCGGATGAGGCCGCCCGAATTCTGCACCGCCTCGGCCACCAACTCGCGCCGTACGATAATCGGCTGATGGCGTTCGATTTTGACTTCATCGGCATACAAGCCTATACCCGGCAAATTGCAGCCGCAGCTCCCTGGCAACCTGTAATCCGCAGCCGAATTATACCGGCCGAAAAACGCAAGGTGCCACTCACGGCCATGCAATGGGAAGATCACCCCGAAGCGCTGGGGAAAACCTTGCTGGCACTGCATCTGCGCTATCCGCAACTGCCGCCCGTTTATGTAACCGAAAACGGGATCGGATTGGAGGAGGTTCCCGGCGACCTGAACGATTCACGCCGCATCGCTTACTACAGCAAAGCCATTGAAAGCATGCACCGTGCCATGCGCGAAGGCGCCAATGTGCAGGGATACTTCGCCTGGAGCCTGCTCGACAACCTGGAATGGGCCGAAGGATATAAACCGAAATTTGGTTTGGTGCAGGTGGATTTCAATAGTTTGGAAAGGCGGCCCAAACAAAGCTGGCACTGGTTCCGTGAATTTCTCGGTGGGGCCTAGAAATTGAAAAAGGCAGCCTGTTGACTGCCTTTTTCTTCCAAACCCATGAGAAGCAACGCAAGAGAAGACGCTGTTTCTGTGTTCTTGCGAACACGGTGCAAATCAAGCCAGGCTAAATAACGGGAATGTGAACCAGATGTAAACCTTTGCCTATTCGGTTTCAAGTCTGAACAAACGGCAGGGAACGCCTTCTTCGAGCAAAACCGCATCGTTGTCAGCGGCCGCATGCGATGTCCGCAACTTCTCCGGGTCAAGGTAGGCACTCATATAACGCCTTAATATCTCAGCCCGCTGCAGTCCGCGGTTTACACCTTCACCCGCCGGAGCTTCACCGTTGTGGTTCAGTCCGACAATGACGATGGTGTGCCCGCTGTCTTGCAAAACACGCAGCGAATCCATAAAGGGAATAGCAGAATCGCCAACGGCCAGCAGGGTATCATCGGGAAGAAACCCGAAACTGCTGCGGAAGGCACCGGGGGCCAGGTTCAGTACACCCGAATCGGAATCCCGACGCCAAAGCAGTAAACTTGCTGTCAGGATAATTCCGATGGCTGCCCATAATGCCCTTTTCCTCATTTCGCGCAGCAAAGATGCCACTACCGGATAACGTTCCGGTTAACGAAAAGGTTATATCGGGTTAAAAACCTGACATAATCACGGTATTTGGGGTCAGAAGTTCAGTTGCGCCTGCACGCGCAACAAGCCGCCAGTTTGCGTATTGTTCTGGTTGCGAAAATCCTCAAATCTGCGCGATGAACGGGTATACATCACCACCAGCTCAAACTGGCGCTCAGGCTGCCATTCGACTCCTACTTCCAGTTCGCGCACCAGGTAAGAACGGGCATCGGTTTCGTGCTTCTTTCCACCTTGGTAATATTGAACGCGGGTAAAGGGAATAAAGGTCTGCTTTTTCCAATGCGCCATATAAGAGAAGGTAGCAAAACCGCCCTGCAGGCGACGCTCTTCGATGGAATCGGTATGTTTGTTAAACTCCGGACCGATACCGGTATTGTATTCTGCCAGGATACCGAATGGCTTCGGATACAGCACAAAAGTGCCGGCAATGCGCTCGTCGCGGTAGTTCAGGTCTTGCCTGAACTTCACGCCATTCGACAGCGATGCCCGGTCGAGCACATATTTCCCTTTGTACGCTTGGATACCGGGTTCGATAATTTGCTTGCCAACCTGGAACGGATAACTGATGCGGCTAACAATATGCGATTCGTTATTGGCTTCAGGGCGGTTGGCCGTTTGACCGTTATATGCCCCAAAAGCAAAAACACCGTAATCACCTGAACCTTTCAATCCGGAGGAAACAAGTTCAGACAGCAGGCGCCGCTTTTTAACAGGCGCCCAGTAAAAGAATACACCCAGATCGCGTTCGTTGGTCACAGCGCTGTTCAGCGCATCGGCGCGGTCTAGCGGCAAACGGTTCTGACTGGATTGCATGTTTTCAAAGCCGAAAGGAACCTTGCTTTGCCCGATGCGGAAACGGAACGCATTGTCTTTGGTGACACCAACATCAAAATATGCATCCCGAATCTGGCCCCAATGCAAGCTGGAGCTCGAAACCGAACTCGCCAGGTCAGGCTGGATATAAAAATAGACCTGTTTGCTGATTTGTCCGAAGAAGATGATGCGCATCCGGCGGATAAAAAAACCTCCGTTATCTCCCCAACTGCGGTCGCATTGTTCGCAACGCAATTGCGGATTGGTTTCGAGCAAACGGTTGTAGCGCACTTGCATGTAACCGCGGATGTTGATGCTTTCATACCAACCTTTCTTGGGCGCAGCCGGCGTCTTGATTCCGGAGTCTGACAAAGGTCTGTAAGGTATCAGGTTCTCTGCGTGTAGTGAAGCTGCCGTGAGCGAGATGAAGGCACAGATCACAGTGAAACGGCGCAGGCCGGAAGGGGTTCTCATTTCCTTTTTGTTACGGGTTTGTTTCCTGTATGTATTTCGTATGCAAAGGAAATGTTACCCGTATATTATGGTATAAAGGCAGTGTTACGCTTTCGTTGCATCTGTTAACATTGCCCTAACAATGCAGACACATACGGCACAAAAAAGCCCCTGCGAATGCAGAGGCTTTGAAAAGATTAAGCTTAGTCTGACAGGATCAAAGGAACATCCGTGTAAGATAATACACGAGTCCTGCCACCGTGGCGCTTACCGGAATGGTGAGGATCCAAGCCCAGAGCAGGCTGCGGGTTACTCCCCAGCGCACTGCACTCAGGCGTTTGGTAGCTCCAACCCCGATAATGGAACCGGTAATGGTATGCGTTGTACTCACGGGTATGCCCATCTGTTCCGTCATGAACAAGGTCATCGCACCGGCTGTTTCAGCACTCACACCTTCAAGAGGCGTTACCTTGGTAATCTTGGTGCCCATGGTCTTCACAATTTTCCAACCACCGCTGAGTGTGCCCAGGCCGATGGCAGTATAACAGGCCAACGGCACCCATGCTTTCATTTCACTGAAATCGCTGATATCTCCATTGGCAATCAACGCCGCACCAATAATACCCATCACTTTCTGGGCATCGTTGCCGCCGTGGCCAACGCTGAAGGCGGCAGACGACATCAACTGCAGCTTCTTGAACATCGAGGCCATCTTATACGTGCTTGGCGTGCTTAGCTTTTCGACATAGATATAGGCAAGCAGGAAGATAAGTACCGTGAGCGCGATGCCGTATTTGAGGTACGAATTATCGGCTTTGTCCAATTCCTTGTAAAGGTCCTTGCGCAGATCGACAGTAAAGAATTTGGTAAGGCGAAGTTCTTCCTCCGCACTCATGCGCATGGCCGTAGCAACCATGTGCACCGTGCTGTCGCGGCCTGCCGTGCGGTAGCCTTTGAGCAGGGGTTTAACGGCTTCAATCTCTGCCAGTATGCTGTCGTATTTCGGTTTGAGAGCCGGGTTGTAAAACGCCTCCTTCTTCAATAGGTCAAGTTTCAAGGCCTTGCCGATGCCATCTTTCAGCTTACTGCCTTCGAGTTCATCAAGCGGAACCACATTGGCAATTTTCTCGGCTACGGCTTTGGTTCCGATTTCGTCTGCTTCGGGTAGGTAAACCACTGCTTTGGCATAATTGGCCTCTGCCTTGGCCAATTTGGCTTTCGCCACGGAATCCTGCGGGTTCTTGGCCAGGTCTTTCTTGTACTTTTCTACACGGAGAAACTTGGCCAGGTTCTCTTCCATCTTGGTATGTCTGAAATGATCAAACATCATCCAGGTTCCGGCGCCCGCCAGCAGCATAATGCTCACCTTGACCAGGAATCGGCGTTGGATGGTTACAATGGTGATGAACATGGATATGATCATCCCGATCAGCGGGGCGAGGAAGATGAAGAGAACGGTTTTGACAATCTTCTCCATTTCAACCACCGAGCTGAAGGCCACCCATCCTTTGGTAAAGAAGGCGTGAGCGAGTGCTGCTCCGGCGAAACCGCCAATCAACGTGTGGGAGGAAGAGGAAGGAATGCCGTACCACCAGGTGAGCAGGTTCCAGAAAATGGCCGCTATCAGTCCGGAAAGAATTACCGGCAGCGTGATATAGGAATCGGCCACCGTCTTGCTGATGGTGTTCGCTACGCCGTGGTCTTTAAAAAGGAAATAGGCTACAAAATTGAAAACAGCAGCCCAGAGTACCGCCTGCAACGGGGTAAGCACCTTGGTACTTACGATGGTGGCGATAGAGTTGGCGGCATCGTGGAATCCGTTGATATAATCGAATACCAGCGCCAGGATGATGATGACAACAATCAGCGTCATGCTGCTTGGATCAGGCGTACTTAACGATGATGGTCTCGATCACATTGGCCGCGTCTTCACACATATCGGTGGCCGTTTCGAGGTTGCTGAGCACTTCCTTCATTTTGATAACCCGGATGGCATCTTTCTCTTCTTCGAACAAGCGCGCAATGGCGGTATCGAAAATGTCGTCGGCGTGGTTCTCAATGCTGTTAATGCGCACACAGGCTTCTTTCACCTTGCCGGGTTTTTTCATGTTGCGGAGTTCCCGTACAGCCACATTCAGTTCTTCAGAAGCCTGAAGGATCAACTCGGCCAACTTGCGAATAGCCGGCGTCATTTCATGGATCTGATACAGATCTATCCGCTTCGCACTGCCGTGGATATAATCGATAATATCGTCGAGTGCCGTATTCAGGGCGTGTATATCCTCCCGGTCAAACGGCGTGATGAAAGTACTGTTCAACTCGTTGAAAATCTCGTGGCAGATGGTGTCTCCATGGTGCTCCATACGCTCGATGTCGCGGATGAGTTTTCTGCGCTGCTCGAGATCCGGATTGTTGACCATCTTCTCCAGGGCTGTGGCGATCTCTACCAGGTTGTCGGCAGCCTTGTCGAAAAGCGGGAAAAACTTCTTCTCGCGGGGAATCAGGAAAGAAAGGATGTTGGCCATAAATGCAGTCTGCGAAATAGCTTCCCAAATGTTGACCCTTTGTTACTTCAATGTTAAGCCAATGTTACGTGATATGACCTTTGTCAGTTTTAGACACCAAAAAAAAGGCCCCACTTTCCAGCGGGGCCTTGGTAGTCAAGCTATATCGTTTCTCAGCCTTCGATCTGGCGGACGTTCACAGCATTGGCGCCTTTACGGCCCTGTTCTACTTCGAACTCCACCTTGTCGCCTTCGTTGATACGGCCACCGGCGAGACCGGTGATGTGAACGAAGATCTCCTGGCCACTGGCATCTTCACGGATAAAACCGTAGCCCTTGGTGGTGTTGAAGAATTTTACTACTCCTGTTTTCATTGTGATGTATTTGGTATTGGTAATTGGTGTTTGAAAATCGGGAAACCAGCTAAAATAGAATATGGGTTTTGACGGGCCGGTGGGCTTCAGTTAATCAGCGTTTGAATGCTGCGAAGATAAGGCATTTCTTCATCTGTGCAGAAAATTTTCTTGTTCCGCCCGCTGAGCCTCTTACATAAATCTGCGCTCCTCCTTTCAAGTGTCCGGCTGCTGACTGAGCTGTAAACGTGTAAACGCCAAAGTACTGCAGCGAGCTCCCTTCTGTCTGTCAAAAAACTCATCCGACAGAAAACAAAAAAGCCCCGTTTGAAACGGGGCTTGGAAAGTCTGATTTCGGGTACTTATACCTTAGATCTTGCGGACGTTCACGGCGTTTGCGCCTTTGGGACCGCGTTCTTCAACGAACTCTACCTTGTCGTTTTCCTGGATTGCACCGGCGTCGAGGCCCGTAACGTGAACGAAGATTTCACGCTTGGTTTCATCGTCGACAATAAAGCCGAAACCCTTGGTGGTGTTGAAGAATTTTACTACTCCTGTTTTCATTTTGGTATATTTAGATTGGTAACTGTGTTCTTGATTTTGCTGTAAAACTGTCGCTCCGCTTACTGTGCGTAAGGGTGTTGAAACGACGGTATACTTTTGTTGATCAGCTTCTGAATGCTGCGTACGTAAGGCATTTCTTCATCCGTACAGAAAGAAATGGCTATTCCTCCTTTACCGGCACGGCCGGTGCGGCCGATGCGATGCACATACGTCTCAGCCACTTCTGGAATCTCAAAATTGATGACATGGCTCAAGCGATCCACATCAATCCCACGCGCTGCGATATCGGTAGCCACCAACACACGCAAGCGGCGATTCTTGAAGCCGTCGAGCGCCTTTTCACGGGCAGGCTGCGATTTGTCGCCGTGGATGGCTTCTGCCGGTATACCGCTCTTTACCAGATCGCGGGCCACACGGTCAGCTCCGCGCTTCGTGCGCGTGAACACCAAGGCGTGATCGATCTGACGATCCTGCAAAAGGTGTTTTAACAAGGCGCGCTTATCTTCCTTGCTTACCTTGTACAATTCCTGGTTCACGAGATCCGTGGTGCTGTTTTCAGGATCCACGCTCACCCGCACCGGGTTCTGCAACAAGGTTTCAGAAAGCGTTTTTACTTCTGCCGGCACTGTGGCGCTGAAAAAGCACGTCTGCTTCTCTTTCGGCAAACGGGCTATCACCTTCTTCATATCATGGATGAAGCCCATGTCGAGCATGCGATCGGCTTCGTCGAGCACGAAATACTTCACAGCATTCAGCGAAAGCAGGTTCTGCTCCATCAAATCGAGCAAACGACCAGGCGTGGCGATGAGGATATCACAGCCACGGCGCAGCGCTTCTGCCTGCCTGTGCTGCGAAACGCCGCCGAACACAACGGTACTGCGCAGGTTGAGATACTTGCCGTAATCGCGGAAACTCTCTTCTATCTGCAGCGCCAACTCGCGCGTTGGAGCCAAAACCAATACTACCGGCTTCCCGGGAGCTGCTTTCAATCCGCTTGCCTGCAACTGTTCAAGTATGGGCAATGCAAAGGCAGCCGTCTTACCGGTGCCGGTCTGGGCACAGCCGAACAAATCGCGGCCGGTTACAACATGTGGAATGGCTTTCGCCTGAATGGGGGTTGGATTTTCGTATCCAAGCTCGCTGAGCGCGCGCAACAATGGTGCACTCAGGTTTAATTGATCAAATTTCATTGGTTAGGATTAGAAGACCCTCAGGTCCATCCCGGAAATCGTGAGAAACGTATGGCAAACGGAATAACAGGGGAGCTGAATTCAATGTACCCGGCGAGAAACTGACTTCGCGGTGCACAAAGATATACCTATTTATCCACTTTATACCGAAACATGCGCAAGAAAAATGTATTCCGCCACAAAAACACCTGCGCAATCAGACGAAAACCACACTCCCCGGGGCTGTTCGTTCCCATAACGAATTTCTGCTGCATAAGCCGGGATTCACTAATTTGCAACATGCGCGCCCTCCTTTTCCTTTCCGTCTTCCTGCTCATTGCACTTGAATTCTTCCTGGTTTATTTTATCATGCCCCTGCCCGGAAGCCAGCGCATGAACAGCCTTCCCCTGGCCTATTTCCTCTGGCAATGGCGTTGGGCACTTCGCCTGCTTTTTGCGCTCGCGGCGGTTTTCATCGCCTGGCGCCATCCGCGTGCGCGGCATTGGTATGCCCTGATATTCATCGCCATCTTCGCCGCCGTGGCCTACGCCTTCAACGGACCGATGAGTGCCTCCGGCATGTTCGCTCCCGTAAAAAACAAACAGATGGCAACGGCGACAGGAAACAAAGTTGACAGCAACCTGCTGGTTATCGGTGTTAGCATCGGAAATGAAGCTGCTGCCTATCCCATCCAATACATCGCCTACCATCACCGCGTGCAGGATACCGTGGGCGGCAAAGCTGTATTCGTAACCTATTGCTCGGTCTGCCGCACGGGCCGCGTCTACGAGCCCGTCGTGCAAGGCAAACCCGCCACATTCCGCCTGGTGGGGATGGACCATTTCAATGCCATGTTCGAAGACCAGACCAGCGGAAGCTGGTGGCGGCAGGCAAACGGAGAAGCGGTTACCGGACCGCTCAAAGGGGAAAAATTACCCGAGGTATTCTGCCAACAAATGCGGCTGGGCACCTGGCTGCGCCTGCATCCCCATTCGCGCATCCTGCAACCCGATACCAACTTTAATGCGGAATACGCTAAACTGGAACCTTATGATGAAGGTCGCATGAAAGGAAAGCTCACCCGCAGCGATACCGCATCATGGAAAGAGAAAAGCTGGATTGCCGGTATCGTATGGAAAGGGCAGGCGAGGGCTTACGACTGGAATTACCTGAAACGCAAAGGCTGCGTCAACGACACCATGGGCGGTGTGCAAATTGCCCTGCTGCTCGGGGTAGACGGCAAATCGTTCAGCGCCTGGGTGGTTCCTGAAACGGCAACATTGGACAACGACAGCCTCCGCGTTGGCACCCGCAGCTACGACCTCGCTGGCCGGAGCGCAGACGGAACCACCGGCCTGCAAGCCATTCCCGTTTACCAGGAGTTCTGGCACAGCTGGAAGACTTTCCAGCCCAATACCCAACGCAGGCCCTGATCTGAACGGAACCCGACAAAGGCATTCCGCACGGCGGACGTTTCTTCCTAAATTCGCGGCATGTACGGAGCCTTCAAAGAATTCCTGGCCACAGAACTGCAAGCCATCGAAGCAGCCGGGCTGTATAAGCGCGAACGCATCATCATAACCCCGCAAGACGCGGTGATCCGCCTCAACAACGGTGCCGAGGTGCTCAATTTTTGCTCGAATAACTACCTCGGCCTCAGCAGCCATCCCCGTGTTACCGAAGCCGCCAAGCGCGCCATCGATACCCACGGCTTCGGCATGAGCAGCGTGCGCTTCATCTGCGGAACCCAAGACATTCACAAGGAACTCGAAGCCCGTATCGCTTCCTTTTACGAAACGGAAGACACCATCCTCTACGCTGCGGCCTTCGACGCCAATGGCGGTGTGTTTGAACCACTCCTCGGCGAAGAAGACGCCATCATCAGCGATTCCCTCAACCACGCTTCCATCATCGACGGCGTTCGCCTCTGCAAAGCCAAGCGCTACCGCTATGCCAACAACGACATGGCCGCCCTCGAAGCCGAACTGCAAAAAGCAGATGCCGACGGCGCCCGCTTCAAACTGATCGTTACCGACGGCGTATTCTCCATGGATGGTTATGTGGCCCAACTCGATAAAATCTGCGACCTGGCCGATAAATATAATGCCATGGTGATGACCGATGAATGCCACGCTGCCGGCTTCATCGGCAAAACCGGCCGCGGAACACCTGAATACTGCAATGTGATGGGCCGCGTCGACATCATCACCGGCACGCTCGGCAAAGCCCTCGGCGGCGCCATGGGTGGTTATACCACCGGCCGAAAGGAGATCATCGACATGCTGCGCCAGCGCAGCCGCCCTTACCTGTTTTCCAATTCACTGGCCCCGAGCATCGTGGGTGCGAGTATCGAAGTCTTCAATATGCTCACCGAAACCACCGCCCTGCGCGACAAGCTCGAAGCCAATGTGAAGCGCTTCAAGGAAGGTGTGAAAGCCGCCGGTTTCGACTTCAGAGACGGCGACAGCGCCATCGTGCCCATCATGCTCTACGATGCCAAGCTCAGCCAGGTAATGGCCGACAAACTGCTCGATGAAGGCATTTACGTGATCGGGTTCTTCTACCCGGTAGTGCCCAAAGACCAGGCCCGTATCCGCGTACAGCTCAGCGCTGCGCACGATTTCGACCACATCGACCGCGCCGTGGCCGCCTTTACCAAGGTAGGCCGCGAACTGGGAGTGGTGAAGTAATCCCGGAATCAGTCGTCGTTCTCCTCGCGCCGCGAGAGCAGGATCTTGTCGATCCGCGCGCCGTCCATATCCATCACCTCGATTCGGAAATTCATCCAGTCCAGGTGCTCGCCTGCCGAAGGGATGCTGCGCAGCTCGTGTAAAATCAGTCCGCTGATGGTATTGTAGGGATAGTTTTCGATCATCTCATCGAGATCAAAACGGCGGAGGAAATCGGCCAGCGGATATTGCCCGTCGATCAGCCAGCTGCCGTCTTCGCGTTGGATAAAGGAAAACTCGCTTTCGTAAAACTCAGACACATCGCCCACCAGCGCTTCCAGGAGGTCGTTCATCGTCACCAGTCCCTGTGTCTGTCCGAACTCGTCGATCACGAGCGCCTGGTGCGTCTTGCCGGTCTTGAACAGCTTCAGCGCTTCGTAGGCTGAGATGATTTCAGTGACATACTGCGGCTTGCGGATATGGTCGGCCAGGTGGAAAACGGGCTCGTCGATGCACCGGAAAAGATCCTTGAGCAGGATGATGCCCACCACGTCCATCTCTTCGTTCATCACCGGATAGACGCTGTGCATTTCCTCGTTCACGGTTTTGCGCACGGCTTCGGCGTCGTCGTCGGTGCGCAGGTAGACCAGGTCGTTGCGGTGCGTCATAAGCGAAGCCACGGTGCGGTCGCCCAGGCTGAATACGCGCTCCACGATATCCTGTTCGATTTCTTCAATCGCCCCTTCTTCCGTTCCCTCCTGGATGATGGCCTTGATTTCTTCTTCCGTGATCCGGCTCTCCGAAGTGGCCTTGATGCGGAGCAAGCGGATGAGCAGGTCGGAGGTAATCGTGAGCAACCAGATGAAGGGTGAAGTGAGCTTCGAAAGTCCGTTCATCGGAATGGCCAGCGTGCGCGAGATCTTTTCGGGCATTGTGAGGCCGATGCGCTTGGGAACCAGCTCACCGAGCACCAATGAAAAGAAGGTCAGGCTGACAACAATTACCGTTACGGCGATGGTCTGGCTGAAAGGTTGCAGGCTCGGGAAAGTGTTCAACCAGGCGGTAAAGTCATCCTCCAACTGGGCACCGGAATAAATACCGGTCAGGATGCCGATCAGGGTGATGCCGATTTGTACGGTTGAAAGGAATCGCCCGGGATTTTTGGACATTTCCAGGGCCTTGGCCGAACCTTTATCGCCGCGTTTAGCAGCAGCTTCCAGCCTCGCCTTGCGCGAAGACACCATGGCGATTTCCGACATGGCGAAGACCCCGTTCAACAGGATCAGCAGGAAGATAATGAGAATCTCCACGCTGCAAAGCTACCTACTGGAAGAGAATTAAGGATTAATCGACAACAATTAAGCCGCCACACCGGCACCTACCAGCACATCGCAGCCGGCCAATCAGGCAGGTCTGCGGATACCATAGATAAGTTCGTCGAGCACTTCGTCGCGCTTGAGGATGGTGCCCTGCAACCGTGCTTCAAGCAAAAAGCCGGCTTTTTCCAATACGCGCATCGAAGCCGGATTGTTGGAAAACGGACGGGCAAAGATCCGGTGGACCGGCAGTGTTGCAAAACCATGCGCCACCATTTCGCCCACGGCCCGGGTCATGATTCCCTTCCCGTGAAACTCAGGAGAAAGCCAATAGCCGAGCTCCGCATTCCGGCTGAGGATATCGCCTTGCGGATGCAGGCCTATAGCGCCCACCGCGCGGTCCGCCATCACAATGGCGCGGAAGCGTTCGGGGGAAGACATGGCCAGGGTGAGAAACCGCAATCCATCCAGCGAGGAATACGGGTGGGGAAACGCATCGGTCATAAAGCGTGCGATGCGGTCGTCGTTGGCCCGGCAGCAGAGGTCTTCGAGGTCGGAGGCCTGCCAGGAGCGGAGGAGTGGGGTGGTCATAAATCAGGGTCTAGTCACCATCAGTCACGAAGATATTATCTCAAATCATGCATTAGAAAACCTATTCGGGTTCGGAATCCAAAAAGAACCGAAGATGAACAGGAGTTATTGGTTTCCTGTTTGAAGTCTGTTGTCTGTCGTTTGGGGAATTTCTATTCCGAAGGCTGTCGGAATGGGCGATTGAACCAGTGACGAAATTCAGATGCGGGATTTGGATGAGGGGGTGCTGGAGGCGAGGAAGAGATGGGGGATGAGGGCTATGTGAATTTTATAAATTATTAGTTAAACGTTTATAAGCGTGTAATTTCGGGCCAGATTAGGCGCAAGCCGACTCTATGCCTTTGCGGTGTGTATTTCGACCCCTATATTGCGCCTGTATCCTAATCATTTTTAATTATGGACTTTGTTACTTTTATCCAAACTTACAACACCGAAGAAAGCTGTGTACTTTTGTGGAAGAATTTGCGGGATAAGCATGGTGTGTTCTGTAACCGCTGCGGCAACAATGAACACCTGTGGCTCCCTTCAA
>JBKDBI010000352.1:0-3120 GCA_046314695.1 Bacteroidota bacterium | reverse complement strand
CGGCGATACGATCCGCGTGCTAGACAAGGATTATCCTTTTGAAGGGGAAGTGACGGAGCTCGCGTATTTCTTCGTGCACCTGCGCACGGAGAACGGCGAGATCATCACCGTACCCAATTCGATGGTATTGCAGAAGGCGGTGGCGGTGATAGGCAGGAAGCAGGGTCATTGAGCGCGCGAAGTGCAACGGAGCGCAGTCGAAATGCACCCGGCACATTTCCCCAACGCTTCGCTACAGTCGGGGCCTTCACTTCGTTCCAGCTACTCAATGACCGGGCGGCGGTGGTTGAGTCCTGCCTGCACTGACTTTTTCTTTCGGGGAAACCAGAGAGATGAATTGGTACTGAATTCAGTTCCACTGGTTACGGTGGATAGAGAGGTGAATGGTAGATTAACGTTGTATACAACTAAAAACTTGCACAGTTGTGCATTGGATATCCGTTGCGATGGTCAATAGCCCCTTGTAATAGCCATCCGAATTCCAATTTACGTCAGAAACTTCAGGGCTTTTGCGCCGGAATAGATATTTCAATGCATGTTTGGGGTTAAATTACACCATTACAAACAGGTAACGATGGAAGAACAACCCCAAACACCCGGTGTGTATATTGAGGAAATCCGGCCTTTACCGTTGAGCATAGCACAAGTGGAAACCGCTGTACCGGCTTTTATCGGGTATACGGAAAAAGCCGGAAAGGGAGGAGCAGAAACGCTGTTATACAAACCCGTCAGGATCGGCTCCATAAAGGAATATGGCGATTTATTCGGAGCTGCACCTTCGCATGACATTGCCGCTGTGCATTTGAACCCGGCGAATCAAGTTTCGTCTGTCGCTTTCCATCGCCGATATTACCTGTACGAGAGCCTGCGGATGTTTTATGCCAATGGGGGAGGGGATTGTTATATTGTTTCGGTTGGTGATTATACCCAGGCGATTGCATGGGCAGACTTTCAACGCGGTCTGGAAGCGATTGCACAGCAAGATGAGACAACCTTGCTGCTGGCACCGGATGCGGCAGGCATGACGCAAAACGACATGCATGCGCTTTATCAGGCAATGCTAATGCAGTGTGAAAAGCAACAAGACCGATTCTGCCTATTGGATTTGCGGGAAGACGGAAATGTCGATTGGCGGGATGCTGTTTCAGACTTCAGAAAGGGTATCGGAAAGCGTGCACTCGGGTATGGCGCCGCCTATACACCGTGGATACAAGCCAATTTGCGGCAAGCGGTTGCTTACGCCGTTTATCACGATAAAATATACGTTTCGGGTACCCGGACTGCCTTGTCGGCCTTGATTCCTTCGACAAACCGCACAGCCATTGCGTTGGCAAACCGACTTACCAATTTGAGTGCCGACATTCAGAAGATAGCAGCTGAATTAAACACATTGAAAGCCGGTGCAGCCAGTATTTCTGAAAAGTTGGAATCCTTATTCACCGCGCTGAAAGCAGCAAAAACGGATACGCAAAACAACAGTGCATTAAACGCGCTATTCTTGTTTAGTGTTAAGTGTATTGATTTTTTACGTGACATTGCCGAACATGAAACGCCTTCGGGCAATGGCGCCATCCGTTTGAATGATCATGCTGGTCCCGGTTCATTGCAACATGAACTTCAGACGCTGCTGGGCAACACGCTGAATTCACTGGCTGGCAGGTTGTCGACCATGGTTGGCGACAGATATCCGTCCCTAAAAGGGAGGGTTATAACCATAGGGTCAGATACCGGCATTAAAATCCCCGAAAACAGTCATACATATTATACCACAGGTACGGATAACAAGTCGAGAATAGCTCCCCATCTAACGGACATATCCCTGCTCTTATTCGCCTTGAGCGGGGCTATTGAATCTGCAGTGCAGCTGTCCAGGTCTATCTATGAATCGGTTGAAGCATCCGCGAACAACATGATTCCGGAATTAAAGTCAATCATGGATGCTGTGGAGAAAGCCTGTTATACAATCCCTCCGGGTGGTGCTGTAGCCGGCGTGTATGCGCAGGTTGATGCCAGTCGCGGGGTCTGGAAGTCGCCTGCGAACGTGGCGTTGAACAATGTAGTTGCTTTAAAGACGGCCATAGATGACAACATGCAGAGCGATTTGAACGTCCATATTGATACTGGTATATCCATCAACGCCATCCGCCGGTTCCCCGGTAAAGGCATATTGATTTGGGGCGCGCGAACCTTGGCGGGCAACGACAATGAATGGCGCTATGTTTCAGTACGTCGTTTCATGAATATGGTCAAAGAGTCAATTGCAAAGGGCATTGAATCTTTTGTTTTTGAGCCGAACGACGCTAACACCTGGGTTAAAGTGCGCGGTGTGGTTGAAGACTTCCTGACTTCACAATGGCGTGCCGGCGCATTGGTTGGCGCAAAACCCGCCGAGGCATTTGTTGTACGCGTAGGGTTGGGGCAAACCATGACGGCCCGGGATATATTGGAAGGCATCATGCATATTGAAATTGGCTTGGCAGTGCTGCACCCGGCTGAATTTATCGTTGTAAGGATATCTCAGAAAGTTCTAATTCCGGAATGACAGTCCGGAATGCATTTTTGGGGATGATCAAGGAATAGAAACACCTGATTCTGTTGGTTATTGGGAGTAGGCTTTTTGGCTCTTACAACGAATTCCAGGTGCGGGACTCAGATGGAACTTAATCTGGCATACCCGGAAAAGCCAGTCCATCTTTACAAAAAGCGGACTGTAGCACGGCGGCCGAGTCTCGCAGGAAAGCTGTTGGTATGCAGTAGTTTCGCGCAAATCGTATGGAATTTGAACTCCAACATATCCGCATCCTGGAGACCGGCATTATTTTGGTTTTGTATGTGGTGTCTTTGCTGGTTTCGCGTAAGCTCATCAACAACACGCTCAAAAAAGCGCACCTCGAACGCACCCGGCGCAAGATCATCATCAAGGCCATCAACCTCTTCCTGGCCATCGGCGTGTTGGTGCTGACGGCCAGTGTCTGGGGGCTGGAGCAGCGCCGCGTGGCGGTTTTTGCGGGTACGATTTTCACGGCCCTGGGCATCGCTTTCTTCGCCCAGTGGTCATTGTTGTCGAATATCACAGCCAGCATCATCCTCTTCTTCAACCATCCGCTGAAGCTCGGCGAT
>JBKDBI010000351.1:0-2153 GCA_046314695.1 Bacteroidota bacterium | reverse complement strand
CTGGAACGACGCGGCGACACAGCGCAGCCAGACCGCCATCAACCTCGCCCGCGGCCGCTATCTCGTTAGCCTCAGCGATGCCAAAGGTTGCAGCGATACCATCAGCCGCTTTGTTGCAGAACCAACACGCCTGCTGGCAACGATCAGCTTTACGGACAGCGTGCGCTGCTTCAGCGGCAGCGACGGACGCGCCATGGCCCAGGCACAGGGCGGCAACGGCGGCTATCAATACCTGTGGAACGACCAGTTCAGGCAAACCACAGCACTGGCTTCCAATCTCTTCCCCGGCGTATACCGCGTCCGCGTGACCGACCGCAAAGGCTGCCGCGATTCGGCAACTGCTACCGTGCATGCGCCTTTGCCGATGATCCTAAGCATCCTGTCTGACAGCGTGAACTGCTTCGGCGGCAGCGATGGCAGTTTGCAGGTGCGTGTGCAACAAGGTCGGGGTCCGCTGAGCTTCAGCTGGACCGATCCGGCACGGCAAACCGGAACCCGGGCATCGAATCTGCGCCGCGGAACCTACCGCGTGCGGGTGACCGATATCCGCGGATGCCGCGACTCCATGAACGCCACGGTTAACGAACCCGTGCAATTGCTCGCCTTTATCCTGCGCAGCGACAGCGTCAATTGCTTCGGCGGAACAGACGGTGCCCTTGAAGCAGGCGGCAGCGGCGGTTCGGGCGGATACCGCTGGCAATGGAACGACCTTGCAGCGCAACGCACATCCATCGCCGGCAACCTGCGGCCCGGCAGCTATATCGCCACCCTGCGCGACGTATATGGTTGCAGCGACACGGCCATGGGCAGCGTATTCCAGCCTGCACCGGTGCGCATCAGCCTCAGCGGCAACGACAGTGTGCGCTGTTTCGGAGGCAACGACGGTCGTCTTCACACCACCGCGAGCGGCGGCAGCGGCGGTTACCGCTGGCGCTGGAACGATCCCTTCGGTCAATTGGCGTCCACGGCCATCAACCTGCGCCGCGGAACCTATAAAGCCGTGGTGCGCGATATCTACGGCTGCAGCGATTCGCTCCAGGCATCGGTTGCTGAACCTGAACGGCTCGACGTAGCCATCACCCGCGTGGATCAGATCGCCTGCTTTGGCGGCAGCGATGGCGCCTTGTATTCTGCCGCTTCAGGAGGCGTAGCACCCATCACCTGGCTCTGGAATGACCCCGCTGCGCAACGAACACCCGATGCGCTCGGCCTGCGCCAGGGCCGCTACCTCGTAACCGTGCGCGACAGCAAAGGATGCACCGACACCGCTTCTGCCCTGGTGCGCGAACCTGTTCCCTTGCGCATCCGCATCACCCAGACCTTCCCGGTAAGCTGTTACCGCCTCAGCGACGCCGCAGCCAATACCGTGACCAGCGGAGGTACTACGCCATACAGCTGGAACTGGAACAGCAATCCGCCCCAGTTTACCGCCAACGCCAGCAACCTGCCGGCCGGCCAATACCGCGTCGTAGTGCGCGATTTCCGCGGCTGCAGCGATTCGGCCGAGGTAACTTTCGACGAACCCGACCCCATCACCGTACAAATCCGCGGCAACCGCCTGACCATGTACGGCATGGTACACGACCTCGAAGCCGAGGTGTTCCCGGCCGGACGCTATACCTATAACTGGACGCCCGGCACCGTCTTCGGCCCCGGCAACAGCGAAAGGCCGCGCGGCATCTTCACCGAATCGGGCACCGTGAAAGTGACCGCCCGCAACAGCAAAGGCTGCGAAGGAGAAGACACCGCCTATTTCACCGTGGTACTGCTGCCTGAAGACATCATGCCGACGGCTTTCACCCCGAATACCGACAACCTGAACGAAGGCTTCGGCATGCCATCGATATTCGATGTGGAGGAATTCACGATTTACGACCGCTGGGGCGCCGTGGTCTTCCGCGCCTCGCCCAACCAGCAGCGCTGGGATGGCCGCACTGCTTCGGGCGAACAGGTGCCGGGCGGATCTTATACCTACCGGCTGCGCGCCCGGCTCAAAGGCACCCAGCAATACGTAACCCATACCGGAAAAGTCAGCCTGATACGATGAAGCGCATTCCCTTACTCAGCTTGCTTTTGTGTTGGAACGGCCTTCAGGCTCAGGACTTGTATTTCAACCAATACCTCAAATCGGCGGTGTACACCAATCCGGCGTT
>JBKDBI010000350.1:0-2288 GCA_046314695.1 Bacteroidota bacterium | reverse complement strand
GAACAACGGCGGCAGCTTCAGTGTGGAAACCCTGCCGGCAGAAGCACAGGCTGCACCCCTCTATGGGATGCTGAATCTCGATGTGAACGGCGACGGTGCCGAAGACATCATTTGCGTCGGCAACCATTATACCACCCGCGTTGAGTTTGGTTACGACAATGCCCTGAACGGACTCGTATTGGTGAACGATGGCAGCGGCAAGTACAAGGCTGTCGATGGGCGCGCCTGCGGATTTGTGGTGCCGGGCGACGGCAAATCGCTGATTGCTTTTGGCGATAAAGAGCAAATCAAGCTCCTCGCTGCAGAGAACAATGGTCCGCTCCGCGCTTTCAAACCAACGCTCAGCTGGAAACGCGTAGCTGCTCAGTCCGGAGAAACGCATGCGATCATCGAGCTGAAAGGCGGAAAAAAGCGCAAAGTGGAACTTTTCCCCGGCCGCGGTTACCTGAGTCAGTCTGCTGCCCTGGTGCAAGGAGGTGAAACGGTTCAGCGCATCGTTTTCTACAAGGGCGGACAGGTATCGCGTACCGTCAACTGATCCAACCATGGATCCGGAGGCATACGCCAGGCAATTGCGGAAACCGGAAGGTGCTGAAGCGCTGGCTACTACCGCGCGCATGGAGCAGCTCAACGCGCTGTTTTACTACCACGCCGAAAGCCAATTACCGGAACAGGGTGAACTAAAACTGCTGGAGATTGGTCCCGGTAATGGCGCCCACGCGCTGCCCTGGCTGAAGGCGAATCCGTCTTTGCACTACCACGCGCTCGATTACAGTCCGGATGCGCTGGCGATTTGTCAGGTAACATTAAAGGACAGAGAAGACCAAACCAGCTTCACAGCAGGCGATGCGCGCAATCCGGTGTTGTACGAGCCGGATTCATGCGATGTAATCCTTAGCGTGAATACGATTTACTTCATGGACGATCTGGAGGCGCTGTTCCGACTCTGGCTTGAATCGCTGAAACCCGGAGGGAGGCTGCTGCTTGGTTTCCGGCCGGCTGCAGTGATGCGGCAATTCCCCTTTTCAGCCCATGGTTTTGTTCTATACGGGGAAGCAGAGGTGCGTAACGCCTTGATTTCAGACGGTTTCAAAGCAGTGGATGAAATCTGTTTTAAAGACAGTCCGCGCGAAGTAGATGGCAGTGAGGTTCCGGTAAGCGGCTGTTTTTGGGTGTATCAGAAATGATACTCAGAGCACCCGGTTCCAGATATTGCCGCCTTGCCGGGCGACTAGCTTGAAGAGCAGGGCCCGATGCGCTTCCTGCAGCAAATCGGGGTCTGCATTCAGCAGTTTTACCGCTTCGAGCCGGGCGATTTCGAGCAAACCTTCGTCTTTGATCAGATCGGCCACCTTCAGATCGAGCATCCCGCTTTGCCGCGTGCCTTCGATATCGCCGGGGCCGCGCAGTTCCATGTCTACCCGCGCGATTTCAAATCCGTCGTTGGTGCGGCACATCGTATCGATGCGCTTACGGGCATGTTCGGATATTCCTTCCCGCGACATAAGGATGCAATAGCTTTGTTCGGCGCCGCGCCCAACCCTGCCGCGCAACTGATGTAGTTGCGACAGGCCGAAGCGATCAGCATCCTGTATCACCATCACGCTGGCATTCGGCACGTTCACTCCCACTTCGATTACCGTGGTAGCTACCATCACCTGGCTGGCACCGCGCTTGAAGCGCTGCATTTCGGCCTCCTTCTGCTCGGGTTTCATTTTACCGTGCACGATGCTGAGCTGGTAGCGCGGCGTGGGGAACCAATCGCTGACCATATCAAAACCCGCCATCAGGTCTTTCAGTTCGAGTTTCTCGCTTTCCTCGATGAGCGGAAACACAAAATAGGCCTGCCGTCCGGCATCGATCTGTTCTTTCACGAATTGCATCACGGAAGGCCTTTCTCCATCGCGCTTGTAGACTGTTCGAATCGGCTTGCGGCCCTTAGGCAATTCACCGATTACAGACTGGTCGAGGTCGCCGTATGCCGTCATGGCGAGCGTTCGCGGGATGGGCGTGGCGGTCATGACCAGCACGTGCGGCACCGGATTCCCCTTGCCCCAGAGTTTGGCGCGCTGGGCCACACCGAAGCGGTGTTGTTCATCAATCACCACCATACCCAGCTGCTGAAACTGCACATCGCCTTCAAGCAGTGCATGCGTGCCGACGAGAATCTTCACCTGCCCATTGCGCAGGCCTTCGAGGATTTCGGCGCGGGCCCTTTTGGTGGTGGAACCGGTAAGCAAACGCACTTCGACCGGCAGATCACCGAGCAGATCGCGGATGCTTTCAAA
>JBKDBI010000349.1:0-5635 GCA_046314695.1 Bacteroidota bacterium | reverse complement strand
TAATCCACCACAGCGGCATAGCTTCCGACTGCCACCACGCGTGATCCGGGTTTGGCGCCGCCGCAGACCGAATCGCGCACCTGGGTAAAGGCGGCGCTGCCGGTGCGATCGAATACGAGGTATTTGCCATTCTCTCCTGTGAAGGAGGCGCGGAGGGCATCGAGGTCTGTCAGGCTGTCAGCACTGCCTTGTGCGCTGATGAGTGCGAGAGCAGAACGGCCGAGGAAGGTAACGCGCGGTTTCTTGCCCTGGCTTTCAAACATGGCCACTTCGGCGGGGCTGAGGTTACGGTGAATGAATCCCACGCGGATGCTGTCGTTGAGCAGCGATTCGATGATCCGGTTTTGTGCCATGTAAACGGGTTGGATGTCGGCAGCGCGGTAGATGCCTTCGAAGAGATCAACCTGGGCTTGCAGGCTGGGGCTGTCGCCGGGTTCGAAAGCCATGGCGAGTCTGCCGTCGAGTGGGGTATCTTGTTCAACCGGAACCTGGGGTTGACCGCCGCAGGCAGCGAAGAAGAGCAGGAGGATCGGGAGGCTATATTTCATCGTCTGGGGTTTGTTGTTGCAGGGCGCGGAAGCGCAGGTAGGTGAGGAACAGGCGAAAGCCGCCCCAGATGAGCAGTACCCATGCGGCGTAGGCGCGGTAGGGCGGTTGTGCTTCGGGGATGAAATCGCGGGAGAGGAGCAAGGCAAGGCCCATGCCGAAGAATACACAGCCCATCAAGGCGCCTGCCATAACGGATATACGGCGGGCGAGGAGCAGTGGATTGCGCGGTTTGGGTTTAGGTCGGTGCATGCGATGGGTTTATTTGTGTTTCGTGCAGCGAAGATTTTCAGGCGGCCCTTTCAAACAAAACCCCTGCTTTTTCAGGGCAGGGGTTTTGAGGGAAGGGAAGTTGATTAATAGTCTTCTTCCGCTACTTCGAGTTTGATTGGGATTTTGCGGTAGGCCTTCACCGGTTTGCCTCCGTTCTGCGCGGGAGTCCACTTGGGAGCGGCGAGCAGCACGCGGATGGCTTCTTTGGTGAATTCCGGGCAGTCGGCGGTGGTTTCGATGGGCTTCACATCGCTGATGCTGCCATCCACATCCACCACAAACTTCAGGAGCACATAGCCGTTGATACCTTCGCTCTGGCAGCGCTCGGGATACTCAAATTTCTCCTGAACGAACTGATAGAACTTGTTGATACCGCCTTTGGGCATGGCCTGCACCTGTACCACTTCGAGCGGACCTTCGGGTTCGGCTTCTGTAGGGACGCCGGAACCGCTCATGCTTTGGGTATTGTCCTTTTCGCCTTCCTGGTCTTCTTTACCGATATTGGTATTGATTTCCTGCTGCACCGGCGGAGGTTCCGGATCTACGGCTTCCTCGTTGATGACAGGCACCACGAACTTCTGGGTTTCCACTTTGGGAGGTTCCTGTTGTGGCGGTGGTGGCGGCGGTGGAGGCTCGGGCTCGTCTTTCAGCGGTTTGGGCGCTTCGAGCACGATGTTATCCACCCGGAACTTCTTCTTCTTTTCCTGCTTGTTCAGCGAGCTCAGAATCTTCGGAGCTGCAGCGGTGAGCAGGAAGAATGCCCCGGAAATGATCATTGCCATGATCATTGTTTTCCGGTAACCACGGCGCAGTACATAGGCACCGTACTCGCGGTTTCTGGTGGCGAAGACCAATTCGTTCCGGCTTTCGCTCAGCGGATCGGTCCAGTTGTCAAACATTTTCGTGGCCATAGTGGTACGTTTTTATGGGTTGGTTTTTATTTGTTCCAGCATTAGTTTCTCCTTGGGGTCGAGTTCATCCACCACGACAAATCTTCCGACTTTCGTGATGTTGAGCTCGTCCACAATGTCAATGATGTTCTTGTAAACGGCTTTGTCGTCGTTTTTGATAAGAACAACCAGTGCATCGGGGAAACTCTGGATTTTAACCACTTCCCGTTTAAAGGTAGTATCGGCCATTTTGGTCTTTTGCGCCTTTTCGCCCAGCGCCTTAATCTGACTCACCACTTCGGCATTCCGCTCGAGGAGCAGTTTGCGCAAGCCATCCGCCTTGTAGCTGATCTCAGTGAGTTTTGGGTCTTTATCGAGCCCACCTGAGTAGTAATACAGCTTATCGTTGCCGGAAGCAATCAGGGTGATACCGTTCCGCACTTCCGATTTCACATCGTTGGCGTCTTCCTTGTCATAAGGAAAGTTCAGGTCCATCACCTTGGGCTTGTTGAAGGTTGCAGTGAGTACGAAGAAGGTGAGGAGCAGGAACGCGAGATCGACCAGTGGGGTCATATCTACGCGGGTGCTCAGCTTCTTGGCCCGCTTTTTTTCGTGTTTACCATGTCCGGCACCGCCGCCGGCGTTTAATTCAGCCATAGTGTAGGGTTAGATTTTAGGTTCCTCTTCAACGTTGGTTATCATATTGAACCTGTAGATGTTCAGATCCTTAAAAATCTGAATCACCGCCTTCACCTTGTCGTACGGGGCTTTTCCGTCTGCCTTGATGGCATAACGGAGACCGTCGTCTTTAAAGGGTCGGTTCCGCTCCTTGGCTTCCTCTTTCAGGCGCTGGTATTCCTTGGCTGCCTCACGGCGCCCCAGGTCTATCCACGTTTTAAGCTGGTTGTTCGTGCTATCATAAGGAATCCCTTTTGAGCCCAGATTCTCACGTTCGCTTTCGCTGAGCATGAGGTATTGGGGAAGCTGACGCGTATCCACTCCGAACATGTTCATACCAGCAAACTTCTGGTAGTGATCTTCGTCGAGTTTCAGCGAAAATTCTTCCGCAATCTGGCGCAAAGTGTTTTTCCTCACTTCAAAGCCTGACATTCCAAAGAACGCCCTGCCGTCTTTGTCGATTGTTACCTGGACTACATTCTCCGGCAACAAGTCTTCCGCAATCGAACTGGGGGCTTCAATCACCACCGGTTCTACCTGACGGAACGACGCAGTCAGCATGAAAAAGGTAACCAACAGGAACGCCAGGTCAACCATGGGGGTCATGTCCAGTGAAGGACTCGACCTTGGCATTTTGATCTTCGGCATCGCCTTTTTCTGTTAGTTTATACCTGTGTGAAACAAAAGGTAAACGCTCCGATTAATGTTTTGCATGGAAATTCTGTACGATAGTGAAGCTGGCTTCATCTATGCTGTACGTCATGCCATCGATGCGGTTGCTGAAGTAGTTGTAGGCTACAATCGCCAGCGTAGACGCGATGATACCGAAGGCCGTGTTGATCAGTGCTTCAGAGATACCGGTCGCCAGTGCTACGGTGTCGGGTGAACCCTGGCTGGCCAGTGCCGAAAACGCCTTGATCATACCGAATACCGTTCCGATCAGACCGATCAGCGTACCGATAGATGCACAGGTAGAGATGATTACCAGGTTCTTGCTGAGCATGGGAAGTTCCAGTGTAGTTGCTTCTTCCAGTTCTTTCTGGATAGCGGCTGCCTTGGAATCGTTGTCCATGCTGGCGTCTTTGGTAACCAGCTTGTAACGGTTCAGGCCGGCGCGCACCACATTGGCGAGCGATCCGCGCTGCTGATCGCAGGCGTTGATGGCCTCGTCGATGCGGTTATCGCCCAACAGCGCCTGGATTTTCTTTACGAAAGCTGAAATATTGCCTTTGCCGTTTGCCTTGGCAATGGTGATTATCCGTTCAATGCTGAAAATGATTACGATCAGGTTGACTGCCAGCAGCATCGGTACTACAACACCTCCTTTGTGGATGATGCCGAGGAAGTTAAGCGGATGGCCTTTGATCGGGTCGCCCCCTTCAAAGTTTTTGGGATCACCCATGATGAATACGTAAATCAGGATGCCCAGCAAAAGGGCAAACAACATGGAAGCGCCGGCGAAGAGGTTCTTCAGGCCATCACCGGAACTCTTTTTTTGTGAAGCGGTTGTGCTCATAACTGGTGTTATTTTTCTTTGCTTGTAAGGGCGCAAACATAATACGAAGCGTTTTAAGTTTGGCACCTGTCGCTGTTAAACAAATGTAAAGGGACAGGGGTTTCGTATAAATACCCCCGCTTCTTTTGAACAACGGGCGGTCTGAGTGTAGCAACGGCGTTTACCCGGCTTTCACCCCGCTGATGTATTTTGCCGCCATGAAACGCAAATTGCTTTGGATTGCCTTGCTGGGCCTTCTCGGCGGCGCCGGCTGGTTCGGCTACAAATACTGGAATGCCTCCGGTATCGACGCCGATGCATTCAGCATGGTTCCCTCCGATGCCGTATTCATTGTCGAAACCGATGAACCCGTCGAAGCATGGAGAAGCTTCAGCGCCAGCAATATGTGGCAACACCTGAAAGGCTTCCCGCCACTCGGTGATATCGGTAAACTCGCCGATGGCCTCGATGCGATCATCGCCGATAACGCAACCCTTTTCTCGGCCTTTGGCAAGCGCAACCTGATTATCTCGGCGCACATGACTTCAGCCAAAGATTACGATTTTCTCTACATCGCCGATATGCAGCAGGGTGCCAAGCTCGAACCCATCCGAACCGGAATCCTGAGCCTGCTCAAACAAGGTGGCTTCCGCTTCAGCGAGGAAAAAGTGGGCGAGCATACCCTGTATGGTTTCTACAATGCCAACGATAAATCCACCCTCACCCTCTGTTTCGTGGCCAACCGCCTGCTCTGCAGCTATACCAAAGGAATTATTGAAAAGAGCCTGGCCGAATATGCAGAACCGAAGCTAAAGAACAATGTGCACTTCACCCAGGTGCTGAATGAAACCCCGGCCGGAGGGCTCTGCCGTTTCTTCCTGAATTACGAACGCCTGCCCGCCTACCTGGCTGCCTACATGGAACCCGGTTCCATTCCGCGCGAGCTGTTGTCGTCTATGTATTTCTCCGGCACCCATGCCGATTTCGAAGGCGACCGGATCGATTTCGAAGGCCGCACCAATATCAACGATTCCATTTCCACCTACCTCAGCGCCCTTTCACGCTCCGGCAGCGCTGAAACCGAAGCCGAAAAGGTGTTGTCGAAGCATACCGCCTTCATGTTGTCGATGGGTTTCAGCGATTTCGCCGCCTTCTACAGCAACCTCCGGCAGGTAATGGATCAGGACGCCGAATCAGCCGAGCAGTTTACCGCATCCCAGAAAACAGTTGAACGGCTGCTCAATATCCGGATCAACGACCATATCCTGAGCTGGATCGGCAGGGAAGTGACCATGGCGGAATACAGGCAAGACCGGGTGATCGGCGGCAAAATTCATAAGGTAATCGCCATCCGGCCCCGCACCATGGAACTCGCCAAGAGCAACCTGGACCATATCGAGAAGATGATCCGCCGCCGCACCCCGCTCAAGTTCAAGAACTACATGTACAAGGACCACGAAGTGCGCTATCTGGAAGCCAAAGGATTGTTCAGGCTCTTGTTCGGTAAATTGTTCGGCAAGATTGAAAAGCCTTTCTACACCTTCCTGGGCGATTATGTGGTTTTCTCAGACGATCCGCGCACGCTGCTGCAAACGATCGACGATTACGTAAACGGGCAAACGCTGGACAAAGAGACCGATTTCCAGGCCTTTTCATCCACCTTTTCCAAAACGCGTTCGGTGTTTGCCTACCTGAATATGCCGCGCTACTTCTCTGATTTGCGCGGATTGCTCAGTCCGGCCAAGTGGCAGTC
>JBKDBI010000348.1:0-3267 GCA_046314695.1 Bacteroidota bacterium | reverse complement strand
TCGAACCGTTGTCTCCATTTTGTCGAAGAAAATTTACCAGGCTCATGTTTCTCATTTGAAGTAGATTAAATGTCTTGTCGGTGACAGATGTTGCCCGGGAATCTTGGGCCGCATTGTATTCGGTGTCCCGATTTCGACTGGTCTCCGCTGAGCTCCGACCGCTCAATCACCGGGCTTTATCGACCGCGAGCGAGACTTCGTGACGCTCAATGACCGGGGTTCGATTTTCCCGACTGAAGGAGTCGGGACTGCTTCGCTGTGCTGCGCAGCGGTTGCGTCGTCAACGGCAGCTCAATGACCGGGGTTCGATTTCGATACGCCTTCGCTGCGCTGCGGCTACTCAATCACCGGAATGCATTTCGTACCGCTGCGCCCGGAAACCGATCATGGCTGTAGAAATCATCGTTCCCTCGCCGGGAGAAAGCATCAGTGAAGTAACCCTGTCCAATTGGCTGCGCAAAGAGGGCGGATGAGTGGAAATGGATGATCCGATCGCTGAATTTGAAAGCGATAAGGCAACCTTCGAGGTGAATGCTACCTCCGCCGGTATCCTTGCCAAACTGATCGGCAACCCAGGCTATACCATCGCCCTGGCCTCGGTCGTGGCCTGCGTAGATACCGATTTGGCCAAACCGGAAGGAACGCCCGCAGCAGCGAAACCCGCCGCCACCGAAGCGAAAAAGAAAGCGCTCCCGCCGTTACGCCGGCCATAACACCGGAGAAAGCTGTTCCGGCAGTGAACATGGATGCCGAGGTGCCCGTCGCGCCCCTGGCCATGGAGCTGCTGAAGGAGAACGGCATCCCCGCCTGTTGAAAGCTGCCATTATACGTCGTTTTTTCATCAGTCGTCACCTTGTAAGGGTAATGGACCCAGAAGCAGTTTTAGTCGGTTGCTTTGGGAATTTGTATCTTATCAAATAGACGTAAACACCAGAAGAAAGGTCGACACCTTTATGTTTTCCATCCCATTTTTCTGTTGGGTTTGATGTTTTGAAAACTACTTCTCCCCATCTATTGAACACTAAGAATTCATAATGTTGAAATGTACAGAGGCTAAATGGATAAAAAGCATCGTTGAAGCCATCACTGTTTGGTGTAAATGCGTTTGGAACAATTAACCGACAATTCTGTATGCTGTCAGGTTTTTGATTTTTGGACGTATCACAGTTTACAATCACAATTTGATCTTTAGCGACACCGCATGGTCCATTGACAGTAACTGAATAAGTTCCGGGAGTATTGACTGTAATGGTTTGCGTAGTTGCTCCGTTCGACCATAGGTATGATGCTCCGGGATTCAGCGCGTTTAAAGTGTAAGATCCACCAACATCGCACAGTCTAATCGTATCAGGTCCTAATGAAACAAATGTGGAGTCGTAATTTTCGAATAGCCAGGCTGGAAAATTAGGCAAGCCCAAAAATGAACCGGGGAAATTTAAAACTGCCGGTTGTAAAGCTGCACTGGAAGTATTGGGACAGTTGATTCTTGCCAGTGTCATTGAATTTTGACCTGGGTTTGAAGTCAGATAATAAATCTTACCATCGGGGCCCAGTTGCATTTGCCCGATTGCGGTTCCTAAATCCGAATTGATGGTTCCAATAGATGTTGCAGAATTTGGAATGGATGCTGCCTGTAAGTCGTATTTCAGAACGGAGTAATTCGCTATTTCATAAAGAAATCTGCTATTGGGAGAAAATTCAAAATACTCGCCGGGATTGGTGAATGCTATTGGATTCGAAATGGTTCCGCTATTGTTGTCGAAATCTAGCAAATATTTAAGGATACGAACATTTTTACCATCAGGAGAAGCTTTAATGATACCGCCATTCCCTCCAACAGCCTTGTAATTACTTATAAAACTGACTCCTGACGGTGCGACCTTGTAAATACCGATACCTGTAGAATCCTGATTTATCAGTATCCAGTAATCTCTTTTATTGGCATGGCGAATCGCACATAGTCCTTCGCAAGAGGGTTGGTAAACCGGCTGATCTGCCAGCACCACGCCACCGAAACCGCCATTCAGATTCATATCCACCGTAAAATATCGAAGTCCGCGACCCAAAGGCTGAGCTGCAAGGACAGCAGGAGATGCACCAACATAATACTCGAATTCATCCATGGTAAAAACATAGTAAACTCCAGGCTTTCCCGGAGCTTCAAAAATTACAGAAGACTGCGCTGCACTGAATCCCCCGCCTTTTGTTCCCATCATATCGTACATGACAGCATTGCTTCTATTCCATATATGACCGCCGTCCTGACCGCTTAACAATGGTTCGCGACCTCCGCCGTTGGTATAAAAAAGCAGACTGCCCAAAGAATCGCAATAGGAAGCAGAGCCTTCGAAAGATTGCAAGGAACTTCCTGCCACCTGAACCGGATTTCCACTACTGAAATCAATTGCTTTTCCATCACCAAAATGCCAGATATACGCTTGTTTCTGAGCAAAGGCATGCGTGTTCATTGCCAAGTTGAGCAGTGTAATTATGTAAATAGCTTTTTTTCTCATGTCTATTTCCTTCAACAGTTATGGTACCAATAGGCCGATATGGTTCAAAATAGCGTATTACTTGCTTGTAACGTCACCTTTGCTGCTGTTCTTGTGCGCCCGGCTGCTCAAACTATTACTTTTTTTAAGTTATTTAACAGGTCACAAAAAGCCGAATGAAATGTGGGTAGCTTGAAGGCTCTTTCGCTGCCATGAGCGCAGGTTATTGGGTAAACAGGCATTGGTGTATAATGTTTTCAAATGTATGCAACAACCTGAACAAGGTGAACAGTGCATCGAAAACAGGCAGGTGGCAGCGGTTTCTGCCTCAGTGCCATGCTAGTATAGCTTTTCAGCGGGTATGGTCTTGGATGCAATGTTTCTGGTATTGACCGATGAGAGGAATCTGGGGAAGAAGGGTATTCCGTGTCCCGATTTTCCCGACTGAAGGAGTCGGGACTGCTTCGGTGGGCTGCGCAGCGGTGGAGGCTCTGCTCCGAACCCCGGACACATTTTCCCGACTGAAGGAGTCGCGACTGCTGCGCAGCGAAGAAGCAATTCAATACTTGGGCAGGTCATAGTGAATCCCGTGTCCCGATTTTCCCGACTGAAGGAGTCGGGACTGCTTCGGTGGGCTGCGCAGCGGTTGCGTTTACAGGGCTTCGTTGCTCCGAACCCCTATCATTTCGACTGCTTTCCGCTGCGCTTCAAGCGCTCAATGACCGGGGTTCGATTTCGATACGCCTTCGCTGCGCTGCGGCTACTCAATCACCGG
>JBKDBI010000347.1:0-2557 GCA_046314695.1 Bacteroidota bacterium | reverse complement strand
TTTCATCATAGCAGTAGCTAAACAAGCGATACTTCACCACATGATTCGAAAGTTCACGGCGTTCGATTTCTCCGTCCGCTTGGGTCGCATCATGTTCGATGATGAGAAAATCAATCGGCTTTTGAAAAAACGAGATAAGTTTTTCGCTATATTCCAATATTAGTCGATCATCCGTTTGTTGATTATGAGCCAACCAAATCAACAGCACTCGATTGTTGGCGTGGATTTGCTGATAAAACCGCTGAATTCGCCGATCGTACTTTTGCTGAACCGCTCCTATTTGAGCGTCAAGCGCTAAACCCGCTTTGAAATCGTGGTAAAAATAAAAGTCCGTCACCACGTTTTCGTAATAATCATGCATATCGTCATTTAAAACGTTTGGATCTTTTTCAAGGAATTTCAGGTCCTTTACATTCATAAAGTCCTGAAAATGCGTCAAAATCAATTCCATTCGGGTGTGAAACAAGGCGTGCGTCAACCAGTCAAAGGGCCCTGAAACACGTCTCAATTTAAAGCGATTCATGTACAACGCACAGGCACAGTCGGTGCCGAGCGAGTAGATGAGATCATAGGTCTGTTTCATGTGTTCACCTCTGTTCGTTCCGTCCGTGCCAAGAAAGCTTCTAGTTGTTCAGGCGTGCCGACGCATTGAAACGCCTCTGCGGGGATATCAAAGCATCCTATTCGCCGTCCTTTTTTAATGGCGTAATTGTAGACGTTGGACATATAGTATTCGTTTTTGGTGGTGTCGCCGTAAATCATCATATCAATCGCACAGTTGACGAAATCGGCACCTCGATTAAACAGATACACCCCACAAATGGCGTGAGACGAAATCGGTTCTTTTTCTTTGGTTTGTGTCGCATACCCAGACGCATCCATTTCGACATAGGAAAAACAGGGATTCTGGCTTGGAAAGGTGAGCAAACTACCGTCCAACTGACGAGCTTGAGCGTCCGCCAAAAAGGCTTGAAACACATTCGAGGCGTAGAAATTGTCGGCATCTGCAAACACAACGGGTTCATCGGTATTGATGAGTTCATGGCACGCCAACGCCGTGCAAGCTGCCCCCTGCGTCAAGCGTTCTACGGTAATGATGTGAACCTGAAATTTTTGCTTCAAGGTGTCCAGTGCTTCAGGATAATCCTGATAAAAGGACGCCTGCACGATTAAAATAGTCGTGGCGTTTTCAACGTAAAGCGATTCTAAAACGTGTTCAATCATCATTTTGCCATGAATCGGGATGAAGGGCTTTAGGGTGTCATACCCTGCGACGGTAAACCGACTACCTGCCCCTGCCATGGGAATCACGATATTCATTAGCACTTACCTTTCTTTGGCTTGGCTGGCTAGGTATTCAGGGGTGAAGGTGTGCCAGTTGTCTTGAAAACGCAAGACTCTATCGTCAATGGTGATGTCCGCATTGGGCTTGCCAAAAAAGATTTCATCATACAGAATGCCGTGCCGTTCAAGCCAATCTAGGGTGATTTTACCCACGTTTTTCAGCACTTTACCCACATTATGATCGCAAGTCGCCATATTTCGTGCTGTATGGATGATAATGGTATGCCCCTCTTCTCGGAGTTGTTGAATCATCTCTTTCGCCCCTGCTTTGGGTTTAACATCCGCATAGCTTTCATGGGGCTGTTTTAAGTCGCAAATCGTGCCGTCTAAATCAATACAAATTCTCATGTCAGTGAACGTCCTCTTCAAATAACTGATTCAATAATTGTACCGTTTTCAGGTAAAAAATCTTCTGTCGGGGCATATTGTCTTTATGCAACGGTATCATCGATGCAAATAAAAGCACTTCAATGACTTGAATATCTCTTAACTGATACCCAAATTGACGCACCAAGTCGTCGAAATACTGCGTAAACTGCTCCTGCAATTCATAGCAGGACAAGGTCAATTCAAAACGATTGCCGTCTTCCTTCAATTGAAATAAACCGTGTACGATGAAATCATAACCGCCTACAATCGAATGGCGAAGTTTTGCCACATCATAACGGGGATCCCCGTAAATGCTTTGCTCACTTAAACGCCCTCGTGGATCAATCAATCGGCAGACGAAGGAATGGGGATCAAACAAAATGTTGGAAAAGCAATAATCGCCGTGCATAATGCCGACTTGAACAGTTTGAATCAACCGCTCCACTTCGGCTTTTAGTAGGCGTTTAAACGCCGAGATATTACGATACGTTTTACCGTTAATCACCAGCATTTTATGGTGATAGAGCGTTTTCCAATAGGCATTTTGCCGACCGAGTTCAAAGGCACGTTGCCACGTCTTATGGCGATACAAATCTTCAAAGTTTTGAGGGGCGAGGGGCTGGTGATAGTCCAAAAACAAACGTTGGACTTCAAAAAGCCTTAAAATAATCAATTCCCATTCTTCAAAGGTCAAGTTCCCCAAAATAAACAATTCCGACAAGGCAGGATACCCATAAAGTTCCATTTCTAAGCGTGCTTGCGATTTACTTTTCTTAAAGGTAATGGCTCTTGGGGCAAGAACTTTTAGGGCATCAGGGAGTTGGGTATACCACAGGTATTCGTC
>JBKDBI010000346.1:0-7551 GCA_046314695.1 Bacteroidota bacterium | reverse complement strand
CGGCGCGACCATCCAGAACATTCTCAATTTCGAGCGCGATTATCCGGAAGTGAAAGTTTTTCGTCTGGAACAGAACTACCGCAGCACGCAAACCATTGTCAAGGCAGCCGGTTCGGTGATCAAACGGAACAAAGAGCAACTCGAAAAGAATGTTTGGACTTCAAACGAGGCGGGTGAGAAAATCAAGGTAGTGCGCACGGTAACCGACAACGAAGAGGGCCGTTGGGTGGCGCAGCATATTTTCGAGGAAAAGTCGCGGAACCGCTTGCCCAACAAGGCATTTGCAATCCTTTACCGCACCAATGCCCAGTCGCGGAGCTTTGAAGAGGCCCTGCGCAAATTGGGTATCGACTATAAAATCTACGGCGGTTTGTCGTTTTACCAGCGCAAGGAAATCAAAGACTTGTTGGCTTATCTGCGGCTGGTGATCAATCCGAATGATGAAGAGGCCTTCAAACGCATCATCAACTATCCGGCGCGCAAAATCGGAAATACTACCGTCGACAGGCTGGTAATTCTGGCTTCAGAAAACGCCACCACGCTTTTCAATATTGCCTGTGAGGCGCGGCGATATCCCGTTCTGGGAGCTTCGGGTGTGGCGCTTGAGAACTTCGGTTTGATGATGCGCAGTTTCCAGGCTATGCTGAAAACGCACAATGCTTACGACCTGGCCTTGCATATTTCCAAGCAGACCGGGCTGATGCGCCTCTTGTTTGAAGATAAAACAACCGAAGGTGTATCGCGATACGAAAACGTTGTTGAACTGCTGAACGGTATGAAGGAGTTTGTGGAAGACGACACCAGCGAAAACGAAAAAGGTCTGGCGGAATTTCTGCAGGAAGTAGCCCTTTATACCGACGACAGGAAAGACAACGATCCGAACCGCGATACGGTAACCCTGATGACCATACACGGAAGCAAGGGACTGGAGTTTCCCTATGTTTATGTGGTAGGTATGGAAGAAAACCTCTTCCCTTCGCAAATGGCACTGAACAGCCGGCAGGAACTGGAAGAAGAACGCCGTTTGTTTTATGTGGCCGTCACAAGGGCGGAGCGCCGTCTGATGCTCACCTTCGCCAGCAGCCGCTTCCGTTTCGGTCAATTGTTGCCGGGAGAGCCGAGCCGTTTCATCGATGAAATTGACCGGCAATTCCTGGATATGGAAATGACCGGTCAGCAGCGGCCGGCAGCCATGCAACAACGCGAGGAGAGAAGCAACCTTTTCGACAGCCTGCAGCGCAAACAGGGCAACGCACCCGTGCCACCTTCCCGTCCGGCACCGCCGCCCATCGCCGATCCGAATTTCGTGGAAGGCGATGTTTCAGGACTCGCAGCGGGCATGCGTGTGCAACACCAGCGTTTTGGTTACGGCGAAGTGAGCTCCATGGAAGGAGAAGGTGAAAACCGGAAGGCGAACATTGTGTTCGACAGCTTCGGTGAGAAGAAGCTCATCCTGCGCTTTGCCAAGCTGCGCATCGTAGAGGGTTGATCAGCGCAGTTTCCAGTATTTCAGAAGGTCATCGCGCCAGGCAGTGTCGCGGTTTATTGTGATTTCCGCATTTAAATCGGCCAGCATCGTGTACAAACCAAAATAGGTGCGGTTTACATACAGGGCATGCCGGTTGCCGCGGGGTTCTGTTGGTTTGCGTACCTCGGGCAGCTGGTAGATTTCTTCCCCTTTTGCGTAGATCTGATCGATGTATTCGGAAGTAAAATGGAAGCGATCTACCTGGAAGGGCCGCGCAAGCAGGTTGGTCATGTCGAGAAAAGCCTGGCTCAATTCGCGCCGGGTAGCATCGTCGTCATTGCCGAAGACGATCTCAACAAACTCCAGGATCGGCCGGGTTACTTCCGGATGGTGATGTATTTCATCCAGCAGCAGCGGGAAGTAATGGTAATAGAAATCTTCCGGAACTTCCTTGATGCAACCGAAGTCAATCACACCGGTCTGGCCGTCGGAGGTGAACAGGAAATTGCCCGGATGCGGATCGGCGTGAATGGCCCGCAGGGTGTGAAGCTGGAATTCGTAAAAATCCCACAGGCTTTGGGCAATGCGGTTTTTCACTTCCTGCGAAGGGTTGGTATCGAGGAATTGCTTCAGGTGCAAACCGTCCATCCAGTCCATGGTCAGCACGCGGCGCGCAGAGTATTCCGGATAATAGCGGGCAAAGCGCAGGCCATCGATATGGGCGGAGCGTTCGGAGATTTCGGTTGAACGCCGGAGTTCCAGTTCGTAGTCTGTTTCTTCGAGCAGTTTCGATTCAACTTCCTCGAAATACTTGGCCATTTCGCGTTCTGACAAACCGAACATCCGCAGCGCCACCGGTTTAACCAGACGCAGATCGCTGCGGATGCTGTCTGCAATACCCGGATACTGAATTTTCACAGCCAGGTCTTTTCCATCTTTGCTGGCCCTGTGTACTTGCCCGATGCTGGCAGCAGCGACAGAACGCAGATCGAATGAATCGAAAACATCCTGCGGGTTCTTGCCGGTAGCCTGTTTGAAGGTTTTCATCACGAGCGGAGCGCTAAGCGGCGGAGCACTGTACTGCGACAACATAAACTTATCGGTGTAGGCACGTGGAAGCAGGTTTTTATCCATGCTGAGCATCTGAGCCAGTTTCAGGGCACTGCCTTTCAGTTCGCTAAGACTTTCGTAAATGTCTTCAGCGTTATCGCGGTGCAGGGTTTCCTTGCTCGTTTCTCCGTTTACGGCTTTCCGCGCGTAGTATTTAAGGTAATTGGTGCCGATGCGCGCACCGGTTCCTACGAGCTTCATGGCCCGTTCCACCTTGCCGGTGGGAATATTGTCTTTTACGTTTTTCACAGCGTTTTGCCGATAAGGAACTTGCCCAGATCTACGGCTTTGTCGAGGGTATTCCGTCCGAAAAGTTCCATGGTTAGCTGTACCGACTTCTCGATCAAGGCATCCGTGTCTTCGAAGCCTGCACTTTGGTCGCGGAACCAATAGCCGAAAACCAGCAAGAGGTTGAGCCACAGTGCTTCCGGGTAAATGCGGTTGAGGAATTTGCGGTCAGACAGTTCACCACCCGCTATGGCCGGGTTCACCATATCATCGGCCACCTTTATAAAGGCCTTGCGGAATCGGTGCATGCGTTTGATGACAGCCGCCGGATCGGGATGCGCGGCCGCCCAGGTATTCAGGAAGCTCCTGTTTTCTGTCAGTTTCTCAGTGAAGGCGAAGAAATAGGCCAGTACTTTTTCCTGGAAACTGAAATCGCGGAAACTGTCCTGTTCACTGAGCGCTTTCCATGCCTGTTCAGCGAAACCGGAGAGGATATCCGCTTCCAGCGCCTCGAATGATGGGAAAAACTGGTAGAAGTCTGTTTCACTGATTTTATTCTTTTTGCAGAAGGCGGTTACAGAAGCCGGACGGGTACCAAACTCAGCGAACCACGCCATATATTTACCGGAAATCGTTTCTTTGTTCATGTCAGCGAAGCAACAGCTTAGGAACGTTATCAACAGATTAAATGTTTGCAATAGCTGATTTTTCCGACGAAAGTGCTTGCTATGTATTCCGGTTTGTCTATTTTTGAACCAAAATTCATCATGATTAAACTAATCAGATACGCTTCCTTGGCCCTGTTGTCAGGAGTTGTGTTCACAGCCTGTAAGTACGAGGAAGGTCCCGGTATCAGTCTGCGCTCCAAGCGTGACCGTATCGCAAACGAATGGCGTGTAGAGAAGTTCGTTTACAATGGACAGGATGTTACATCCACCGTCAACGACACTTTCTTCACTACCGTAATTAACCTGTACCGCACCGGTTACTACGGCCTGGTTATCATGGATAAATTTGGCAACACTTCGCACACAGGCAACTGGCGCGAACTGCACAGCGGCATCTACAACCAATACCAAGGCGCTCGTCCACGCCCGTTGAGCGACATGAACAACAACGGCAAATGGGCTTTCGACTATCGCCACGACAAAATTCAGATTTATCCGGAACTGAGCACCGGAGCAGACAGCTTTAACGTGCGCGGCTCGATGAACTGGGGCGTGATCATGTTGAAAGAAAAGCAGCTGAAAGTGATTGGCAAAGACCGCGGCAGCATCGACTGGTCGATGGATCTGAAGCCGGTGAACGGTGAACCTTACTGGTTCTAATCCAAACTGACAATATCTTAAGAAAGCCCTTGAAAAAGGGCTTTCTTTTTTTGTGCTACCTGTAGAACTTTGCCCTGAGCATGTTGCAAACCGATTACAATACCCAAAGAGAACCGCTGAATATTTCTGAATATGGCCGCAGCATACGCGATTATGTGCGTCATATTGCTTCGTTGCCCGATAAGGAACGCCGCACGAGCCTGGCTCATTCGCTGGTGCAGGTGTTGTTTACCTTGAACCCCGCACTCCGCGAACAGGCCGATGCCCGTCAGAAACTCTGGGATCATTTGCATGTGCTAAGCGACTTCAGCCTGGATGTCGACAGCCCCTACCCAATTCCTGAAAAGGAAGCTCTGGAAAAGAAACCCCAGTCCATTCCTTACAACGACAACCTGATTCGCTTTCGTTTTTACGGCCGCAACTTGCAGCTGATGGCGCAGAAGGCAGCCTCGATGGAAGATGGCGAGCTGAAACGCGAAATGGTGAACACCATCGCCTCTTTCATGTACAACAGCTGCCGCAGCTGGAACAATGAAAACCTGAGTAACCAGGTTTTGGCCGAGCACTTGCGCATTCTTTCCAAAGGAGCACTCGAAGTGAATCCGGAAGAGCTGGAAGTGAGCGAAGACAATTCTCCGCCGGTGAAGCGCTTCAATAAACCGCAGCAGCAAGGAAGGGGCGGACAAAACCGCAACAACCAGGGCGGTGGCAGGTTCAACCGCCGGAACAAAGGTTTCCGCAAATTCTGAAATCCATGAGCATATTTCGCATAGAAGGCGGCCATTCTCTGCATGGTGAATTGCATCCACAGGGTGCCAAGAACGAAGCGCTGCAGGTGCTTTGTGCGGTACTGCTCACACCCGAACCGGTTGAAATTGAGAATGTTCCGGAAATACGGGATGTACAGAAACTGATCGAATTGCTGCAGGATCTCGGGGTGAAAACCGAACGCCTGGCCAAAGGGCATTACCGTTTCGTGGCCGACCAGGTAGATCTCGAGTATCTCTACACGGAAGATTTTCGCAAGAAAGGTGCAGCCCTGCGTGGCTCCATCATGATAGTTGGTCCGCTGCTTGCCCGCTTTGGAAAAGGATATATTCCCAGTCCGGGCGGTGATAAAATCGGCCGCCGACGCCTCGATACCCATTTCGAAGGCTTCATGAACCTCGGCGCGCGTTTCGAATACCTGCCCGAAGAGAAATTCTACCGTGTGAGCGGCAAGCCACTAACAGGCAGTACGATGTTACTCGACGAAGCATCCGTTACCGGTACCGCCAATATTGTAATGGCAGCTGTGATGGCGAAAGGCGAAACCGTTATTTACAATGCCGCCTGCGAGCCATACGTGCAGCAGCTCTGCCTGATGCTCAACCGCATGGGTGCCAATATCAGCGGAATCGGTTCCAATCTCTTGCGCGTACACGGTGTCGAATACCTGGGCGGAACCCAACACCGCTGCCTGCCCGATATGATTGAAATCGGTTCTTTCATCGGGATGGCGGCCATCACCCAAAGTGACATCACCATCCGCAATTGCCGGGTGGATATGCTCGGACCTATTCCGCGCATATTTGGCAGGTTGGGGATTCGCATGGAAATCAAAGGCGACGATATTCATGTGCCGGCGCAGGACCATTACGAAATTGAGTCGTTTATCGATGGCTCCATACTGACGGTAAGCGATGCCATCTGGCCCGGGTTCACGCCCGACCTCATCAGCATAGCCCTGGTTACCGCAACCCAAGCCAGGGGAACCGTGCTCATCCACCAAAAGATGTTCGAAAGCCGTTTGTTCTTCGTCGACAACCTGATCGATATGGGCGCGCAGATTATTCTCTGCGACCCGCACCGCGCTACGGTGATCGGCCTCGACCGCAAGACGCGGCTGCGCGGAATCCAGATGAGCAGCCCTGATATCCGTGCCGGTGTGGCCTTGCTGATTGCTGCCATGAGTGCCAAAGGCGTGAGTACCATCCGGAACATCGAACAGATCGACCGCGGTTACGAGCAGATCGAAGCCCGCTTGAATCCCCTGGGTGCGCGTATCGAACGCGTAAGCTGATCAGAGCCGGTCTGCAAACTCCACCAGGCCCGGATCGATCACAAAATCGCGTGGCTTGAGGGCCCTTTCCATCGTCAAACCTTCCAGGCTTGTACAGCGGCTCAAGGCAACATACAACTGGCCGGGTGCAAAAACCTGCTTTCCGAGGTCTACGTGCACGCGATCGAACGTCAGTCCCTGGCTCTTGTGGATGGTAATGGCCCAGGCGGGTTTCAGCGGATATTGTCGGTAAGAACCGATAACCTGCTCCTTGATTTGCTGCTTTTCCTCATCCCAGCTGTATTCGATGTTTTCCCACTCGGCCGGTTCAACGCGGTGTATCTGCCCATCTTCCATGCGGATTTTCACATGATCGGGCTCCAGGGCTTCCACGCGCGCGAGTGAACCGTTCATCCAGCGCTTGTCCGGATCGTTCCGAACCAGCATCACCTGAGCCTGTTCCCGCAGTTGCAGCACCGGCTCCACGGGTACGAGTTCTTCGCGGAACTGATTGCGCAACAATCCGGTATACACGCGTTCCCTTCCGGGCAGCCGTTCCAGCTGCTGGCGATTGATATGCTCCGCCTGGGCGCGCATCGTACACAAGATCATGCCCATATCGCTGTCGGTATAGGGTGCTACCCGCTTGTTCAGGGTTTCCCATTCATCCTCTTCGATCTGCCCGCGCTTTACACTTTCCAGCAGACGAATAAAGTGCCGGTCGTGCTGGCGGTAGATTTTGGTGAGGCGGAAAGGTGTGAACCCTTCCGCTTCCATTACGTGCGATTTGAAAAAATACGGCGCTTCGTAATACTGCCGCAGCAGCGGTGCTTCACTTTGGGTAACTACCGGAGGCAACTGAAAAGGATCGCCGGAAAGCAAAAGCCTTTTACCACCAAAAGGCTCTTCCGATTGCAAGGCGAAACGCAAAACCTGGTCTACCGCATCGAGGGTATCGGCGCGCACCATGCTGATTTCGTCTATAACCAGTAATTCGGCCTTGCGGAACAGGCGCAACTGGGCGGAGCGAAAGCGCAGTTTCATCAGCCGGCTGTCGCCTGGAATCAAGGGCCCCAGCGGAAGCCTGAACAGGGAATGCAGCGTCTGTCCGCGGATATTCAGCGCTGCAATGCCGGTGGGAGCGCTGATGAGCATGTTCGGATACACTTTTTCCCGCAGCTCCTGTATCAGCGTGCTTTTGCCACTGCCTGCCGGACCGGTCAGCAGGGTAACCATCGGCCATTGGCTTTCCAGCATTTCGCGCATGGCTGCCGCTGTTTCCGAAGGTTGTTCCATGGGTCCGAAAGTACAGCATTCCGACGGCTGCCGCTGTGCCTGATTGGTAAACCTTTTACCCGGCCGGCTGTTTACAACAC
>JBKDBI010000345.1:0-5182 GCA_046314695.1 Bacteroidota bacterium | reverse complement strand
CAGCTTGATAGCAGCATCCTTGAACATGTAGTTTTCGTAATGATCGAGAATCTGGCGGCGTGCATCCACACGTGCCGGACGGTCTTTTTCGCTGGTGTAGCGGATGCCTTCGCTGTATGTGTAACGGGCGGTGCGGCCGGGGTAACCCATGATCATCGCAAAGTCGCCCTGCTGCACGCCTTTCAGTGAAACAGGGAAGTAATGCGCGGGCTTGTAAGGTTTGTTGGCTGCATTGAATTCTGCCGGCTTGTTGTCCGCTCCCACATAAATACGGAACATGCTGAAGTCTGCCGTGTGGCGGGGCCATGACCAGTTGTCGGTTTCGCCACCAAACTTGCCAATATTCTGTGGAGGTGTTCCGACCAAACGGATGTCTTTATAAACCACATAATACATGGCCAGATAACGGTTGCCGTTGTAGAAAGGAACCAATTCAACGCGGTATTCCGCGCCCTTGGCTTTTTCGCTTTCAGTGAGGGCTTTGGTAACTTTCTGTACCGATTCCATCACGGCTTTGGTGCGCTCTGCTTCCGGTCCGTTGATGGCAATGCCGTCGAGCACCTGATCGGTTACATCTTCCACTTTGGCCAATAGCGCGATATGGAAATTGGCCGCGCGCTCTGCATTGCGGTCTTTTGCCCAGAATCCGTTTTCAAGGATATTATCAGCAGGTGTGCTCAGTTCCTGAATGGCGCCAAAACCACAGTGGTGGTTGGTGAGGAAGAGGCCTTGGTCGCTGATGATTTCACCGCTGCAAAACATGCGGCCCTGTTTGGTGGTGAGGCGCACAACGGCGTCTTTCAGACAGCTTTTGTTGATGCTGTAAATGTCTTCAGCAGTGAGCTTGAGACCTTTGGCCTGCATGGCATCCTGAAGCTTGGCCACCATCGTCAGTGGCCACATGCCTTCATCGGCACGGGCAGGCAGTACCAATAAGGCGCCTGCAATCAGAGAAAGTATGATTTTTTTCATTTCGGTTGAAGCGAATGTGCGGCAAATATCCGGTTTTTTCCGCTGGCAGGCGCGCCCGGGTTCGATTAGAAATCAGGCGGCTTCGACCGAAATCAGGCCGGCGGCTGCGCTGGAATAAGTTCCATACCCCATGCGCCCGAAGTGTAGGCTTGCGAATTCACCGTCTTCCAGTATTGCATGGGAAAAGCATCGGGGAACAAGGGAATGCCAGATCCAAGCAGAACAGGGAATTGGGTAAGCAGGATGCGATCCAAGGCTCCGGCCTGCAAAAAGCTGCGTATCAATTGCCCTCCGCCTACCAACCAGCAGTTTTTGCCATTTTCGGGCAGGGAGTTGCAAACCCGCAGCCAGTCTTCTACTCCGCTTAGCCTTGTAGTTCCGGGAGTTGATATTTCCAGGGAAGGATCTCTGCTAACAACGTAAACCCGCTTGTCTGCGTAGGGCCAGTCAATCCCGAAGGAAATCACTGCACGATACGTACCTGAACCCATCACCAACGTATCGCAGCCGGATAGAAATGCAGTGTATCCGTAATCGGTTTGTTCGGGATTCGGATAGTCTTCCAGCCATTTTACATCGCCGTCTGCTTTGGCAATGTATCCATCGAGGCTGCTGGCGACATAAAGTACCGTTTCACGCATAAATGAGGTTGTTTTCGGAGGAATCAAAATTACCAAAACAAAAAAGGCGGCAGAATATACCTGCCGCCTTTTTCTCCAGGATATTTTCTGTGCTTAGCGCGCCAAGGTGGCTGCAATTTGCAACGCGTTATAGGCATTCACCAATCCTCCGCTTCTGCAGAGGTCTTTCATCTTGGCTTTCTTCTTGGTGGTAGGGTTGATAACCGGCTTCTTCCACTTCACCGTTCCTTCTGTGATGCATTGCTTCACCTGGGCAGCGGTAAGTGAGGGATAGTAACTGCGGATGAGCGCAGCCACACCGGCGGTAACGGGCGAAGCCATGCTGGTTCCGTCGAAGCTGGCATACTTGGAATCAGGAACGGTGCTGTAAATGTCCATACCCGGAGCGAAAACATCTACCTGATCTTTACCGAAGTTGGAAAAGGGTGCGATGAGTTTCTTGGCGTTCCAATTGCTGGCGCCTACTTCGATCCAGTTGCTTGGGCGTCCGCCGTCGGTAAGGCGCGGGTTCGGGAAATTGGGTAGTTCGTCGTTGTCTTCAGCGTCATTGCCTGCCGCGTGCACGAGCAGTACATCTTTGCTTTCAGCGTAGCGAATCGCATCGTCAACGAGTTTCTTGTCGTGGCTCCAGCCTTTGCCAAAGCTCATGTTGATCACTTTGGCGCCGTTGTCTACGGCATAGCGGATGCCATTGGCTACGTCTTTGTCGCGTTCATCGCCGTCAGGAACGACGCGCACGACCATGAGGCGTACGTTATCGGCTACGCCATTCATACCTACGCCATTGTTGCGCGCAGCGCCGATGATGCCGCCTACGTGCGTACCGTGGCCGCCGTCAGGTCCTTCTACGTCGTTATTGCCGTAGTTGCGCTCGGTTCCGTCGGCGTAGTTATCGCCCACGATTTCACGTGAGTTGTATTCCGGATTGAAATGGAACTTCACCGGCTTCATGATTTCATCGAAGCGTGAAGTGAGTTTGAATTTGATGGTATCGTAGTTGGCGCCTGATTCAACGGATTTGGCCAGCTGCTTCTGGATCATGGCAACGAAACCTTCAGCGGTAACCCCCGTGATAACATCAGCCGTTACAGCATTTCCACCTGCGCGTGCCTCGATATCGCTGAACAGTTTATAAACCTGGTTCAGCTGTTCGCTCATGGCGGTGTAGGTTTCTTTCTTTTCATTGATTTCAGCCTGGGCTTGCAGCCACAGACGGAAGGTTTCCTTATCTGCCTCGGCTATGTCGTTCTCTTCTTTGCCTTCAAAGCGGGCGCGGTGTGTTCCGTAAAAACGGGCTACTTCGAGGTTGTCGAACTGTACGTTTCGGCCGTCTTTATTGCCGATATAGTTCCAACCGTGTACGTCGTCGATATAACCGTTGTTGTCGTCGTCAATGCCATTGCCGGGAATTTCATCCGCATTCACCCAAATCACATCTTTCAGGTCTTCATGATCCGGCTCGGTTCCGCCATCGATGACGGCAACAACTACGGTAGTGGAAGTTTTTCCCTGCAGCAGTTCGGCATAAGCTTTATTGGTACTGACACCGGGAACTTTGTCTTTTTTGAGGTCGAGGTTAAACCAGTCGTCTGGCGGAGTGCTGCCCTTTTGTGCTGTGAGTGAAGCAAGGGGCAAGGCAGCCATCAATGCTGCCAGAATGAAGATTCTTTTCATTTGGATGTTAAGGCGAACTGCGAATTTAAAGATGTTTAAGCGCTTTACCCCAAAAATCGGTAAACATGGCGCTTATCAGGACGGGCAGAAAACCTCATCGCGGCGAAATAATCAGTACGCGCGTTCGCGGCTGCCTTCAGCGAAGAGTACGAGGCTGCGGTTGGCTACTTTGTTTCCGCCCGGCGTTGGGTAGTCGCCGGTGAAATACCAATCGCCGCGATGGGCCGGACTGGCTTCGTGCAGGTGTTCCACCGTTTGGTATACGATATCTACTTCCGCACGGATGCCGGCCGGAGCAACGATCTCGGCAATTTTTCGGGTGACGTCGTCTTCATTCAAACCTTCGTACAAGTCTTTCACCACATTGCGCTGCTCGTCTACCGGCTTCGCCAATTCTTCCAGAGCGCTGGCGTGCATGCGGTCAATGATATCGCCTTCACCGCGCTCCTTGCGTATGGCAAGTGCAGCCTGAAAGGCCACGAAATCACCGAGTCGGCTCATGTCGATGCCATAGCAGTCGGGATAGCGGATTTGCGGTGCCGAGGAAACCATGATGATTTTGCGCGGTTCCAGGCGGTCGAGGATTTTCAGGATGCTCGTGCGCAGCGTGGTGCCGCGTACAATGCTGTCGTCCATGATTACCAGCGTGTCTTCGCCCGGTCGCACAACACCATGTGTGATATCGTACACATGGCCTACCAGGTCGTTGCGGTCCTGGTCGTTCGTGATGAACGTGCGCATCTTGCCGTCTTTCACCAGAATCTTCTCGCGGCGCACCACCCAGCTCATAATATCGTCGAGCGATTTGTGCCAATCGTATACTTCCTCGTTTTCAGTCGGATGGTGTTCGGTTTTCTCGAAAGCCCGGCGCATGAAATAATGCTGATAATCGCGCAGGTATTCGTTCAGCCCGTCGATCAGTCCGTAAAACGAAGTAGCCGCTGTGTTTGGCACATAACTGAATACCGTATTCTTCAGGTCGTACTGGATTTTCTTGAGTACGATGCGCGACAACAAACGGCCAAGGGTCTTGCGTTCCTGGTAGATCTTCGGGTCGTTGCCACGGCTGAAATAGATGCGTTCGAAGCTGCAGGAGCGCTTTTCGCCGGGGGGAAGGATGTTTACTTCAGCGTAAACGCCTTGCGGATTGATGATGAGCGCATTGCCCGGCCCGAGTTCGCGCACTTCATCCGTTTTTACTTCAAAAGCTGTCATGATGGCCGCGCGTTCACTGGCCATAACCAGTATTTCGTCGTCGGCATACCAATAGCTCGGACGTATGCCATTCGGATCGCGGATCACAAAAGCATGTCCGTTTCCAACCATACCGGCCATATTGTAGCCACCATCGATATCGCGGAAGGCCCTTTTGAGTACCCGCTCGATTGACATTTCCTCGCGGATGCGGCTGGTGATTTCCAGGTTGCTTATGCCGTTGGCATGATGAAAGTCGAAGATGCGCTGGTTTTCCTCGTCAAGAAAATGTCCGATTTTCTCAAGCATCGTCACGTTATCGCTCTTCTCTTTGGGCTGTTGGCCTAGCTCGATGAGTTTGTTGAACAGCTCATCCACGTTCGTGAGGTTGTAGTTTCCTGCCAGCACCAGGTTGCGCGACATCCAATTGTTCTGGCGCAGGAAAGGATGGATGTTTTCGATGCTGTTTCCCCCGTGTGTGCCGTAGCGCAGGTGTCCGAGGAGGAGTTCGCCTGCCCAGGGGAAATCGCGGCGCAGCAGGTTCATGTCGCTGCGGGTTTCCTCCGGCAACTCATTCCAGTCTTGTTGGATGGCGGCAAAGATGTCGGCTACGGCAGTGCTGTTCACACTGCGTTTGCGCGCGATGTAGCGGTTTCCGTAATCCGGATTCAGTTTGATGACACCGATGCCTGCACCGTCCT
>JBKDBI010000344.1:0-3115 GCA_046314695.1 Bacteroidota bacterium | reverse complement strand
ATATCATATAGCCTTCCACGCATCCGGCAAACATTGGATCAAATCCATCGCCGTCATCGCCTCCGCACTGCATGCTGTTGCCGCCCGCTCTCCGGCGACGCCGTGCAACCACATGCCCAACTGCGCGCTCTCCTTCAGGCTATAACCCTGTGCCAGGAGCCCGCCGCAAAGCCCGGTCAGCACGTCGCCGCTGCCGCCCTTGGCCATTCCGGCATGCCCGCGCGGATTGAACCAGCGGCTGCCATCAGGTGAGGCAAGGCAGCTGTAAGCGCCCTTGAGCAGGAGTTCAATGTGGTGATTGGCGGCGTAAGCTTCCTGCATGCGAAACATGGCTGCATCGTTTTCCCAGCTTCCTGCCAAACGCCTGAATTCGCCCGGATGTGGGGTTAAAAGTGAACGCCCTTGCCAGTTTTCGCCTGGCACTTTCCCTTCTGCCACAAGATTGAGAAAGTCGGCATCGCCCAGCAATGGAATCTCACGGAAATGCATAAGCAATGCTTGGATTGCTTCAGCTGTTTCATCTGCCGTTCCAATGCCCGGCCCGATGGCGATGGCATCGAAACGGCCTTCCGGCAATCCGGCTTTATCGCCTATGATACATTGCCCTGCGGTCTGCAACATGGCTTCCGGACAATGCAGGGCAATCGCCGCGGCTACCTTTTCCGGACAATACACCGTCACCAGTCCGCAGCCCGATCGCAAGGCCGCCCGGGCAGCCATCACTGCCGCGCCGGGTTTATCCGCGCTGCCGGCTACCAGCAACAAGTGGCCATAAACGCCTTTGTGGCTGTGGCGTATCCGGGGCTTGTAAATCTGCCGGATGCTTGCGCGATCCAAACAATACAAATCGCCTTCCAGCGAATCCGTAAAGTTCCGGTCGAGTCCGATATCGACAACGCTGAAGCTTACCCGGGCAGCGGGATAGAAAAAACCTTCTTTCGGTGCGTGGAAGCTGAAGGTATGCGCCGAACGCACATATTGCCCATCGGGACTCGGGCCGTCGCTGTACAAGCCGGAAGGCACATCCACCGAAACAACTTTCTTCTGTCTGTTGAGCAAAGCAATCCAATCGGCTGCGAGGCCATCGGGCTGACGGGTTAATCCTGTTCCAAACAAAGCGTCGATCCACAGCGCTGCTCCATCATCATCAGGCAATTGCATGGCCTGCGGGTGCTGCAGCGCATCGGGTCGAAACCGGTGCAGCCGATCTGCATTGGCTTCGTTGTCTGCACTGTATTGGCCGGATTGCACGCGGTAACAAAGGGTATCCTTAAAACCTTGCAGCAATAACATCCTCGCCATTGCCAGTCCGTCTCCGCCATTGTTGCCGCTGCCACAAACGATGCGGAAGCGCTTTTGGTCAGGATACTGTTTCAGCATGGCGCCTAAACAAAGCCGGGCGGCCCTTTCCATCAATTGCAAACTGCTGATGGGTTCCTGTGCGATGGCCTGCTCATCGGCCATTTTCTGTTGCCGGGCACTGAGTATTTTCATACCAAAACGTTCAGGTTCGCCGGATCGACCACCACGCAGATGTCGCCGGAAACGTCACCGCAGGGTTCTCCATCCGTATGCAGGGCCATCGGTTCGCTGAGGTGCAACTTGAAATGTGCTGCGTCGGCGCGCCGAACTCCCGGATGATTGCCGATTTCACCACTCAATAGCTTCAACAACATCCCCGGCAATTGGTACAACCGCTTCTCCCTGAAAGCGATGGCATGCAAAACGCCATCGGTCAAAGACGCGCCGGGATGCAAACGCACGTTGTTTCCCCATTGGCTGCCATTGCTGAAGCAGATCATCCAGGCTTGGGCGCTTTCTTCTTCATTCCCAAAGGCAAGCTGATAGGGTTGCAGGGTCGGGTTGAGGTTGCCGGCGATGGTGTTGACATAACCGCTCAATCCGCGCTTTTTGCGGTTCTTGAAGGCTTGGCTGATGCGCGCGTCGTAGCCCAGGCCGGCCACATTGACAAAGAAATGCCCTGCGATCCTGGCGGTATCGATGCGCTGCCTTACGCCGCTGTGCAGACGCGATAAGGCCGCATCCGTGTCCATCGGAATGCCCAGGTGCCGTGCCAGTCCATTCCCCGATCCAAGCGGGATAATTCCCATCGTGGCTTCGGTTCCGGCCAGTGCACGGGCAACGAGATTGACTGTTCCATCGCCTCCGCAGGCAACCACCAGGGCGCGGGGTTCATGCAACAGCAGGGTTTTGATTTGCGATTCAACCTCCGCTCCCCGGGTAAAAGGCAAAAGCCGGTGTTTTCCGGCGGAAAAAGTATCGCTTAGTTTGGCGTGCAACCTGGCGGCTTTTCCCGAACCGGAGCCGGTATTGAGCACAAAAACAGCCGGAGGTTCAGCGGTTGAAGGCATATTGAACCAGGTTGGCGCCCATCTTCAAAGCCTGCAGGCGAACGGCTTCCGGATCGTTGTAAACGCCCGCATCTTCCCAGCCATTGCCGAGATCGCATTCGTAATCGTAAAAACATACGAGCCGGCCTTCCCAAATCAAGCCGTAACCTTTGGGCGGCTTCCCGTCGTGGTCGTGCACCTTGGGCAGGCCGGCAGGGAAGGGGAAACGGCGCGTGTAAATGGGATGGTTGAAGGGAATTTCAACCAGGTCGAGTTCGGGGAATATTTTTTTAAGCTGCGGCCGGATGAAAGGATCCATGCCGTAGTTGTCGCAGATATGGAGAAAGCCGCCGGCCATGAGGTAGAGGCGCAGGTTGCGGGCGTCTTCCGGACTAAAAACGACATTGCCGTGGCCGGTCATGAAGACATAAGGATGGTTGAAGATGTCGGGAGATCCGGCTTCCACGATGGCTTCATCGGTTTGCAAAGCGGTTCCCATTTGCTGGTTGCAGAACCTGGCCAGATTGGGCAGGGCCGTGCGCGAAGAATACCAGTCACCTCCGCCGTTGTATTTCAAACGCGCCAGCTTGATTGCCGCCTGTGGTTTGAAGGAGGTGGCAGCGAGGAGGATGAGCAGCAGGGAAAGCGTTCTCAGCATGCGTCTTCAAAATTACGCTTATTCAGGGTAATCGGGTCGCAAGAAATAAGCAAGACCGGGCAAGCTGTGGCATCCAGGCTTCCCGGTCGGTGCTTACTTGATGGAT
>JBKDBI010000343.1:0-9146 GCA_046314695.1 Bacteroidota bacterium | reverse complement strand
CTTGGGCGCTGCGGATATGAGTGAGGGCCTGGTCGTTCTCGGGGCAGGCGAAGGGGCCTTGTTGGAAATTCCGGAGGCGGTCTTCGAGGATGGCGAGGAGGACTTCGTTGGTGAGGCCGTTGACGCCGTCGGCGATGGGGCCGTCTTGGAACTTGAGGTTGACGCCGAAGGAGGGGACGGAGCCGACGCCGGGAACGTCGTGGCGGGGGCCGGAGATGTCGTAGCGGACGGGGGCCCCGCCCGTGCTGGGGCGGTGGGCAGTGAGTTCGATCTGACGGTTGCAGTCGTTGGTGTGGTGGGTTGTGATCTTGCGTTCGTTCAAGGGAGGGACTCCTAGCGGGTGCGGGCGGTGGGTTTGATGAGGTCGGCTACGTATTCGAGGATGTAGACGCGGGGCGCAAAGGTGGCCTTCACGGCGTCGTCGAGGCAGGGGAAGAAGCAGATGATGAGGACGATGGAGGCGATGGTGGAGATGACGCAGCCGAGGCCGTGGACGAAGCGGGCGTCTTCGGTGCTGGCGGGGAGGCGGGCGACGTGGTAGCAGCGGCGGAAGAGGAGGAAGCAGCCGAGGAGGAGCAGGAGAATGACGAGGCAGTAGGCCCAGTTGGAGTAGGCGCCGTAGAGGGCGATGTCGCGGGCGAGCAGCGGGATTTGAGTTCCCGCAAAGTCGACACCAGACTTGAGGGTCTCAGTGAGGTAGTCGAGGAGTTGGTCGAGGCGGGAGGCGGCGTCTGGGGCGGGAAGCATGGAAGGTCTCCGGTGTGGGTGGTGAGGGACTGGAAGTAGGAGGCGAGCCAGCGGTCTAGCTCGTCCATCAGCTCCGGCGTGAAGGGAGGGGCGTCGGGGTTGTCGTCGAGGATGTAGATGCTGGGCTTCATGAGGTCTTGCGGGCGGCAATCATGGCGTCCGCGATGCGGTAGCGGATGGTGGCGAGGATCTCAGGGTATCGCTTGCCGTCCCAGGGGGCGTGTTGGGACATGCCGAGAAAGGCGCGACACTCCTCCGGGGTCTGGGGGGCCAACGCTTGTGCCTCGGTCACGGAGACGTTGGCGGCGAAGTAGTCGCGGAGGGACATGCCGGGTGAGGGCATCCCGACGTACTGGGAGGCAAACTGCAAGTCCCCTTCGCGGGAGTAGAACAGTTGATCCATCGCGCCCGGGAAGGCGGGGCCGCCGTCGTCAATCTTGGGTGGGGTGGGGGGTGTGGTCATGGGGTGGTGGTTCCTTTGGCGAGGTCGAGGGCGGCCGCGCGGTAGGTGGCGAGGAAGTACTTGGGGCACACGGGCGAACGCCAGCCCATAGTCGTAATGTGGGCCTCAAACACCCTGTTTGCGTCGAGCGACTGCGACGACCCCATGCCGAATGATGCGACACATTGCCACCATCGCTCCCGAAGTTCCTCCGCCTTCGCGTAGGCGTGGAGGGAGGGGGACGCTGCAAGGAGGTGGACGTTGTTCTCGCCTCGGGCTTCCGCGAGCGGATTGCATGTAGCGATGTGACGACCGGGACCGCCTGCTGGGTTGTGGGGTTCGGCGGTACGGACTTCATAGGTCCACTTGCCGCCGTCCTTGGTAATGACCGGGACCCAGGATTTAGGGGGTTGGGGAGATGCGTTCCGGATGTACTTGTTGGGTGGGACGATGAAGCCCTTCTCGGTGATGGCGGGGTCGGGTGGGGTGGGCTTCTGGCGGAGTTCGTCCTGGTGGGCGGAGATCTCGCTTTGGGTCAGGTCGGACGGGGAAGGCTTGGGGGGAGGGGAGTAGGTGATGGGGAAGGAGAGCCAACTGGAGAGGGTGAAGAAGGAGCCGTAGGTGTCGGGGTTCTTCTGGGAGAGGGCGCCGAAGGGAACGGCTCGGACCATCCGAATAATTTCAGGAGAGGAAGAGCCCGGGTTGACTTCGGTGGAGAACCAGGTGAGGCACCAGTTGTACTCGCCAGGGAAGGCGAGGCAGGTGCTGTCAGTGCGACGGCACTCACCGATCTGGGGAAGTGGGGAGGTAGGTGAGGGTGGAGTGGGAGGGGGTGAAGTGGCGGGCTGGGCGGGAGATGAGGAGGGGCCAGGGGATGGTGGGAGGGGTGACGTCATGGCGGATGGGTTCCTCGATGAGGAGGGCGGGGGAGAGGGAGGCGGGGGACTTCCAGTTGATGGGAAGTTCAAAGCCGGAGATGAGGGTCCGGGAGACGGTGGTAGGCTGGGGGTTGGGGTTCTCGATCTGGAGCGCGTAACCGAAGCCGGGGGTGGAGATGAGGGTATTGAAGGAGACGGTGGCGGAGGAGTTTTGGAGGGCGATGCCCCAGCCCGGGCGCTTGGGGAAGAGAATGAGGTTGTGAGAGAAGGTGCCGGAGGTGTGGGTGCCGTAGGACATGGGGTGGCCGATGCCGATGGCGTTGCCGCACGAGGAGAAGATGTTGGAGGTGATGGTGTAGGTGCCGCCGCGGCATTGGACGCCTGCGAAGCCGGGGTTGTGGACGAAGGTGGTGGAGAGGTTGCGGGTGCCGGCACCGGCGACGAAGTAGAAGCCCTGGTTGAAGGTGGTGGGGAGGCCGACGTCGTAGAGGACGCAGTCGGTGGCCGAGAAGAACTGGCAGGCGGAGACGTAGACGCCCTGGTTGTGCTGGAAGGAGGAGGCCTGGCGGAGGATGATGGTGCGGTGGAGGCGGACAGTGCCGGCGCCTGGCATGGTGAGGCCTTCGACGGCGAGACCGATGGCACCGCCTTCGAGGATGCAGTCCTGGATCAGGAGGTTGTGGGCGGGTCCGTAAGCGCGGATGAGGGCGGAGTGGGAGGGCGTGCCGATCAGGTGGAGCGAGTCGATGACGATGTCGGAGACGGAACCGGAAAGGTGGATACCCACGGGTGATCGACCGTTGAGAGTGATTCGAGGTCGCTCTCCGTCAGGGCCATGTAGACCCGCCAGAATGAGCGGGCGGCCTGGCGTGCCCCCCATGTCGAGTATGGGTGCGGTGACCGTGTACGGGGTGGATCGCCAAGGGAGATGGATGATGCCAGGAGTCCCGTTGACACCAAGGTGGGTCTCTTGGGGCAGTCGAGCAAGAAGAGGTGCCAGGTCCAGAGTGAAGGATGGCGGCACTGGGTCAGGGACAGGGGCGAGGAGGACAGGGCAGGAGGGGCAGAGAGGTGGGATGAAGCCGGTGTCATCGGGGCCTCCAGTGACGACGGAGAGCAGGGTGGTGCGGTCCGCGTCCTCGGGATAAACGGAGTTGCCGTTGATGTCGATGGAGTGGGCGGGTGATGGGAGGGGTGCGCCCGCGAGGCAGGCGTCGAAGGCGGTCAGGTCGGCGGTGGTGATGCGGCCGTCGAGGTCCCAGTCGTACTGCGGGACCGGGGCTTCCGAGGCGTAGACGGTCTGGTTGTGGGCGACCTGCGTGGGGAGGAGGAACGAGAAGACGAGGGCGGCGAGCATGAGTGATCTCCTTTGGGGGAGATCTTAGGGGCGGGAGGCGTAGCGGGGGGACTGGGCCTTCTTGATGAGGGCGAGGACTTCGGGGAGCTTGCGTTCCCTGTGGTCGTTCCAGTAGGCAAGGTCGATGGTGGATCGAAGGTGGGGTTTGGGAAGACCGAGAGCGCGGCCGAGACGTGTGCGGATGCGGGACTCCATGGTCTTTTCGGTGAGGGTCGGGTGGCGGCCGTTACCGACGACGTGTTCGACAGCGCCGAGGAGACAGCAGGCGCCCCGCTTCCCGTCTGCGGTGTAGCGGAACGTGTTGTTCTTGCACCAGCGGCGGGGGACCGAGAGGAGTTTGTGCATTTCGCGGAGGGTGTGGAGTTCGGGGTTGGCCCGGGGCGGGCACGGCGATGGGAGGGGTAGTGGCATGGGTCAGGTCCGGGGGATGAACCAGGTGGAGTAGGGGTCGGAGGTGAGGCGGACGAAGATGGCGGAGGTGCCGTCGGGCATGACGGTGGCGGGCTCGAAGCCGAGGGGCTTTTCGGCTCGGAAGCGGTAGTAGATCAGTTCGACGGCGTGTTCGGCGCTGAGGCCGTCGATGGAGATGGTGATGGATGAGGGGCGGTCAGGGACGTGGATGTGGGGGACGCGGTGAGAGAGGGTGCAGGGAGTGACCTCGAAGTGGAGGGGCATGGGGTGGGGTCCGGGAGGGCGAGGGGGGTGTATGTGTAACGGGAAATGGGTAGAAGGGGTGGGAAGGAGGAGGCGGAGAAGTCGATGCCGATGAAGTTGTGGTTGAGGTGGGCGACGCGGTGGATTCCGACTCGGGCCCAGTAGTCTTCGGCGGTGAAGCGGACGGGTAGGTGGGGGAGGAGGTCGTCGCGGGTCAGGGCTGTGCCGGCGGCGGCGAGGTCGCGGGGTCGCACGGGGGTTTCTCCTGGGGAGGGGGCTTTGGGCGCCAGAGGATGATGTCGCTGGAGCGCTCGATCAGGAAGGAGATGAGGATGCAGGGCCACACCAGGGTCATGGCAAGGTAGACCAGGAGGTCAAGGAGGGAGATGGGGCGACGGTGGACTCGCTCGTAGGCGAAGATGGAGAGGAGGGCCAAGGTGCCGAGCGCGAGGTAGACGAGGGTGATGATCAGCCACATGGGTTGTTTCCGGTTCCTTTCTCCCGGGGTGGGGGGACTTCGGTGGGCTCGGTTGGGAAGAGGGAGCGGGAACCGGTGTGTTTGGAGAGGCGGTGCAGGGTGGCGTATGCGAGATTGATGGCGTGGGTGAAGTCGGCGAGGTGTTCGGGGAGCCAGAGCATGGCGCGGTGGACCATGACGGCGTTCCGGCTGGCCGAGATCTCGAAGGCTCCGACCGCCTGGAACCGGTCGTCCTCCTTGCGGAAGTCGGTGGCGAACGTGACGACCTCGCCGTCCATGATGGTGCGACGGCTGCATTGGTGGACCGTCATGCCTTTCCTTCCTGCCGCGTGGTGCGGCTGTTGTTTTTCTTGGCTTCGTCCAGTTTTCGCCGGAGTTCTTCGTATGGCGTGAGTGGGAACGCGGGCGCGCCGGGACTGGCACACATGCAGCCGTCGAGTGTTCCGCACGCGGGGCACCGAAACTCGGCAAAGATGTCGTCGTTGGACGCTCCGCACTTGCGAGCGAGCGTGACGAAGAAGCGGGCTAGTCGTGTCATGTGGTTCCCTTCCCCTCGCGTGCGGCTTCGGCGGCGGTGCGGGTGGAGAAGCAGTCGCGAATGTCGGCGCAGTCGTGGTAAGGGCCACCCCAATTGACCAGCGCGCCGTCCGACGCGGTTCCTTGCTCGTAGTTGTTGAGGGTGACGCGGAAGCTCTCGGTAACGGGCTGATGCTTTTCGCCAACAGGCACGCCAGCGAGCCACACTTGGCAGTTGTTCCCGACAATGAAACCGTCTGCGGTTGTAACGATCTCGCCCAGCACCTTCCGCACGTTCCCCTGCTCGTCGATGAAGCCCGCCGCCTTGCACTTCTCCACCGTCGCGTTCGCGGCGGCAAGTTGCTCCCACGCATTGAGCGGGAGGTAGTACGCAACGTGTTCCTGCCCGCATCCGTTCGCGTCGCAGTTGTGTTCCTCGCCCAACTGCGTGAGGCTGTCGGCCATGATTGAGACATGCGTGTCGTTCATGAACGCGACGACGGGGCGGAATCCGGCGGGCACATGCTCGGTGGAATATTTCGCCATGCGACGTTGCAGCGAGGCAAGCTGCTCGCGGGCGGCGGCGAGGTCGCGGGTGAGGGTGGCGATCTGCGCGTCTTTCTTGTCCGCCAACGCTTCGGCTGCGATGGTGACCGTGCCTTCCGGGTGTCCCTTGCTGTTCTTGCTGAAGTCGTACTTGTCTTTGATGTTCACTTCTTCTTCGCTCCCTTCGGGGTGAGGGCGGGGTGGGTGAGGCCGGTGGGGGTGAGGTGGGTCAGGAGGTGGGGGGGATCGGCCGAGGGGCGCGTCGTGATGAGGGAGTGGGAGGCGAGGGAGCGGGCGAGGTGCGTGAAGGAGGTGAGGTAGGGGGCGGGGTGGCGGGCTGCGATGGCACGGAGGAGGCCTCGCTGGGCGGCGGTGAGGGGTGGCATGCGTGGTAGAGGGAGGCGGCGTGGATGTGCGGGAGGATGGAGTCGGGGCCTGAAGAGTAGGCCAGGGAGTGGGAGATCAGGCGAGCCGCGGACGCGCGGGTGGGGGAGTCCGAGGGGAAGAGGGAGAGGGAGAAGGGGGCGGGGTAGGCGGAGAGGAGGGAGGTGAGGAGGGAGTGGTCCAGGAAGGAGAGGGAGAGGGGTGGGGGTGCGGCGCCGAAGAGGGCGATGAGGGAGGTGTGGGAGGTGACGTTGGTGGAGCGGTAGATGGCCTGGGCGTGGGAGCGGACGGTCTCGGTCGAGCGGTGGATGAGGCGGGCGGTGGTGGGGATGTTGTAGCCGGAGAGGAGGTAGGGAAGGACCAGGCGCTGGGTGGAGGTGAGGGGCGAGACGAGGTCGGGTCGGCGGTGCTGGAGGGTGGTGCCGACGATCAGGGGCAAGTCTTCAGCCATGGGAGGCTCCGGGGGTGGGGCGAAGGGTGAGGGCGTATGCCACGTTGGAGAGGTCGGAGAGGAAGGAGGGCGTGGCGGGGATGATGAGAGGGGGCCCGCCGCTGGGGGTGTGGAGGGCGAGGATGGAGGGAGGGCCGGCGTGGAGGGTGGCGGTGAAGGAGGCGGTGGAGCAGGTGAAGGTGTTGGTGGTGGGGTCGGCGGTGAAGGTGACGAGGGGAGAGGTCTGGTCGAGGGGCAGGGAGGCGGGGGTGACGGGAAGGTGGTAGTTGAGGAGGTCGAAGGAGACGCGGGCGGCCGAGGGGAGGGCCAGGAGTTCGAGGACTTCCTTGGGGGTGTTGGGCTCGGAGCCGAGGCGGGCGGTAAGGAGGTGGGTGAGGTCGAGGAAGGAGGAGATGCCGTCCCGGGAGTCGATCGAGGGTGGGTGGAAGGTGCGGTGGATGCGGGCGAGGGCTTGGACGATGAGGGGCGGGAGGGAATCGCGGACAGCGACGAGGGCGGAGAGTTCTGCGGATCGGAAGTGCATGGGTGGGTGATCTCCGGGGGTGAGAGGGGAAGGGCGGGGTAAGGGGTGGGGGACTAAGGGCTGGGGCAAAGAAAAAGCCCCTACTCCCGGTGAGGGGAGAGGGGCATAGGAGCCTGCCATGCCGGGCAGGATTAGGGGAGGCGGGCGTTTCCGCCAGCGTCGAAGGGTGCGGCGGGTGAGGAGGTGGGGTTGTGGGCGGCCACGGTGGATGGGGAGGGGTGCGGAGAGGTGACGTTGAAGGAGCGAAGGGCGGCCGCGGTCAGGGGGGAGGACGAGAAGGCGGGGGAGTCGCACTCGGCGTCGAGGTTGTCGCGTTCGAGGTCGGTGTCGGCGGTGGGCGAGTTGATTTCGAGGGTGTGACGGCGGTCGCGACGGTCGAGGCGGGTGAGCGTCTCTTCGGGGGAGACGGGGGAGAGGGTGACCTTGCAGTAGGCGTTGATGGCGACGGGACGGAGGACGGGCTGGGCCGGGCAGTCGTTGCGGCGGGCCGCGGAGACCATGAGGGGGAAGGCGAGGGAGTCCTGGACGCGGGTCTCGCCGAGGATGTGGGAGGGGCCGTAGACGGGGTGAGCGGGGCCTGGCTTGGGGAGGGCGTAGAGGGGCACGGGGACCCAGAGGATCTGGCGGGGGAGGTCGCGGACGGAGCCGTGGGGACCGGCGGTGGTGAGGACGCAGTCGAAGGATGGGGAGGGGGTGATGCCGTTGCGGCCGCCGATGATGCAGGGGTTGGAGGAGAGCTGGAGGGTGCGGATGAGGGACTGGAAGGCGGCAAGGGATTCGCGGGCATCGAGGGCACGCTCGCGGGCGTCGAGCTCGGCGGCCTTCGCGGCGAGGGCGGCGGGGAGCAGGGTCTCGGGGGTGATGAGGTGGGCAGGGAGGTCACCGTCGAGGCCGGCGTTGCGGCGCTCGTGGTTCTTGAGGGCGCGAGCCCAGTCGGGAATGTGAGGCGAGGGCATGGGTTACTCCTATGAAACAGACAGAACAGTGTTGTGGCCTGCCTGACGAACGCAGTGAGGCAGGCCACAACACACGTCAGGAGAGGCGGGCGATGGCGGCGTCGAGGAGAGCGAGGATGTCAGCGTGGGTGCGGCCGTGGAAGTCGTTCCAGACGCGGACGGAACGGCGTTCGAGAAGGACGCAGAGGATGTCGTTGGCTTCGAGGAGGGGGCGGGACTCGACGACGACGGGGGAGATTTGGGAGCCGCCGGAGGCGCGTTCGAGGGCGCCTTCGAGGCAGACGCGGCACGCGAGGGGAGCGTTGCCGTTGGAGGAGATGGCAATGCCGCCGGGACGGAGGACGTCGGGCCATGCGGCCCAGTGGAATTGGGTCCAGGCGCCGGGGTGCGAGAGGAGGGAACGAGTGCGAGTGAGGACTTCGAGGGCAGTGGTGGCGGGTGGGAATGTGGGGAGAGGTTCAGCGAGCATGTGCGGGGGTCTCCTGTTCGATGGCGAGGTCGAGAGCGGCGAGGATGTCGGCGTGCGTGGTCTTGGGGTTGTCGTTGAACGAGGCCAGGAAGTTGGTGGAGGTCGCGCGGTGGAGCGATTTGTAGGTGGGGTCGCAAACACGCTCGCGGGGACGGGTGTGAAGGACGCCGGAGGTGCGGATTGCGGCGCCGACGAGACAGCAACAGGACACGGGGGTGCTAGGGTCTGCGATGTCGTCAAAGCGGACGGCGTTGCCCGAGGGGTGTTGGGCAAGGCAGTGGCGAGTCCAGTGGGAGGGGTCGGAGAGGGCGGTGCGGATGCGGGTGAGGTGTTCGAGGGTGGAGGTGGGAGGGGTGGGGTACGTGGGGATCATGGAGGCTCCTTAGAGGCGGGTGACGGGGAGGGGGTTGGGACGCTTGAAGTTGTACGCGATGAGGCGCTCGGCGAGGGGAGTGGAGGGGTTGCCGAGGGCGATGATGTGGGTGAGGTCGGAGTGGTCGGCGAAGAGGGAAGGGGCTGGAGTGGCGGGGGCGATGAGGTGGACGTTGAAGTCGTGGGGGGTGTCGTGGAGGGCCCAGTCGCAGGCGAGGCAGTGGGAGATGAGGCCGTTGCTGCGGAGGGAGTCGGGGGCGCCGTGTTCGCAGACGAACTTGTTGCGGCGGCGGACGACTTCACGCAGCCGGGCGGTGGGGGAGGGGACGTCGAAACCGAGGGCGAGGACGTGCATGGGGGGACTCCTTAGAGG
>JBKDBI010000342.1:0-13343 GCA_046314695.1 Bacteroidota bacterium | reverse complement strand
TTGCCAATTCCGCTGCGTTTACCTTAAACTTGAGGTTTCAAACCCATGAACAGGTATACTTTGCTTACCATTCTGGCTGCTACCACCTTGCTCAGCAGCCAGACCAATGAGCTTCTGGCCCAGCGTCGCGGTAAACAGCCCGCCGCGCCCACTGCACCGCCGGCTCCCGAAAAACCCAAATCCGAAAAAGCCAGCATCGCATCCAAAACCAAGAATTGTGTGCGTATCGACGGGCTTTTCCCGCTATTCCGCGACACTACCAACGGCAAATTGTGGATGTTGGTGGCCCGTGAACAAGTCGGCAAGGAATTCATTCACTTCACTTACACCGAAAACGGTGCACTTGCCAGCGGTCACCACCGCGGCCAGTATCGTGGAAGCCAGATTCTTCGCATCCGCAAATACTATGAGAGCATCGAATTTGAGTCGGTAAATACCGGTTATTACTTCGATCCTTCTAATCCACTCAGCCAAAGTGCCAACGCCAACATCAGCGAAGCTATTCTGGCCAGTGAGAAGATTGCTGCCGCCGACGAAACCAAAGGCTTGTATCTGATCGATGCCGATGAACTTTTCCTCAGCGAAAAACTGCATCAGGTAAAACCCTCACCCATTCCTGGCATGCCTCCGGGAGCTTTCGGACTTGGAAACCTTTCCAAGGGCAAAACCAAGTACGAGCAAATCCGCAATTACCCGGCGAACACCGATCTGGTTGTGAGCTATGTATACGATAACCCATTCAGCAGCGGCCGCGCAGGCAGCGATGTAACCGACAGCCGTGCTGTTTCGGTGATGTTACAGCACAGCCTGATTGCCATGCCGGAGAACAATTTCCAGCCCCGCTTCGACGACCCGCGTGTCGGCTATTTCACTGAAACGGTAAACGATATGACCAGCGCCGATGCCGTGAACTTCCGCGATCCAATTCACCGCTGGAACCTGGTGAAGAAAGAGCCTGGCGCTGCAATGAGCGAGCCGGTGAAGCCGATTGTATGGTGGATTGAAAAAACCACACCAAAAGAATACCGCGAAACCATCAGGGCCGCCGGTATGCAATGGAACCTTGCTTTTGAAAAGATCGGATTTAAAAACGCCGTTCAGGTTTTCGAACAACCCGACACAGCTACCTGGGATGCCGGCGATATCCGTTACAATGTACTGCGTTGGACATCCTCTCCCAATCCGCCCTTTGGTGGTTACGGGCCGAGCTTCGTTAACCCGCGCACCGGTGAGATTCTGGGTGCGGACATCATGCTCGAATACATTTTCATCACCAACCGCCTGATCCGCGAAAAACTCTTTGGTGTTCCAACCGCCGGTATGGAAAATGAAAGCGCACCCGAAGCCCACTCCGCCTGCGAAGCCGGACACCACCTCCACATGGAGAGCCTCTTCGGCAAACAATGGCTGATGGCTCAAAACGGCAGTTCTGCAGACGATGTAAGCAAGTTGGTGGAACAGAGCCTGTATTACCTCATTCTGCACGAAATGGGCCATACGCTTGGCCTCATGCACAATATGAAAGCCAGCCAGCTGCGCACACCGGCAGAACTCAAAAATCCTGAGCTGCTCAAAAACGGTGACCTGATTGGTTCGGTAATGGATTATCCCGCGATCAATCTGAACGGATTGGGAGCGCAGGGACTCGACTATTGCCAGACACGTCCGGGGCCTTACGATATGTGGGCGATTGAATTTGGTTATTCAGAGGGGCTGAACGACAACAAGGCAGAGCAGGCAAGACTGGAAAAGATCCTGTCCCGCAGCGCCGAACCGGCACTCACTTTCGGCAACGACGCCGACGATATGCGGAGCCCGGGCAAGGCGATCGATCCGCGCGTGATGGTGAACGACCTCAGCAGCGATGCCATCGCTTATGCTGTGGAGCGCACCCAAGCTTCGCAGGATTTGCTCAAAAGCCTTAAAACACGCTACAACAGCGGTGTAAGCTATGAAGAGCTGCGTGATGCCTACGGCGTCATCACCGGCGAATACAGCACTTCAATGGGCATAATTTCGCGTTACATCGGAGGCGTTTACGTAGACCGTTCCGGACCTGCGCATCCCGACAGGCAGCCTTATTCTCCTGTTCCATACGCCGACCAGAAACGCGCGATGGAGGCTTTGAGTCGTTATGCCTTTGCTCCTGACGCGATGGCTACCGATGCCGCTTTGATCAGCTACCTGCAATCGCAACGCCGGGGCTTCAACTTCTTCAGCGCCACCGAAGATCCGAAGGTACATAGCCGCGTTGCTTTCATGCAGAATGGTGTGTTGGATCATATCTTGAACGCCCAGGTGATGTTGCGCCTTTCCGACAGCCGCGCCTATGGCAATACTTACGGCGTCCACGAAATGATTAAAGACCTCGTAAATGCCTGTTTTGCAGTTGACGGAATGGCCGGAGCGAAAACCAATACCTTCCGCCAGGTACTGCAAATCAACCTTACGGAAAGGTTGATCCGCATCGCCGGCGTTAAAGAGCGCTCTATGTACGATGCGATCAGCAAGGCAGCGGCTTTCAATGCCCTGAACGATATCCTGAACCGCAGCAAAGTTGCCGGTGGTGATGCTGAAACTACAGCCCACCGTGCTTATCTGCGCAGTCTGATTGAAAACGCACTCGACGATTGAGTAAAACAGATGCAAGCTTGCTGAAAAGGCTGGCCATACCTTGTGTATTGGCCGGCCTTTCCGTATTGACAGGTGCTTTCGGCGCGCATTATCTCAGGGAAAACCTGCTTTTGCCTGCCCGCCAACTCGAAGTGTGGAATACCGGCGTTCAATACATGTTTTACCATGCACTCGGGCTTGGGTTTCTTGCCTTGGTATATCACCTCATTGCAGACCGACGCATCATGCTTGCCCGCAAGCTTATGTTGAGCGGAACCCTTGTGTTCAGCCTTAGCTTATTTCTCGTAGCGCTGCACCCGGTTCTTCCTTTTGCAACGCGTTGGCTTGGAATGATTACACCCTTGGGGGGTGTTTTGATGATTGCCGGTTGGGCACTTGCCGGCTATGTATTGTGGAAACTAGGTAAAGGATGGGCTCCCAAACCCTGATTCTGGTCAGACACGGCAAGGCTGTGAGCAGCATGGACGAAGTGGACGACTTCGCCAGGAACCTTACTGCGCGGGGTGTTTCCGATGTCCGTGCCCTTGGCAAAACGCTGCTTGATAAAGGCCTCATTCCCGACTATATCCTGAGCAGTCCGGCTTGCCGTACGGCCCAAACAGCGCGTTTATTAGCCCTGGAACTGGGCCTGGATCCGGACCGCGATATTGTATACGAAGCAGCGCTATACCTGGGAGGTGTCAGACAAGTTGAAGAAGCCATCCGCATCCACAAGGAAAAGGTTAAGACCTTGTTGTATGTAGGCCATAATCCTGAGATCGGCAGCCTTGCCCTGCATTGGTCTTCCGGACAGGGCATGCAATTCCCAACCGCCGCCTGCATTGCTTTTGATTGGAATGGCCATGAAGCAGCCGCAACTTTGTTATACCAAACTCCGCGCTGAACCATCAGCATAAAAAAAGGCAGGTGAATGAACACCTGCCTTTTTTGTTGGATATCGGGTTATAACCTGAAAGGGTTAAAATCAGGGCATTTCCAATTCCGCCTTCGGTCCCTGACCGGGCATGGCGGGTTTCTTCGGATCGAGCAGCGTCGGGCCGGGGTTCATGGTCAGAAATTTCATTTCCCAAACAAACACCGAGAATTCTTCTTCAACACTTCCTGCTTCAAAACCGGGTAATGGACCGGGAATATACAATGTGCCTTCTGAACCTGCCGGAACCTGTGTAATCCATTCGCGGAGCCCTTCAATAGGAATGTATTTGGCAGGAATGCTCAAAGGCGCACCGCGCTCTTCAGTGTTCTGCATCAACTTTCCGTTTACATCCTTCACTTTGAAATGAATAACCACCGTATCATCGAGGGTTGGCACCTGGCCAGAGCCGCGCTTGGTGGTTTTAAACTGTGCTTTCGAAGGCAGTTCGCTTACCCCTTTTTTCATGTTTTCTGCGAGCCATTTGCTGGTTTTGGCTTTTACCTCCTTTTCGGCAGCGGCGCGCAGTTGCTGGAGATACCCCTGAAACACGCGGTTGGCGCTCTTTTCAGGAATTGCGAATCCGGAATCCTTCTTGATTCCATCTTCAAAACCACGGGCAAATGAACTGTAATCGATTTCCTTCAATCCTTCCGGTTTATAAGACATGGCAGTACGCAAACCCAGCATATAGCTGAAACTGTCGACCGGCGTACTGAGTTTCTTGCCGGTATCGATGGATTTCCCGCAGGACGCGATAGTCAGGGCCGCCAAAACAAGGGCAGTGCCTGTAATGTGTGCTTTCATTTCAACAGCAAAGAAACACTTTTCTTACCTTTGAACATTCCGCCTGCATCCCCACATATCAACCAAGAGAAAAGGAACCTGTAAAAAATGGACAAACTGAACTGTATTCTCCTGATCGACGATGATGAAGTAAACAACTTCGTATCTGCGAGCAATATCACCCTCTCGGGTATTGCACAAAGGACCCACGAGTGCATCAGCGGGCAAGACGCCATCGATTGGTTGATGCAACAACAGGAAGCTGGAGACGATCATCTGCCAGACGCCATCTTTCTCGATATCCGCATGCCAGGAATGAGCGGCTGGGAGTTTCTCGACAACCTTCGCGCATTGCGTCAAAACGGCAAATTCAGCTCCCGCAAACGGATGGTTATTGCGATGCTTACGAGCTCCTCGTATCCGGACGATATCACCCGTTCAAAACGCTACAAAGAAGTCTCCAGCTATATATCCAAACCGCTTGGCCTGGATAAGCTAGCGCAGTTCTATCAGGAGTTCTTCACTGAAAACAACTGATTTCCCCGCAGCGGGGCATTAGGATACCATATCCCACTCACGATCCACGCGCGTACAATTCGGCGCGGCGCTCTTTCACTGCTGCATCTTCCGCATACTCTTCATACGTCATGTGACGGTCGATGATGCCGTTCGGCGTGATTTCGATGATACGGTTCGCTATCGTATTGATGAACTCTTGGTCATGGCTGTGGAAAAGCACCACGCCTTTATAATCGACCAGGGCATTATTGAACGCCTGAATCGATTCAAGGTCCAGGTGGTTAGTAGGTTCATCCAGAATGAGCAGGTTCGGGTTTTCGAGCATCATCTTGCTGAGCATGCAGCGCACTTTTTCTCCTCCGCTCAACACCTTGGCCATTTTCTGGGTTTCCTCACCGCTGAAGAGCATCCGGCCCAAAAATCCGCGAATGAATGTTTCATCTTTTTCGACTGAATACTGCCGCAGCCAATCGACCAGATTGAGATTTATTCCCTCAAACCAAGCCGTATTATCATTGGGCAGGAATGCGTATTTGATTGTCACACCCCAATTCACTGCACCCGATTCACAATCAATCTCTTTCCATAGCGCCTTGAACAATGTATTGAGTGCCAAGGTGTTGCGCGACAGGAATGCGATTTTATCTCCTTTTTGAACTTTAAAATCTACTTGTTTGAAAAGCGATTCCCGGTTCAGGCGCATGCTGAGGCCTTCCACATTCAACACCTGATCACCGGCTTCGCGTTCCTGCTTGAAAACGATACCGGGATAACGCCGTGTGCTCGGTTGAATTTCTTCAATATCAAGCTTGTCGAGCATTTTTTTCCGGGCCGTTGCCTGCCGGCTTTTGGCCACGTTGGCGCTGAAACGGGCAATGAACTCCTGGAGTTCCTTCTTCTTTTCTTCGGCCTTTTTATTCTGGTCGGAACGCTGGCGCAGGGCGAGCTGAGAACTCTGATACCAGAAAGTGTAGTTGCCTGTGAAGATTTTAATGCGGCTGTAATCGATATCGCAGACGTGGGTGCAGACGTTGTCGAGGAAGTGACGGTCGTGGCTCACCACAAGAACCGTGTTTTCAAAGCCGGCAAGGAAATCTTCCAGCCAGCGGATGGTTTCCACGTCGAGATCGTTGGTCGGTTCGTCCATCAGCAGCACATCGGGATTGCCGAAGAGGCATTGGGCCAACAGCACTCGTACCTTTTGGTTACCGCTGAGTTCCTTCATAGGGCGCTCATGCAGTTCTTCTGCTATACCGAGGTTGCTAAGGATGGTAGCGGCGTCGCTTTCGGCGTTCCAGCCGTCCATTTCGGCAAACTGCCCTTCGAGTTCGCTTGCGCGGATGCCATCTTCGTCGGTAAAATCGGCTTTGGCATACAGTGCATCTTTTTCCTGCATGATGCTCCAAAGCTGCTCATGGCCGCGGAGTACGGTCTGCAATACCGGAATTTCGTCGAACTCGAAGTGGTTCTGCTTGAGCACCGCCATCCGCTTCCCCTTTTCCATGTCGATGGAACCGGTATTGGGCTCAATTTCACCGGAGATAATCTTCAGGAAAGTAGATTTTCCGGCTCCGTTCGCGCCGATAATGCCATAGCAATTACCTGGTGTGAACTTGAGGTTTACATCTTCAAAGAGAACGCGCTTGCCGTAGCGCAGCGATATATTACTTACATTCAGCATGGTGAAACGGGCCGCAAAATTAGCCCATTTCAACCGAAGCAGCGGGGCTAATCAGTATTTCTGGGTAGCGAGGACCATTTTGATGCCGTGCTTGGTACCGATCTGCATCACGTCCACCATATCTTGTACGACAAGGTTCTTGTCTACACGCAAAACGATATTCATGCTGTTTTCGGGACTGTTCGGATCCACGTTGGCATCCCGGAGGGCTACGAGTTCCTGTTCGAGGTTCTCATAACGGATTTCACGCTGGTCGATGAAGTACTTCTTCTCCTCTGTAACCGTGAGGGTATACTGCTTCTTCTTGATATCCTGCGTGGTTTTGGCCTGCGGCAGTTTAATGGGGATGATATTCGGGTTGGCCACGGTAGAAACAATCAGGAAGAACAACAGCAGGAAGAACATGATGTCGTTCAGGGCTTCGGTGCCCACTTCGGCATGCCGCTGTTTGCGCCTGATCATATTCCGGGTTTATTGAGCAATTCCTTCAGTGCCAGCTTGTCTTCTTCTACCTGGGAAGCGAAACGATCCACTTTCCCTTCCAGCAACTGATAAGCAATGAACGCCAGCAGACCCACCACAAGACCGGCACCTGAGGTGATCATCTTCTGGTACAAACCATCGGAGATATTGGAGATGCTGATGTTGCTGTCGAGGGAGATCTTGTAGAAGATATTGATGATACCCACAATTGTTCCGACAAAACCCAGCATCGGTGCGATACGCCCGATGAGGGAAAGGTAGTGGAGCTTGCTTTCCATGCGGCTGATTTCGACGCCGGTGCGGTCGTTCATCGCGGTATCGATGTCAGACAAGGATGCACCGAGAAAATTCAGGCCGGTAGCCACAATCTGACCTTGTGCCGTAGGTATGCGTTCGCAATATTGTTGCGCGCCTTTGAGGTTGCCGCTGGCCAGGTTGTCTTTCACGACATTCATCAGGTTGCGATCGAGTTTGGTGCGTTGCCCCAGATAGAGCATACGTTCAATCACCAGATACAGTGCAAAAAGGAAGATCAGTCCGAGCGGAATCATAATCGGACCGCCCTTGAAGAGCAATTCGAAGAACGACTGATGGGCTTCAGCTTCAGGCGCAGCGCCTTTGTTCAGCTGGGAAGAATCGGTCGTAACCTGGAGAAGGATATTCAGTAGCATAATGACTTAGTGGCAAAAAAACGCCAATTCTGTTAAGGAACGCAGGAGAGCCGATAAAAATTATCCTCAGTTCCCTGCAATGGTGCACTTGAGTGTCCTGCCAGGCAACATAATGGCGGTTTACTCAGTTCAGAGCTCGTGCCCCATGCGGGTTTGTTTGGTTTGGAGATAATTGCGGTTGTGTGGATTGGGTTCCACCTTGAGCGGTACATTTTCCACGATTTCAAGCCCATACCCCACAAGGCCGGTGCGTTTGCGGGGATTGTTGCTCATCAGCTTCATTTTGCAGATTCCGAGGTCGCGGAGTATCTGAGCACCGATACCGTAATCGCGTTCGTCCATTGAGAAGCCGAGCTTCAGGTTGGCGTCTACGGTATCCAGGCCCTGTTCCTGGAGCTTGTAGGCGCGGAGCTTGTTCATGAGCCCGATGCCCCTGCCTTCCTGATTCATATACACGATTACGCCTTTCCCTTCGGTATCAATCATTTCCATTGCTTTCTGCAGTTGTTCACCACAATCGCAACGACAGCTTCCAAAAACATCGCCGGTTAGGCAGGAACTATGTACACGCACCAGCACAGGTTCATCGCGTTCCCAGGTGCCCTTCACCAGGGCCAGATGTTCCTGTCCGGTATTGAGCTGGCGATAGGCTATGAGGTCAAAATCGCCGAGGTGGGTAGGCATTTGAACTGCTATTTCCCGCTTGATCAGGGTTTCGTGTTCAAGGCGGTATTTGATGAGGTCTTCAATGGAAACCATTTTCAGACCGAACTTTTCGGCTACCTGCAGCAAATCGTCGAAACGGGCCATGGAGCCATCTTCGTTGAGAATTTCAACGATACAGCCTGCGGGCTCGAAGCCGGCGAGGCGCGCCAGATCGATCGCTGCTTCGGTATGGCCTGCGCGGCGCAACACACCTTCAGCTTTTGCACGCAAGGGGAAAATATGGCCGGGTTTACCGAAATCGTCGGGTTTAAAAGCGGGGTCTATGAGCGCCTGTATCGTTTTTGCGCGGTCGTGGGCACTGATGCCGGTCGTGCAACCGTGGCCGAGCAGGTCGACAGATACGGTGAAAGCGGTTTCATGGGTGGCGGTATTCTTCCCTACCATCATTTCAAGGCCCAAAGCGCTGCAGTGTTCTTCGGTAAGCGGAACACAGATGAGGCCGCGACCTTCCCTGGCCATAAAATTGACCAGCTCTGGGGTCATGTTGCGGGCAGCGGTAACGAAGTCGCCCTCGTTTTCGCGGTCTTCATCGTCGACCACGATCACCAGGCGGCCCTGGCGTATTTCTTCGATGGCTTCTTCGATGGAATGGAGTTTGGAATTACCCATGCAGATATAACAATGCGCGGGCGCAAAGTTCGTGTATTCTGATCAGGATCAGGCGCCGGCGCCAACGCCTTTTACGCTGCGCAGGTTAAGCAACATATCGGCGGTCATGGCATCGAGATCGAAGTTGGGTTTCCAACCCCAATCGCTGCGCGCATGGCTGTCGTCGATACTGGCAGGCCAGCTGTCGGCAATAGCCTGACGGAAGTCGGGGGTGTAAGTGCTGTGGAAACCGGGAATATGGTTGGCGATGCTGGCGGTAATGGTTGCAGGATCGAACGACATGCCGGCGAGGTTATAGCTGCTGCGGATCCGGATTTGTTCGGCCGGCGCATGCATGATTTCGAGGGTTGCGCGGATGGCATCGGGCATGTAGAGCATGGGCAGCTCGGTGTCTTCTCGCAAAAAGCAATTGTGTACGCCGGTTTGAAGCGCATCGTAATAAATGGCTACGGCATAATCGGTTGTTCCTCCACCCGGAGCCGATTTCCAGCCTATCAGGCCGGGGTAGCGCAGGCTTCGCACATCAAGCCCGTAGCGTTTGAAATAATACTCTGCATAGCGTTCACCGGCCAGCTTGCTGATGCCATAGACGGTATTCGGATCCATCACACAGTACTGCGGTGTCGCATGGCGTGGGGTGTTGGGGCCAAACGCCGCGATGCTGCTTGGCCAGTAAACTTTTCGGGTACCGGCTTCAAGGGCAGCATCGAGCACATAAAAGAGCCCGTCCATATTCAGCTGCCACCCGAGTTTCGGATTTTTCTCAGCGGTAGCACTCAACAGCGCGGCCAGGTGGTAGATCTGATCGGGTTTGAAACGTTTAATGGTTTCGAAAACCCCTTTTTCATCGAGCACATCGAGTTTCTGGTATGGAACTTCGGGCGCGGTGCCGCTGTCGCGTACATCTGTTGCCAGTACATTGGCGGCGCCATAGATGCCGGCCAGTGCTTCAGTGAGCTCGGTGCCGATTTGACCGCAAGCGCCGATGATCAGGATTTTCTCTGCCATTCGGTGCAAAGAAAACAGCGGACAGACAAAAGGGCAAACCAGCCGGTAAAAGGAACAGGCCGGTAGCTGAAAATAAGTTTATTTTGTGCCCTTGAATCGGGCCAATCCCGTCGGATATGTCTACCGCAGCCTTAAAACGCTGCTGACGCCTGCGCAGAAAAAACGCAGTGCATTTATTTTTCTAACCGCCTCACTGATTTCATTGGCCGACGTGGTTGGTTTATCGGCCATGGTGCCGGTGCTGATGCTGGCCATCGACCGCAGTTTCCTGGAAAAAAGCAGTAAGCTGCGCTGGGTTTTTGATGTCTTTGGTTTCCAGACAGAATCGGCGTTTCTGGTGTTTTTGATTGTTCTTATCCTTTTATTTTTCCTGCTGAAGAATATCCTTGCGCTGTTGTTGTACCGATTCACGAGGAATAACGCCGTATCGATCGTCAGCCATCTTTCGGAGATCAAATACCGCAATTACTTCAGCAATAACCCTGAGGGGTTGCATGCGGCTGAACAGGGCAATTTTCAGGAGAAAGTCTTACTCACGCCGTATTACTTCGTTTCAGGCGTGTATCTGCCTTTCGTTAATCTGGTTTCAGAATCGGTGGTTGTGGCGTCGCTCGTTACCGTTTTTACGCTTTACAATCCACTGATATTCCTGCTGATTGCCGGCTTGCTGATGCCTTCCTTTTATCTGGTTAATCGCTACACACGCAACCGCATTTACAATTTATCGGAGCGAACAAACCGCTTTCGGGAAAAGGCGGCCGGCATACTCGACTTTGGACTTTCAGGATACATCGACATACGGCTGAACCGGGCGCATATCCGTTTCTTTGAACGATTCAGACCTTATAAGGAAGGATTCATCCGCAATGGCATCAAGGCGGTGAATTACCAGCTTATCCCGGCGCGCATCAATGAACTCGTAGCGCTCATTGGAATCATTCTCCTGGTATTGTACGGTTATTTCATCAGCGACAATACCAGTGAGGTGCGTGTAATCGCCGCGCTGCTGGCGTTTTCTATTTTCCGTATGATACCGGCAGCCAACCGGATGCTACAGGCCATCATGTACATGCGCATGAACCAATACACGATCGCCTTGTTGCAAAGCAAGGAAATTGAGAATCCCGAACAGGTTGTAGCGCCGACAGCATTGGGTAAAGGTCTAAGGATGGAAGAAATTCGTTTTACCTACCCGGAAAACCAATTGTTGATTTTTAATGCCCTCGATTTTTCCTTACCGAGCGGGCATGCGATTGGCATCAAAGGTGCTTCGGGTGCAGGAAAAACCACCTTGCTCAAGATTCTGATGGGGCTGGAAATTGCAGACGCCGGGCGTGTGATATGCAATGAAATTCCCTTGGAAAACGGCGCCGATCTGGGCGGAATATGCAGCTATGTCAGCCAGGAGCCTTTCCTTTCTCAGGGAACCTTGGCAGAGAATATTGCGCTCGGCCTGGCCCCGGAACAAATAAACCGGGAACGCGTAATGGACTGTCTGCGTCGTGCCGCTTTCAGTTCTGGCAAGCCCGAATCTGAATGGATTACGTTGCTTGTCGACGATAGGGGAAACAACCTGTCGGAAGGCCAAAAACAGCGTATTGCACTGGCAAGGGCCCTTTATTTTGACCGGCCGCTGCTGATTCTGGATGAGCCGACCAGCGCATTGGACAGCGAAACCGAGCTGCAAGTGATATCCACACTCCGGGAATTGAAGAATTCAGGAAAAACCATCCTCATTATTGCACACAGAGACCGTGTGATGGACCTTTGCGACCATATCTACGAAATCAGAAACCATAAACTCGAAATCATCCGATGACCAAATACAAATTCGCCGTCGTAGGTTGCGGCCACATTGGCAAGCGCCATGCAGAAATGGTAATGCGCAATCCGGAGGCGGAACTTGTTGCCCTCTGCGACATACGTTCTGCCGACACCCTGGCGCTTGAACCCTATCAGGTGCCATTCTTCCAATCGCTCGACGAACTGCTTACCCAAGGGCCTGCTTTCGATGTGCTTTGCGTTGCCACACCCAACGGATTGCATGCTGAACATGCGTTGCGCGGACTGGAAACCGGTCATCATGTCGTGATAGAAAAGCCCATGGCGCTTACAAAAAGCGATTGCGAACGCGTGATTTTCAAAGCCATGCAGGTGCATAAAATGGTCTTCTGTGTGATGCAAAACCGCTATTCACCGCCATCTGCCTGGATTAAAGAGGTGATTGAAAACAAGACTCTTGGTAACATTCACATGGTACAGGTGAACTGCTACTGGAACCGCGACGACCGGTATTACAAGGCCGGAGGCTGGAAAGGTTCACGCGTGCTCGACGGCGGGACTTTGTTCACGCAATTCAGCCATTTCATCGATATCATGTTCTGGCTGTTCGGTGATATTGAAGACATCAAGGCGATTTTTGATGACTTCACACACCAACAGAGCACGGATTTTGAAGACAGCGGCCTGGTTCAATTCCGTTTTAAAACTGGCGGGATGGGTTGCATCAACTACAGCACAGCGGTTTGGGATAAGAACTTTGAAAGCAGCATCACCGTTGTTGGCAGCAAGGGAACCGTTAAAATTGGAGGCCAATACATGAACGAAGTGGAGTATTGCCATATTCAGGATTACACGATGCCTGAACTTCCGCCTGCCAACCCGGCCAACGATTACGGCCCCTATAAAGGCAGTGCTGCCAATCACAATTACATTTTTGATAATGTAATCAACTCGCTGAAAGGCGGTGAGTTCCCGACCACGAATGCCTTGGAAGGTTTGAAGGTGGTGGAAATCATCGAGAATATCTACGCCCAGAATCCTTACTTCCGTCTGAAGTTTAAAGACTAAATCGCAGCAGTCAACAAAGCCTTCGCAACATGAAGGCATAAAAAAACCTCCTTCATTGCGAAGGAGGTTTTTTTGTGGATGCGCTTGCAGCGTTATTCCACCGTAACGCTCTTTGCGAGGTTACGTGGTTGGTCTACGTTGCAACCGCGCATCACAGCAATGTGATAGCTCAGCAATTGCAGGGGAATTGTATTAATCAGCGGGCTGAGTGATTCTTCTGTCTCGGGCACTTCGATCACGTAGTCTGCGATTTCCTTCACCTTGGTGTCGCCTTCGGTTACAACAGCGATAATCTGTCCTTTGCGGGCCTTCACTTCCTGGATATTGCTGATTACTTTTTCGTAATGGGCGCTATTGGTAGCAATCACGACCACGGGCATTTCCTCGTCGATCAGGGCAATGGGGCCGTGTTTCATTTCAGCAGCCGGGTAACCTTCTGCATGGATATAGCTGATTTCCTTCA
>JBKDBI010000341.1:0-2378 GCA_046314695.1 Bacteroidota bacterium | reverse complement strand
CGCTTTCCATGATTTCTGGGCCAATCCGTCCGAAGGACTTCCCTGCCAGCCTGGTATCACCACCTGGTTTGAACGCAGCGATGTGCAGTTTTTCCTGCTCGACGACCGCTACAACCGCAGCCTGCCGGAAGATTCGAATGCAACCATCCTCGGCAAAGCCCAGCGCGAATGGCTGAAAACCGCTTTGCTTTCGGCACCGGCCAACGAATGGAAGGTGGTATGCGTGGGTGGACAATTCCTGAACAGCGCGCAGGAAAAAGAGAATTTCTCCCGTTACCCCGAAGAGCGCAACGACATTATCCGCCATATCCAGGAGAACGGCATCCGGAATGTCATTTTCCTCAGCGGCGACCGTCATTTTGCCGAACTCAGCGTACTGAAAGCCGAAGGCAAACCCACGATATGGGATTTCACCTCCAGTCCGCTCACCGCCGGTGTGTATGCCAAAGGCGACGAAGAAAAAAACACCTTGCGTGTGCCTGGTACCGCGTTTTCGAAAGACCGCAATTTCGGCACTCTTGACTTCTCTGGCCCGCGCAATGCACGCACCCTGACCCTGCGCCTGTTCGACAAACAAGGAAATCAGATTTGGGAACAGATGGTGAAGGCGGAACAAGCAAAAAAGAAGTGACCTGTAATGCGTTGAACGGAGCTTAATTTAGGCAGCAGTTTTTTAATCAGGTGCGGGTTGGCACAAAACACAAACTGAAGCCAACGTGGCTCGGGTTTACGTAATAATTAACTTTATTCGTGTAATCCGGATATTTCTCTTTTCCTCCCAAGAAATAATATGCACGTGCTTCCATAAACTTCCAACGGCCGATGATGCTGATGTTCAGTCCTGTAAATACCGGCCCTCGTGCCATCCCTAAAACACCGAAGTCTATCGTCTCGGTATACGGCACCCACTTCCCTTTACGGAATTCACTTTCAGGGTAATACTTCTTTTTCCAGAAGATCTGGCCAAAGTCAAAATGCGTTCCGAACCGGATAGGCGCATCGCATTTACCAAACACAAACCCAACCGAATTGGCCGTGTATTTCATTCTGTACTGTCCGGTATATCCCTTATCCGGAAAATCAACAACATTACTCCTGCCGATTTTTCTGATCCTGTTGTATTCCAAAGACAAGGGAAGAGAGAAGTCGCGGGAAACAAAATTCAGTCTTAATCCCCACATAGATCCAAGGGCATGCTGCTTGAGTAAATATTCCTGGCTTGTATTGTATCTATTTTGGTAATCGGCGCTTACCTGCATGAAATGATCCGGTATTCGATTCAAAATGGATAGATTGGGGCCAAAATAAAAATCAATTTCCGGAACCTGGGCTTTAACGGTTTGTATAGAGAATGCTCCGAATGCAGAGAGTATGGCGATGCGGAGGTGTAGAAATTGATCCGGGGGGAAGAAGGAAATCATGGTTCAGGTTTTTATTCTGAGTTATTGAAAGTCAAAAATAGTTCATTGCTTAAATATTGGAATGCAGGAATTGGTTGCGACTTAAATGACTCAAACAGCAATTCACCCGAATGCCTGTGTTATCAGGTTGCCTAAACCGGAACTAAAACTATTCAACTCAGCGTTCCGTCCACACCCAAACGCGATTGGGGTCGCTGGGGCGCAGTTCTTCCACCTTGTCGATAAAGGCCGTAAGGTTATGTACCATCGGATCGAGCGGATTGAGTTTCAGGTATTGACGGTACAAGGACAGCATATCATCGAGCTGGCTGCCATTCAGTCCACGGGTATGCAGCATACGGCGGTAGCAGCTGCCGGCCTGGAGCCATGCCGAAATATTGGGATTGTTCTGGTTAACTGTCTTGCGGATATAAGACTTAAACCAGAACAAAGCGGCGCTGTCTTGCTGTTGTTTTACCTGGCTGAGTCCGAGATACCAATACGTTCCGGCATGGTTGCTGTCGGCCTGAAGGATGTTGTACAAGATCGAATCGGCTTCGCGGTACCGGCGTTGGTTCATAATGGCATGGGCCAGCATTTGCTGCATGGAATGGTCGCCCGGTGTGCGCTGCAATGCACGGCGGAAATGAAACTCGGCTCCGCGGTTATCGCCTTCCTTCATGGCCTGGACGCCATCCACATAGGCATCCTGTGCTGCAAGTGTTCCAAAGGTCATGATTCCGAGTAGCAGGAACAGGGCTGCGTTTATCCGTTTGAATTTGTTCATTTTTGCAATCCAAATATACGCGTATGCGGCTGCAAGAATCGTTCCTACTGTTCATCCCCCTCCTTTTCATGGCTTGTGGAGAAGAAGCGATGCACAACTGCACACGCAGCTATGGCAGCGATTCGCTGCGCTACCAGCGCCTGGAAGGTGTGCGCAGCCTGGAGGTTGGTCAGGAGTTCGATGTGTACCTC
>JBKDBI010000340.1:0-2892 GCA_046314695.1 Bacteroidota bacterium | reverse complement strand
CCTTCCGCCAGGCCATCGTGCATGGCAGCGCCCTGGCCAGCTTCTGCGTAGAGAAATTCGGCACCGAACGCATCGCCGAAATCAGCGCCGAAGACCTGCAGCAGCGCATCCGCCTCTTCCAACAACTGTCCAGCTTCTGATATCCCGCCATGCGCATTTCTGCCACCTTCCTGATCCTGCTTTTTCTTCCCGGCTGTTTTCTCTTCCGCAAGTCCGACCCCATTGAATGGGAATTCCCCGCAACAGAAGAGGAAGAAGCCGCCCCACTCCCGCCCTATCGCCCGGCCGCGCCGCTGCATTGGAAGCTGGTGCATACCCGCCTCAACCTGAAGCTCGATATCCCCGGACAGGCCCTCGAAGGCAGTGCCGAACTCGAACTCACACCCCAGGCCCGTATGCAAGACAGCCTCGTGCTCGATGCCAAGCGCATGAAGGTGAGTGAAGTGCAATGGAAAAGCGCAGGCAGCGAATGGACAAATGCGCAACAATGGCAGCAGAACAGCGATACCACTGAACTCATCATCCGCATCGGCAAACAACAACGCGTTGGCGATACCCCGAGCTTCCGCATCCGCTACCGCACCCTTCCCAAGGTGGATCAGGAAACCGGTCTGGCCATCACACAAAACAAAGGCATCTATTTCATCGATCCGCTCAACACAGATCCCGATGTACCTTTCCAGCTCTGGACGCAGGGCGAGACCGAAAGCAGCAGCCAGTGGTTTCCCACCCTCGACAAACCCAACCAGAAAACCACCCAGGAGATTTCCATCACCGTTCCCGACAGCCTGATCACGCTTTCGAACGGCGACCTGAGCTATAGCACACGCCAGCCCGCCAATGGCACCCGCACCGATGTCTGGGTGCAGGAAAAGCCCCATGCGCCTTACCTGGCCATGCTCGCCGCCGGTAACTGGACCCGCATCGACGACTACCGCGAAGGCGAACTGCCGGTGCAGTATTACGTGGAAAAGGAATACGCGCCTTATGCAAAACTGGTCTTCGGCCAGACGCCGGAGATGATCCGCTTCTTCAACCGCATCACCGGGGTGGAATATCCGTGGGACAAATACGCACAGATTGTGGTGCGCGACTTCGTGAGCGGCGCCATGGAAAACACCGGTGCCGTGATACACAATACCGTCATGCACCACAACACCCGCGAGCATGCCGACAACACCCAGGAAGATTATGTCTCACATGAGCTCTTCCACCATTGGTTTGGCAATTATGTAACCTGCGAAAGCTGGAGCAATCTCACACTCAACGAAGGCTTTGCCACTTACGGGGAATACCTCTGGCGTGAACACCGCTACGGACTTGACAATGCAGAGGAACACCGCATAGAAGACCTCAACAATTATATTGGGAGCACATTCCTGGGTATCCTTCGCCGGCCGGTCGTCGACTACCATTACCAGGAAGCTGATAACATGTTCGACGCGCACAGTTACCAGAAAGGCTCGCTGATCCTGCATGCCTTGCGCCGTTATTTGGGAGACGAAGTGTTCTTCCGCAGCATGCGCCAATACCTGAAGGAACACGCGTACGGCACAGCCGAAGTACACGACCTGCGCAGGGTGTACGAAGCAGTTTCGGGTGAAGACCTGAACTGGTTTTTCGACCAATGGTTTTTACAAGCCGGGCATCCGGACCTGCATTACCGCGCCGAATGGATGCCGGTGGAAGGCGAGCGCGGCCTGCAAATAAATTTCGATGTTACATGGGAAGGCAAACCGGGCCAGGAAGAAAACCACTACCGCTTGCCGATGGAACTTGTTACCTCAGTAAACGGCAATATCCAGCGCCGCCTGCACTGGCTGACGGAAGATGTGACTACGCATAGCCTGGTTTGGCAAATGGAATTACGCCCGGACTGGATTGAAGTGGACGGGCAAGGTACCTTTATCGGACAGATTGTAAGCGAAGGGAACGGGGCAGAGAGCGAAGGGAAATCGATCCTTCGCAAGGTGCAGCAAGCGCCTTTGACAGTTTGGAAGGTGAATGCGCTCGACGAACTCTTTCACCGTTTTGGAAATATCGAAGACAGCATGCTGGTGGCCGATATCCTGACGACGGCGATGAAAGACAAAAGCCCCTGGGTGCGCAAGGAAGCGCTGCACCTCGTCTTTTCCCGCTATTTACTGAGTGCAGGACAAAAGCAGCGCATGCGTACCAGCGTAGAAAAACTCGCTTTTTCAGACCCCGACGTGCAGGTGCGTGAGAAAGCCGTGCTCTGGCTGAGCAGCCTGGAGGATCCGGCGCTGGATGTACAATTCGCTGCGCTGACCCTGGATTCGAGCATTATGGTAGCCGAAGCTGCCATACGGGCCATCAACGACAATGCAATGGCATTTACCCGTGCGGCGGTAGGCGTTGGCGACCCCGAGCCGGCCATTGCCAATGCCTGGCTCACGCAATTATTCGACCGGCACGATGAGCAAGACCTGCCCGCTGCGCTGCGCCCTTACCTGAACAATCAGGCTATCGGCCGCTCCGAGCGCATCCAAAAAAGTTGCAGCTGGCTGTCGGAACTCAAGCCGGCCTATGCCCTGCGTTGGCTGAACATACTCGAACCCTGGCTGTCCGGTGCAGCCTTGCGCGATTACCACAAGGTGATTGCCAGTGCACTGAACGAAACAGCAACCAACCTGCGCGACCTGGCCGAGTACATGGAAGAAGACGACATGAGCGCCGAAGAGAAAGCCGACTTTATCAAACTCCGCGCCGAAGTGGATCGTTTGGTGGCGGTATATGGCGCCGGTGGTTGAGCCGCCTGCCCCGACACCTTCGTCGGGGAAACCTCTACACTACGTTCTTCTGGTACAAGAAGTGGAGTCTGCCATAGCCGACTTGCCAACCAGGCAAGCTCCTGATTGCGAATACCGAATA
>JBKDBI010000339.1:0-11147 GCA_046314695.1 Bacteroidota bacterium | reverse complement strand
CTGAGTCGAGACGGGAGCCACAATTGGTCGGATGAACCGCAACGGTTGCAATAGACACCGTGCTTATCCCGAAATTTCTTCCACAAAAGAATGCATCTTTCTTCTGTGTTGTAAGTTTTGATAAATGTAAAAAAGTCCATACTAAAAAGAGCTATAATGCAGGTGCAATATAGACTTTCAGCGCATGATCCCAAAGCGATGTGGCAAGCTTCAGACTTATCTGGCCAAAAAAATTACGCTTATAAACGTTTAACCTTTTAGAAATCTATTATAGCACGATACTTGCCCCCGCCAATCCCCCTAAATGCCCAAACCCAATGCTCAAGAAACGCTTCTTCCTGCCTGCATTCCCAGAATCTCATCAACAAACTTCCTGTCATTGCTCAACCTTGGCACTTTGTGCTGACCTCCGAGCTTCCCTTTCCGTTTTAGCCATTCATGGAAGGTTCCTGGGGCCACATTCCGCACTTTGGGCATCTTCAGCGCCAGATCACCTTGTCGTTTTGCTTCATAGTCGCTATTACACCTTTTCAATTCCTGATCGAGCAACTCCGCAAATCGCATTAGATTATCAGGTTGAACTTCAAACTCCAACAACCATTCATGGCCAGGCTCTGATTCGCTCATGTACACTGGCGCAGCCGTATATTCCTTTAACACTGCTCCTGTTCCATTGCACGCAAACTGCACTGCGCGATCGGCATTGTCAATCATCAGTTCTTCGCCAAATGCATTCATGAACAACCGCGTCCTGCCGGTAATGGTAAATCGATAAGGTGCGACCGATGTAAACCGGATGGTATCACCAAGTCGATAGCGCCACAATCCGCTGTTGGTGGTGATTATCACGGCATAGTTCACGCCCGGTTCCACGTCTTCCAATGAAAAAACTGGCGGATCTTCATCGTCACCCATTTCTGCAGGAACGAACTCATAGAAGATACCATAGTCTGTCATCAGCAGCATCTCGCGAATTCCCGGCTGATCCTGCACGCCGAAAAAGCCCTCGCTCGCATTGTAGGTTTCCAGGTAGCGCATTCCAGCGCCGGGGAGCAGGGAAGCAAACTGTTCATAGTAAGGCACGAAGCTTACTCCGCCGTGGATATACAATTCAAGGCCCGGCCAGATTTCATGGATATGTTTGGCACCCGTCAACTCCAGTAGACGGCGGAACAGCACCAGGGTCCAGGTTGGAACACCTGAGATACTGGTGACGTTTTCATGCATGGTAGCCAGCGCCATCTTCTCCACTTTCTCCTCCCAGTGTTCCATCAGCGCGATGCTCAGATCAGGGGTCTTCAGCATGCTGGCCCAAACGGGCATATGGTTCATCAGTACGGCACTCAGGTCGCCGTAGTAGGTATTGTCGTTATGCTGACTAACGGAATGACTACCACCTATCAGCAGTGCACGTCCTTCAAAAATCCCTGTTTCGGGAAAGGCTGCACAATGAAAACTCAAGGCATCACGGCCGCCTTTGAAATGGCATTCTTCAAGCGACTCAAAACTGACCGGTATGAACTTACTCTTGTCTTGGGTGGTGCCGCTTGATTTGGCAAACCAATAGATATCTCCCGGCCAAAGCAAGCCTTGTTCGCCTTGCATGGTGCGCTCGATATATGGCTTAAGTGTCTCGTAATCTTGCAGGGGAAAACGCTCTTTAAACTGGCGGTAATTACGAATGGAACCGAAGTCGTATTTCCGGCCCCATTCAGTATACCTTCCGGCTTCGAGCAGATTCTGCAACATGCGTTCTTGCACGGCAACCGGTCTGTGCAGTACATCGTCCAGACTTTTCAGTCTCTGCCGGAAATACCAGGATATGAGCGGACTTAATATCACCTTGCTTTACTGTGCTGAACTCAGGCTTTCAAAAAACGACATTACCAACCTGAAAGTCGCATTGTAGCCATGCAAAGTTAATGTGGAGGGAACATCATACACGTCGTGGTAGGCCGATCTTGGGCCACTCAGGTACCAAAAAAACGAAGGCACACCGGCTTCTGTAAAATAATGGTGGTCGGAATTGGCCGCCTTTCCCCGCTTTCTGATCTCAGGCAAGTATTTAAACCTGCGATTCAAGGAGTCCAGCAGGGCAAATTCCGGTTGAAATACGGTTGCGTTTACTGCTGTCATACCCGTTTCTCCGCTTCCCATCAGGTCAAGATTCAGCAGGAACCGGATATGGCTGAGTGGCAACTTCTTGTCGCGCACCATGGCTTCAGAGCCCAGCAAGCCCGCTTCTTCTCCTGCAAAAAAGACGAAAACCGTGGTGTAGGGCAAAGGTTTCTTCGCAATCTCAGCGGCAAGATCTAATAACAGCGCAACCCCCGACGCATTGTCGTTGGCGCCGGGGTACATGGCTTTGCCCATGCGTCCCAGATGGTCGTAATGCGCTGTGAGTACAAGCAAGGAATCCGGACGACGCGTGCCTGGAACTGAAGCCATCACATTGCGCGATGGAAAATCTGTATACGCCTTTGTACGAACCTTCAATTCCAATCGGGCTTTATCTGACAATAAACTGTCGCGCACACGGATCAACCCGATGGGCATGCCGCCGGTTCCTACGGACCAGGCCGGGAAACGGCTCGAAGAGATAAGGCAAACGTCACCAATACGACCTGCATCTGAAGCCAGCCAACGCAGGATGGCCCTTGCCAGATGCGGCTTCTTCCAGATATCTTCCGGAATCACCGGGGTGGCATTCGCCGGTGGCAAGGTTCCGAGCTTCAGACGATTCGTGTCCTCCGGACGAAAAAACTGCAAACTGCTGATCAGCTTGTAAGCGCCCGGATTCCAGTTTTCATCCACCTGATAATCCACCCCCGGAACCAACAGACGCCCGTTAAGCCTGAGTTCGATACGCGGAAAACTCAGCACAGGCATCGTAAAAGGGTGGTAATAGCAATCTGACCAGCCTGCAAGCCCATTCGCCTTAAGGGTTTTAACCAGGTAATCTGCCGCTTTGTTGACTCCATTTCCAACATAACCGCGGCCGGCCATTTTACCGGAACACAAAGCATCTATATACTGCCTGGCCTTTGCACTGTCCTGGGCTAAAAGGAAAGATGCTGAGTGAAATGTCAGCATATATAGGAGGAATAGTAGTGCTGATCGTTGAACCATGGGAAGCAGTGCTGAAATATCCGTATTTCGCGAAGATACGTATGAGTGCACTTCCTAAACCCAGGCACAGGGGTGAAGAAATTTACCTCGATGGCGCCCGCAGCCGTTCTTATGAATTCTTCTTTTCTGTACGTGTAATGCTGCAATTCATCAAAGGGTTCCGCACCCTGCATTTCGCCGGACCATGCATTACTGTTTTTGGTTCAGCGCGGTATAAGGAAGACCATGCCTATTACCGGATGGCCCGAACTGTAGGGCAATATGTGGCTGAAAAGGGATTCACAACCATGACCGGCGGCGGACCAGGCATCATGGAAGCTGCCAACCGCGGCGCCATCGAACATAAAGGCCGGAGCGTGGGCGTGAACATCCAGCTTCCGATGGAACAAGCTCCCAATCCCTACCTGGATACCCATGTCAATATCCGCTACTTCTTTATCCGGAAAGTGCTGCTGCTGAAGTACTCCTACGGTTTCATTGTCTTGCCGGGTGGTTTTGGTACAATGGATGAATTCTTCGAAACCCTTACCCTCGTGCAAACACGCAGCATACGCGATTTCCCTATTGTGCTGATGGGAACGGACTATTACCGCGAACTGATGGAAGCCATCGACGACATGGTGAAGGAGGGAACGATTTCTGCGGATGACCTGAAACTGGTGAAACTCACCGACGACCCTGCAGAAGCTGTAGAATTTGTCTCTACCTACGTAAAGAAAAACTATAAAATCAAGCGTCGCCGCCGGGCTTTCTGGTGGTTGTTTGAAGGAATGCGTTTCAAGGGAAGAACGTATTTCCCGAAAAGTGAACCCAAGGGCTGAACCCCATCAGGGTTTGGCGGGATGGTAATCCAGCATTCTGCCGTAATTCTGCATCTGTCGCAGAATGTGTTTCGTGCGCCGGGCTGAAATCCGGCCGTCGATCTTCCAGTTCAACGGACTCGGCACGATGCTCATCAGGCGGGCACTCTGTGTGGCAGTAAGCTTACGCGCACTGGTGTTAAAATATTGCCGGGCCGCAGCCTCAGCGCCATATATGCCAGGGCCAAACTCAATAATGTTCAGGTACACCTCCATAATTCGCTCTTTACTCCAGAAAAGCTCAATCAGCGCGGTGAACCACACTTCCATTCCTTTGCGCAGCCAGCTTCTTCCTTCCCACAAAAAGGTGTTTTTGGCGGTTTGCTGGCTGATTGTACTGGCTCCGCGCTTGTCTTCATGCGTTTTGTTGTACTCAATGGCTGCCTGGATGGCTTCGAAATCAAAACCATTGTGTTCGATGAAGCGCTGGTCTTCACTGCAAACAGCTGCCAGCTGCAGGTGACCGGAAATATCTTCTAGGGCAACCCAATCCTTCTTCCAACGAGGAGATTCATCTGTTGCAACGGCTGAAGCAGCTCTGCTAACCATGAGCCAGGTGAAAGGAACCGGCACGAAACGGAACACAAAAACACCGAGCAGACTGGCCAGGATAAAATACAAGGCAAGCCGCTTCATCCACTTCAAGACAAAACGAAGGGCTATTGCTGCGGTTATTCCGGATAATCCGATTGCCATGCAGCGAAAATACTGTATGCCGCGCCAAGCTCAGGGAACCTGAAAACAAAGCGCTGTATTAAAGGTCAATGCTTCCTGTTTTCCTCCATCCCTCAAAGGGAAAGGCGATTGCATCCAACGGCATTCCATGCGCCATACCGCGGCTTCGCTGATCATGTAGTCAGCATTCATTGAGTAAGCGCCAATCCTGGAACCTTTAGTCGATTGAGCAGGGATCATGATCCCTTTCGGATCGAGAAAAGTCTCTGCACGTGCGCTGAAAACCCAATTGTGTGGCAGGCGATGCTGCAGCACGATGGAAGCGGTTTGCCAGCTTCCGGTTTGTCGCTGCCAGCCTATGTCGTATGCGGCGTGAAGCGTCCAACGCGGACGGAAATCCCAGGCCATCCAGGCATCGTGAAAAGCGCGCAGAACGCCAGGGTTGTCGCCTGGATTTCCGAGAAAGGAGCTGCTGTTTACCCGCAGTACCTGATTGAGCTGCAGCGTGAGCTGATGACCCAATGCCGGCCATACACCCTGCCCCGGTAAACGCATGCGCTGCCAGCCGTTCAACACGTAAAACCCTCCTTCCCGCTTGCCATTCGCACTTTTTCCCAGCCAACGCAAACCACTTTCGTAATAGGGCGAATTGTCTGCCATCAGACTGCGCGTAACGGTCGGACATTGCATACCCAAGGCCGATTCATTGCCTATATGGGAAGGAAACACGCCCGCTTCCAGCCACGAATTCCCGTTCTTCTTTGGTTTCCAGGCAAAGCGCGCTTCAAATACATGCCGGAGGAAACGCGGTTCGGATGCCAGATTCGCCCGTGCATAGGTGCCATCCATGGCTCCGATATGCAGACTGGTGCGCTCAGAAACCCGTTCCAACTGCAACAAAGCCAGGTTGGTACTGGCTGTTCCGTTGCGGTTGTAGGAATAAAGAAAAGCCGGACGATTCTCCGCTTCCCTCTCCCATTGAAAATACACTTCACCATAGGCTGAGAGCTTCCACCGGGCAGTATCTGAACCCATTACTTGTGGCAGTAAACCAATGGACAGCATCCAAAACAAGATGCGCTCAGGAATCAGAAGGCGCTTCATCGTGTTCATCGTCAATGTCTCCGAAAATCTCCTCCAATAAATCCTCAATCGTAACAATGCCGGCAGTTTTACCATTATCGGCCAACACCACAGCCATACTGCGGCGCTCGCGGATCAGTCGCCGCATGAGATCGCGTGCCCGTGTGGAGGTTCCGGCAACGGCGATGGGAAGAATCACGTCTTCAATTTCACCCGGTTCATCGAACAAGACCATTTGATGCACATAGCCCACGATATGGTCTATGGAACCGCGGTAAACCGGAATCTTTGAATGGGCACTCGCGATGAAGGCCCGGCGCAGCGCTTCCATTCCACCTTTCTCGTTCACTGCAACTATTTGCTCGCGCGGCACCATACATTGCCTGAGGCGGGTGTTCTTGAAACGGATGGCGTTGCGGAGCAGCTCTGCATCCTTTCGCTGTTGTGGCGGACTTGGATGCTCTTCGCCGGTTTCTGTTTTCCCGGTATCGAGCACAATAAAATGAACAAAGGGCAGCTTCGCAACCAATCGTTCCCATGGGCTGAAATAAGGCAAGAGTCTGCCCAGCGCTTTTTCCGGCTTGCGGCGAATGAAGAAGGCGGGAAAAGCAAAACCGCCAAGGAGCAACAGCATGGCAGCAACAGGAATGGAATAGCTGTTTTGGAGCCAGCTCAGCAGGTTCCATGCCAAAAGGAACAACAATGTACCCAGCCACATACCCAATAAAGCAGCCCAGCGCGTGAAGGCATAATGCATGTCGAGGTGTTTCAGCCAACGCTGCCTGCGCTTGTCTGATTCAAATAACAATTCAGCGAGCCTGAGATCAGTCAGACGAAATGCGCGGTTAAATGAAGCACAAAGAAACAGCAGTGACCAACCGAGCAGAGCCAGGGTAATAAATACCCAACTTAAGACATCCGGAAAAGGGTCGGCAGCCATTTGCAGGGTATCAAAGATAACAAAAAGGCCGGACGGGACTCAAACCCCGATTTTGCGCCGTCTTGCTTTCCGCGCCCTGAGGGTCATGAACAAGGAAACCAGGCAAATGGTACCCAGCACCCAGCCCCATAGAGAGCCAATGCCTTCGCTGTCGAAGCGGTGCGCCGCCTCAACGCCTGTTATTGCGGTGAGCGCTATCCAGAGAATTACGCTTATTTGTTGTTGAATCATTCTGAAGATTGATAGTTCCGCGGTAGCGGTTGATTTCCCATTCTGTAAACGTCTGGTTAGCCGTCATTCCGTCGCCCATAATAATTTGTTCGGCCGTCGTAATCTGAACAAATTTATCGGTATGTATTTTACCCGATTTCTGATCCCAATATAATTCTTCCGTATTCAGACGTTCCCCTTTCACATTCATCACTTCCACATTGCGCCTGAGTATCACCTTCTTGCTTTCGTTGTAACTGATGGCATACTCTGAACTCAGGTAGCTTTCCACTGCACCATCATTCCCATAAAAAGTCCCTTTCAACCCCTTGGGCATTTCCATGTATGGCTCTTTGGCCTGCTTGACCGCAATCATCAGTGGTGCCTGCAACCTAGCTTTCAGCGACCCTGAATCTGTATACGTGATTTCAACCTGTTCTGCAGTTTCTTTCGCCTGTATGGTATCGCGGCTGCGCTTCCGCAACTCCTCATTGCTCAGGTCTGTGCAAGCCGAGGCCAACAGCACTGAAAAGAGTGTTCCGGAAAAGAAACGCCAATGCATTAATTGTATTTGTTGCGGTCAAACCAAACGTCGCCCAGCGTAACACCAAGTTTCAGTCTGAGGTAGCGTTCGCGTGCGAGTCCGCTTTCCATATTTCCTCGTTCTATATATTCCAGGTTCAGGTGGAGTTGGGAACGGATAATACTGTTGTCGAAATAACGACGGCTTACGGGAATACCCGCGCCAAGAGTATAGGCTGTTTCGCGCACGGCAATGGGACCGCCCGTTCCGATGAATTGATTTTGTGTCTGCACGCTGCGGTAACCAAAACGCCATTCGATGGGCGCCCTGTTGCGGTTGCGCATTTTGCGGGGTGCAGCATCGGGCCTGAGGCTTAAACCAAATGCAACTGTTTCCCGGTTGGCAAAACGATTTCCGGTGTAGAAAGCGCTGAATTGCTCCCAGTTCTCCTGCCGGTATTCACCACTCAGACGCAATACGCCGGGCCGTTCAATGGTATAGCCGGCAGCAAAGCCATCGGGCAGGTTGACTGCTCCTTTTTGCGATTGGGTAAACAGCACGGTATCGCGGTAAGTTGGGAAGCCACCGAAGCCTGAGCTGTAGGTTCTGACCATGCGACTCTGCGAACCGGTGGTATTTCCATGCCAGGTAAGGCTTCCGCCAATTGTATGGCGCCATTTTCCGGTCATGGGCGACCAGGAGAAACCAACACGGTGTTGCCAGCCCTGGATATCAATATTCCGTTGGTCTTCAAAACGGACGAAATAACCGGTATCGCGCAAATCGAAAAGGCTGAAATCGCGGAGTTGACCAAAGAGATAAGACGCCTGGTAACCAAGAGAGAAGTTACCTGCCACCTGGATGGCATGGCCGAAATAGGCGCGGTTGATGCCGCCACCTCCGGTATGAAAAACTGTATGATTCAGGTTGACGGTATCGCTGAGGGAATAATTGAAACCAACAGCAGAAACCGGCGCCAACCCGAACTGGGTTGCCATTTGCAGTCGCATGAGGCGCGGGACAGGGTTGCCGATTGAATCTTTACGCTGACCCACAATTACCCTGCGGTTCATGGTGGGCATGGCAACACTGATGTAGGAAAATCCGCCGGTTGTTACGTCGCGTTTTTTGTCACCTGCCTCAATGCGACCGGTAGTTCCCTGAAATCCAAAATCGACCAACGCGTAGCGAATTCCGCCCATGGATGCCGGATTCAAAGGTGAGTAGCGATAAGCTCCTGAAACAGCCTGGCTGATGCCGCCGAGGCCATTGAATTGGGCAAATTCTCCACCGCCCAGTTCACCGATTCCGAAGTTGGAATATGGACTTTGGGTTGTGTTTTGCGCCTGCAATCCGGCAACGGCCGGCAGAATCAAAAGCAGAGAAAGGTGGCGGAATCGCTCAAATGGCATGGTGTGTATTGATCTGGAAAAGTCCGAACAGGAGCAAATCCGGTTCTGCAAATATCTTCATTTGTGGTGAAAGCCTCAAGCCAGGAGCATCGCCGCCAGTGAGGAGGGTTTTTAAGCCGGTAAAACGTGCACTTGTTTCTTCGACCCTGCCCTGTATTTCGGCGATGATTCCGCCCTGTACGCCGGCTCGGATCGATTGCTGTGTGCTCTTTCCCGGGAAACTATAATCATCGGATGGTTCCAATTCCGGTAGTCTGCCGGTGAAGTGATGGAGGCTTTGAAATCGCATCCGCAGCCCGGGTGAAATAGCTCCACCGCGGTAAATGCGTCCGTTTTCAATCAGGTCGTACGTGATGCAGGTGCCCGCAGAAATCACCAGGATATTTTCGCCCGGATATCGGCACACAGCACCGCAGGCCAAGGCCAAACGGTCGCTTCCCAGGGTTTCCGGGCCGTGGTAGTCAATTTCAATCGGCAAAGGAAGCTTAGCTGTAAGGAGCCGGAAACCGGGCAACAGAAAATCCTGATCGTTCAGCGCGCTCACATTGGATACCATTCCCGAGCCCACCGCCTGCATCTGGTCGATAACCAGCTGCCGCTCGCGATGACTGAACGCCTGAATCGACAGACATTGCCCCTGCGCATCGAAAAGCGCTGTTTTGATTCGGGTATTGCCAATGTCGACGGCCAGCATGGTGCAAAGTTCCACCTTGAGACGCGAAACCCGTGCATCGGGTTACACGATCAACGCAATTGTCTGATTTTGCCGTGTGGATACGCTTCCCTGGCACCTGTCAAATCTGCAGTCACAGCTAACCCTCGTGCATCGACGGAATCCAGTTTCAGGTTCAGATAAGTCCCATCTTCCTTCATGTAGGCCGAGTATTCACCGCGGCGCCAAAGTCGTACGTTGTAATCGGCCAGAATTTCATCCGGCCTAAGTTCCCATTGCCGGTAGCGTGCTTTAACAGCTTGTTGAAGCTGCGATAAGACGTGATCTCGTTCGAAGGTTTGCCCGCTAAGTGAATGCATGGAAGCCGCCCCATCGATTCCGCTGAAATCTGTTTGGTTCAGGTTTAAGCCTATGCCGGCAACACAGGCATCCCAACGTTGTCCTTGCCAGATGTTTTCCAACAGTATTCCGGCCACTTTGAGATCGGAAAGAAGGATATCGTTTGGCCATTTGATAGCCGGCGCAATATGCAATTCCCCGGAACATAGCGCGGAGACACAATCCGCTGCGGCAAGCGCCATGGCCATATTGAGTAAAAATGCTCTTTCCGGCTGACTGAACCGCGGATAGAGCATGAAAGAACAAGTCAGGTTGGCGCCGGGTTCGCTTTTCCAGGTATTGGAGGCTTGCCCCCGACCGGCAGTTTGATCCAATGCCAGCACAACGCTGAACTCCGGTGGCCGCTGTGTCCGGACGAGTCGGGTTGCTTCGTCGTTGGTGGAAGGAAGGCTGGGATAACGGAAAACCAAGTTTGACAGCGGACTTTTGAAGGGTGTTACGGGCAATTGTTGTTACTTTGCCTATTATTATTAATGGCAAAGAAAGCAGATCAGGCGGATTTTCTGGCGCAGATAGCGGTACGCGGGCTTCAGGAGAAGAAAGGCATGGACATCGTGGTGATGGACTTGCGCAAGGTGAAGGGCGCATTTGCCGATTTTTTTGTGATCGGGCATGGTTCTTCAGACCGGCAAGTGGAAGCTTTGGCCGATAGTGTGGAGGAAGAAATTCGCAAGGCCTTGGGTGAAAAGCCCAATCACCGGGAAGGCGGAGAGAAATCAGAATGGGTTTTGCTCGACTATATTAACGTCGTAATTCACGTATTCAGCGAGCAAAAGCGCCGCTTTTACGGATTGGAAGAATTGTGGGGTGATGCCGAAATCACCCGCTTCGAATAAAAAGTATTGCACTGAATCATTTTCTTCCTATCTTTGCAGCCCGATTCAGATGGCCCGTTCGTCTATCGGCTAGGACGGCTCCCTTTCACGGAGCAAAGAGGGGTTCGATTCCCCTACGGGCTACGACAGCAAAGGTATTCGGATAATTCTGATACTTTTGCAAAAGGTAAACCGCGGGATGGAGCAGTGGTAGCTCGTCGGGCTCATAACCCGAAGGTCACAGGTTCGAGTCCTGTTCCCGCTACTAAGTACAAGTAAAAAGCCCTTGACAATCAAGGGCTTTCTTGTTTTTCGGGTAGACCATGGGTAGAAACTTAGTTCTTTTAAACCCTGTGCTTTCCAAAACAGCAACTATCGCTTCTTCCGGCATCGCTGATGGTGAAATGCTGTGGCGATGGGATTCAATT
>JBKDBI010000338.1:0-12447 GCA_046314695.1 Bacteroidota bacterium | reverse complement strand
ATGGCGATGGCAAACAGGAAATCATTGGCGGTAACAGCCGCGGAGGCCTGTATTTCTTTGCCAATAACAGTGTAGCCATGGGTATGAAACCACAGGCCTATGTCTTGCCTGTAAACCTTTATCCAAATCCTGCCAACGATGCCGTGCAAATCAGGGTTGCTCCTTTCGGTGCCGGCATGCTGACCGTGAGAGATGCACTCGGACGCCAGGTTTGGCAAGAAACGATCAAGCGTGGACAGGAAAGCATGAACCTGCAAACCGCCCATTGGCAGCCGGGTGTTTACTTCCTGAATATTGATGGAAACCTGGCTTCAGGCAATACCCGCCTGCTTATCCAGCGCTGAGGCTGAAAGTGCTCTTGCACATCGGGTATTCATCGGGGCGGTTCGACGCCACGACCAACATACGGTTGCCCAGTAATTCCTCAATCAGGCGATAATACCATTCCGTGCCGCGCGCATCCAGGTTGGTGAGCGGTTCATCTAAAAACACTGCTTCGGATGCTGTGAGCATGGCCAAACCGAGTTTGAGCCTTTGCTTCATGCCACTGGAAAAAAAGCGCACAGGTTTGATGAGATTAGTGGGTTCAAACAACATGCGCTCAGCCAGCGAGACCGGATCTGTTTCCACCAACATGCGCCGGGTTGCGGTATGCAACCGCAATACCTGTTCGAGCGAAAATTCCTCGAAGGTTTCCATGCCCGGCATGCACAGACTGATGGATGTTCCCGCCTGCTCCACCGGAACCGGCGCATCGTTTTTCCACGCTTGCCATTTCCCTTCTGTTGGCCTGATATAGCCTGCGAGGGTGAGCATGAGCGTGCTCTTGCCCGAACCATTCGGACCCAGCAAGGCGAGGCTGTCACCCGGGCCCAGTTCCATATCCAGATTCCTGAATATCCAGCGGTCGGCATAAGACTTACCGGCCTTTTCCAACGCGATGCGGAAAGACAAGCGGCCTGTCTTTATTTGTTGAGATAACCCTTCATAATCCCGCGATCGCTCTCGCGGATAAACTGCAGGATTTCATCGCGTTCCCGGGATGCGGGAATTTCGGTTTCGATGAGTTTCAACGCTACCGTGGTATTGTAGCCTTTCACAAACAGGATGCGGTAAATATCCTGGATGCCGTTGATTTGTTCGTTGCTGAAGCCGCGTCTGCGCAAGCCAATGGAGTTAACTCCTTCATAAGAAAGCGGTTCACGGGCCGCCTTGGTATAAGGAGGAACATCTTTGCGCACCAGACAGCCTCCGGAAACCATGGAATGTTTACCAACTTTTACGAATTGGTGCACCAGGGCTCCCCCTCCAAGAATTGCAGCTTCACCCACATGCACATGGCCGGCCAATTGTACGCTGTTGGCCAGGATGCAATGGTCTTCCACCACACAATCATGCGCAAGGTGCACATACGCCATCAGCAGTACATGGTTGCCTACCTTGGTAAAACCGAGCGCTTTGGTTCCTTTGTTGATGGTGACATATTCGCGGATGGTAACGTGATCGCCGATGATGGTGAGGGTTTCTTCGCCGTCGAATTTCAAATCCTGCGGGATGGCACCGATGGAAGCACCCGGAAATACACGGCAGTTTTTGCCGATGCGCACACCTTCGAAAATGGTAACATTCGGTCCAATCCAGGTGCCTTCGCCTATTTCCACGTTTTTGTGGATGGTCACGAAGGGATCTATCACCACGTTGTCAGCGATTTTCGCCGATGGGTGTACGTATGCTAGCGGTTGAATCATAAAGTAGGGTGCTTAGGAATTGATTTTTACAATCTGGGCCATCATTTCTGATTCGCAAACCAGGTTGTCTCCAACCCAGGCGCGGCCGCGCATCACGCATATACCCCGGCGGATCGGTTCAATGAGTTCCAGCTTGAATACCATGGTATCTCCGGGAACCACTTTGTCTTTGAATCGGGCGTTGTCGATTTTCAGGAAATAGGTTCCGTAGTTCTGCGGATCCGGCACCTGCGAGAGAATGAGCATCCCGCCGGCCTGGGCCATGGCTTCGATTTGCAAAACACCCGGCATAATGGGATCGCCCGGGAAATGGCCGTTGAAAAACCATTCATCGAACGTCACGTTTTTTACCGCAATCACATGCTTCTCTCCCATTTCCATGATCTTGTCGACCAGCAGGAATGGGTGCTTATGCGGTAGATAACGGATGATATCCGCTGTGGTAAAAACCGGTTTGGTATTGGGATGATAATCTGGCGCTCCTTCCTTCTGACGGCGCTTTTCCTTCTTGATGGCGGCTTTGATTTTCTTGGCAAAAGCGACATTGCTGGCATGACCCGGGCGCGCTGCCATAATCTGCGCGCGGATCGGCATTCCAACCAAGGCCAGGTCGCCAATCATATCCAGCAGCTTGTGGCGTGCCGGTTCGTTCTGGAAACGCAGATCCACGTTGTTGAGGATGCCTTCCTTCCGCACTTCCACTTTCTCTTTGTTGAAGAGCTTGGCCAGGCGGTCCATTTCATGGTCTTCCACCACGCGATCCACTATCACGATGGCATTGTTGAGGTCGCCGCCCTTGATGAGGTTATGCTGCAACATGGCTTCCAGTTCGTGCAGGAAACAAAAGGTGCGGCATCCGGCTATCTGGGTGGGGAATTCCGACAAATCGGTCACCGAGGCATGCTGACTGCCCAGTACCGGCGAATTGTAATCCACCATCACGGTCAGGCGGTAATCGTTCAGCGGCATGGCCACCATTTCGACCCGGTTCTTGTCGTCGTTGTAATGGATATTGTATGGAACGTCGAAATACTCGCGTTCGGCGTCTTGCTCCTGCAGACCAACTTCCTGGATGGCATTGACGAAGAAGATCGAACTGCCGTCCATAATCGGCATTTCTGGTCCGTCTACCTGGATCAGCGCATTGTCAACCTGCATACCCACAAGGGAAGCAAGCACATGCTCAACTGTACTCACACGTGCACCATTCTTTTCGAGGGTTGTTCCGCGTGAAGTATCGGTTACCAGGTCGCAATCGGCTTCTATGATCGGTTCACCCGGCAAATCAGTACGCTGGAACTTATACCCGTGGTTCTCCGGAGCCGGCAGAATGCGCAGGGTCACATATTCACCGGTATGCAATCCGGTTCCTGTAAGTTCAATCGGTGCTTTGAGGGTATTCTGTTTGGTGATTATCTGGGTCATGGACGCTTTTCCAACTGTTCTATTTTCTTTTCCAATTCGCTGATACGCGCCTGAAGGTCTGGCAAGCGGCGCACCAGAACCTGGGCTTTGAATGCTTCCTTGAGCGGCATCACGGGCGAACCGATCCATTGCTGGTTCTCTTCGGTAATGGCTTTTTGCACACCACTCTGGGCACCAATCTGAGTACCGTCGGCTACGGTGATATGTCCTACAAAGCCCACCTGCCCGCCGATCATGCAGCGGCTGCCGACTTTGGTGGAACCGGAAATACCGGTTTGAGCGGCGATAACGGTATTGGCACCGATTTCGGCATTGTGTGCTACCTGGATCAGGTTATCCAACTTAACGCCTTTGCGGATAATGGTACTTCCCATTGTAGCGCGGTCGATGCTGCAGTTGGCGCCGATTTCAACCCGGTCTTCAATGATGACATTGCCAATCTGGGGTATCTTGGCATAACTGCCGTCACCAATGGGTGCAAAGCCGAAACCGTCGCTGCCGATTACCGTGCCGGCGTGAATGATGCAATCGTTGCCGATCTTGCAACCCGCATAAACCACCACACCCGGATACAGAATCGTGTTACGCCCGATGCTGGCACCTTTGCCTACATACACCTGCGGATAAACTTTTGAACCTTCTCCGATCTCTGCTTCATCAGAAACATAGGCTGAATGTCCGATGTATACATCCTCGCCAATTTTAGCGAATGGAGAAACGGATGCGCCGTCTTCTATGCCTGAACGGTGTTCGTTCGGATTGAAATATCGGTCTAGCACCATGCAGAAAGCGTAATACGGATTGGCGGTGCGGATGATGGTAAACGAAACCGGCTGTGCGGGCTGCCATTGGGAAGGAACCAAAACCACAGCGGCTTTACTGCTATAGAGCTGGCTTTCGTATTTCGGATTGGCGAAAAAAGCCAGGCTACCGGCATCGGCTTCCTCGAGCCGGTCTACTTTGTAGATTACCTGCTCCGCGTCGCCCTCTATCAGGCCTCCTGTGAATTCAGCAATTTCCCTGGCGCTTAACGATTTCATGCAATGCTTGAAACAGCGAATTACGCGATTTACGCGCATATCACCGCCTTGCATTCAGCCAGAAAGTGCGGCAAAATGCTATTCGCGCCAATAACTGAGGTAATACTTGGTAACGGTTGTCTTGAGCGATTGCAGGGAATAATTGTCGGATGCCGAAGCCACATCCTCTACTTTTCCGTTTTTTCGGAGAATTTGTATGCCGCCACCTTCACTGCGGTAAGCTTCGTTTTCCAGCTCTCCGGTTTGTACAAAGTAAACTGCATCCTTGGCTTCTATGCCCAAAATCCGGCAAACATCAGCAGTTTTCCCGGCGATCTCTTCATTGCTGAAAGCGCTGTTTCTCAATTGGATACGCGGCAAACGGCGGTTCATCAGGCTTTGGCACAAGAGAGCAAGGACGCGATCAGAATGCCGGGCCCAGTTTTTAACGGCCAGCTGGATATCGGTATCATCGAGCTCTACAAAGCGCTGCAGCATTTCGTCTTCTGCGCCTCCTCCTTCCAGAAAATAGGTCAATGCATCGGTTGAGGCAGGTGTATGTCCGCTTCCGGCGAGTTCACGCGCACGGAGCAAAATCTTCCATAAGAGGTTGTCGGCAGCTATGACTGTCTTATGCAGGTAAACTTGCCAGTACATCAGCCTGCGGGCAATGATGAATTTCTCGATGCTGTAGATGCCTTTTTCTTCCACCACCAGCTCGTCGTTCACAACGTTGAGCATGTGGATGATCCGGTCGGCGCCTACCACACCTTCCGATACACCGGTATAAAAACTGTCCCGCATCAGATAATCGAGGCGGTCCATATCGAGTTGCCCGCTGATGAGCTGATGGAAGAAAGGCCGCGCATAGGTTCCGGCAAAAATGGAACGGGCCAGTTGCAAGGCGCCGTTGTGCATTTCGTCGAGCCGGTGCATCAGCATACGCGAAATATCTTCGTGCGAAACGCCTTGCACGATGCTGCGTTCGAGGGTGTGTGAAAAAGGGCCGTGGCCGATATCGTGCAGCAACAGGGCAGCGCAGGCAGCTTCATGCTCCTCCTGGCTGATGGCTACTCCTTTGCTTTTCAGAATGTCCAATGCCGTCGACATCAGGTGCATGGCGCCCAATGCATGGTGAAAGCGTGTATGCGTGGCTCCGGGATACACCAGTTCGCTCAGGCCCAATTGCCTGATGCGGCGCAGGCGTTGAAACCAGGGATGTTCAATAAACTTGAAAACCAAGGCAGAGCGCACATGGATAAAACCATGCACAGGGTCGTTGATGATCTTTTCGCGAAAACCGGATGTGTTCAACATATAAAGGAATACGGCCCGAATTTACCGCAAAGCGCGCAAAACCGCGCCTACAGGTTCAGACGTTGAAGCGGAAATGCATAACGTCGCCGTCGTTTACCACATACTCTTTGCCTTCCACCCGCAATCTTCCGACATCGCGGCAGGCGGCTTCTGATCCGTAATGCACGAAATCATCGAATGCGATTACTTCGGCACGGATAAATCCTTTCTCGAAGTCGCTGTGAATCACGCCGGCGGCACCGGGAGCTTTCGTTCCGCGGGTGATCGTCCAGGCACGTACTTCCTTCTCACCGGCAGTGAAATAGGTGATATAGTTCAGCAGGTTATAAGCGCCATGAATCAGCTTTTCCACCCCACTTTGCTGCAGGCCCATATCGCTCAGGAATGCCTGGCGGTCTTCAAAACTCTCCAGTTCGGCGATATCGGCTTCGATGGCGGCGGATATCATGATGATGCCGGCATTTTCGTCTTTAACGGCTTCCTTTACGCGCTCCACGAAGGCATTGCCGTTCACCACGCTGGCCTCGTCCACATTGCAAACGTACAATACAGGCTTGTCTGTCAGCAGGTTCAGATCGCGGATAAACCTGCGGTCTTCGGGCGAAGTCTCCAGGCTGCGGGCCGATTTACCTTGTTCGAGGTGTTTGCGGAATGCTTCCATCACCTCAAACGATTTTACCGCTTCTTTGTCGGCGCCGGTTTGGGCCTGCTTGCGGATTTTATTGATGCGGTTATCCAGGGTTTCCAGGTCTTTCAGCTGGAGCTCGGTATCGATGATTTCCTTGTCGCGCACCGGATCTACGCTGCCGTCCACGTGAATCACATTCGGGTCGTCGAAACAGCGCAACACGTGCAGGATGGCATGTGTGCTCCTGATGTTCCCAAGGAATTGATTGCCCAAGCCCTCGCCTGTCGACGCACCTTTCACCAGACCGGCGATATCGACTATTTCAATGGTAGTCGGAACCAGGTTCTGCGGCTTAACCAGCTCGGCCAGCTTGTTCATGCGCTGGTCTGGAACGGTAATGGTTCCGACGTTGGGTTCGATGGTACAGAAAGGAAAGTTGGCGGCTTGCGCGCGCGCGGATGAAACGGCGTTGAAGAGGGTCGATTTCCCAACGTTGGGAAGGCCGACGATGCCGCATTGTAAGCTCATGGATGGTTGTTTTGGCTGTTTTAGATGAGATCGCCGATGTCCTGGATGATTTTACGCGCCAGGTTGCCCGCGGTGACTTCGGTGCTGCTTTCCGCGTAAATCCGGATAATGGGTTCTGTATTGCTCTTGCGCAGGTGTACCCAGTCGCCATCGAATTCGATGCGCACACCGTCGATGGTATTCACCGGCTGCTTTTTGTACTTTTCCTTCAGGTTATGCAGGATGGCGTCTACATCCGTTCCAGGCACCAATTCTACTTTGTTCTTGGATATGACGTATTGCGGATAGGTGCTGCGCAAGCCTGAAACAGACTTTCCGCTGGTGGCCAGGTGGCTGAGGAACAGGGCTATTCCAACCAGTGCATCGCGGCCGTAGTGCAATTCGGGATAAATGATTCCGCCATTGCCTTCACCTCCGATAACCGCATTGTTGGCCTTCATCTTTTCTACTACGTTCACTTCACCGACTGCGCTGGCGAAGTACTTCAGACCGGCTTTTTCAGTGATATCGCGCAGTGCGCGTGTGCTGCTCAGGTTCGAAACGGTATTGCCGGGTGTATGCCTGATCACATAATCAGCAACGGCAACCAAGGTGTATTCTTCACCGAACATATCGCCATCTTCACACACCAGTGCAAGCCGGTCCACATCCGGATCCACTACGATACCGAGATGGGCTTTTTTCTCGCGTACCATCGCCGAGATTTCAGTCAGGTGTTCGGGCAGCGGCTCCGGATTATGCGGGAAATGGCCATCGGGTTTGCAATACAATTCAATCACATCGCGCACGCCGAGGGCACGCAGCAACATGGGAACGGCGATACCGCCGGTAGAATTCACGGCATCCACCACGATGCGGTATTCCTTGGCGCGGATGGCTTCCATGTTCACCAAGGGCAATGCCAGAATCTGTTCAATATGCTTGCCGATGGCATCCGGACGGGTGCTGATACTTCCCAGCGCATCCACCTGAGCAAAATCCATATCACCTGAAGCCGCCGCAGCCAGCAGTTGTTCGCCTTCTGCGGCAGAAATAAACTCTCCTTTGTGGTTCAGGAGTTTCAAGGCATTCCACTGTTTGGGATTGTGACTGGCGGTGATGATGATGCCTCCTGCGGCATTCTCATTCACCACTGTCATTTCAACTGTTGGCGTGGTGCTCAGTCCCAGATCAATTACATCCAACCCCATAGATGTGAGGGTTGCGTTGACAAGTGTTGCCACCTGCGGACCGCTTAAACGCGCATCGCGGCCGACCACCACACACTTTCCGTGGCCTGCACTGAGCACCCAGGCTGCATAAGCAGCCGTAAATTTTACTACATCAGGAGGAGTCAGGTTTTCCCCGGGTTTGCCGCCGATTGTACCGCGGATGCCGGATATGGAAGTTATAAGCGTCATAAAAGGGGCGCAAAATTACGGAAATAACCCGCAGTAAGGAATGACTGTGGATTCACTTATGAACAAAGCCAAAACTTAACATTGGGCCTGCAGCCACCGATTAGTTTTGTACTTGTTATCCGCTTGTAAGCACCATGTACAAAAAACTGTTCGTAAACCGTGAAGTGAGTTGGCTCGGCTTTAACGGCCGGGTGTTGCAGGAAGCGGCCGACCACGACGTGCCGCTGCTTGAGCGCCTGCGTTTTCTTGGCATTTTTTCAAACAACCTGGATGAGTTTTTTCGGGTGCGTGTGGCTACCAACCGCAGGCTGCTACACCTGAAGAAGAGCAGCTTAAGCGTTGACCAAAAGAAAGATATCAAAAAGCTGTTGGAGAAAGTCCAGGAAATTGTACTCGACCAGCAAACCGAATTCAACCGGATCTATCTGAAGGAGTTGTTACCGGCCTTGCGTCAGGAAGGTATTTTTATTGTCAACGAAAAAGAACTGAACGAACACCAGGCCCGAGCCGTTCGCACCTACTTTCAGGAAACGGTAGTGAACCGGCTCTTTCCCATACTGCTCGACCCTGGCAAACCCTTACCGGTACTGAAAGACGGGAGCATTTATCTCGCTGTAAGGCTGCGCAACAGCACCACCCGCGCCTTCCGTTATGCGCTGGTTGCCCTCCCCACTTCCATCCTTTCGCGCTTTTTCATTATTCCGGGGGAACAAGGCCGCCACACCATTATCCTGCTCGACGATGTTATCCGGGCTTCGCTCGATTTGTTGTTCAGCAGCCTGGATTACAATGAATTCACAGCGCATACCATCAAAATCACCCGCGATGCGGAAATGGATCTCGATACCGATATCTCTGCATCGGTGCTCGAAAAAGTAAAAAAGAGTCTGCACCAGCGGAAACTGGGTGCGCCGGTTCGCTTCATTTACGACGCCGAAATTCCGGCAGACATGCTCAGTTTCCTGGCATCGCGTCTGAAAATTGATGCTCAGGGCATCATTCCCGGTCAGCGTTACCACAACTTCCGCGACTTCATGAAGTTTCCGAAAGTAGGCAGTGCTGAATTGCTGTATGCGCCTATGGAGCCGCTGCATATTCCGGAGTTGGATGCTGCCACCTCGGTTTTCGATGTAATGGACCGCAAGGATATCCTCTTGCACCATCCTTACCACGGTTTCGGTTATGTGATTCGTTTGTTGCGCGAAGCGGCCATCGACCCCTGGGTGAAGCACATCCATATCAGTTTATACCGCATCGCTGAAAACAGCAGCATTGCGAATGCCTTAATCAATGCCGTCAAAAACGGAAAAAAGGTGACAGTCGTAATGGAGCTGCGGGCGCGCTTCGACGAGGAACACAACATTTTCTGGGCCAATAAGCTGAAGGAAGAAGGCGCTGAGGTGATTTACGGCGTTAGCGGTTACAAAGTGCACAGCAAATGTTGCCTGATCAGCCGGAGCAAAGGCGGTAAAAACAAGCTCTACGCGCATGTTTCTACGGGCAATTACAACGACGACACATCCCGCGTTTATTCAGACATCGGGCTGCTGACGAGCCAAAAACGGATAACCGCCGATTGCCAGAAACTTTTCCGGTTGATTCGCAATTTCCCGCTCGAAGTAAACCGGATAAAACTGAGCCATTGCCTGATTTCACCGGTCAATATGCGCAGCCGTATTCTCGATCTCATCCACCAGGAGAAAGAGCTCGCTAAAACAGGGAAAACCGGGCGTATCATCATGAAGATGAATAGCCTGGTTGACGAAACCATGATCCGTGCCCTGGCCGATGCAGCCGTGGCTGGTGTGCATATCGACCTGATTATTCGCGGATCCTGTTCGCTCAAAGCAAGCGTAAAAGAACTTGACGGGCGGATCAGGGCCATCAGCATCGTTGATCGCTTTTTAGAACACAGCCGGATTTACTGGTTTGGGAACAGCGGAAAACCCCTCATTTACATGGGCAGCGCCGACTTGATGACACGCAATATCGATCTGCGTGTTGAACTAACCGTGCCGATTCTCGATACAACCATCGCCAGAACCATTACCGACTTGCTGGAATTGCAGATGGATGACAACACCAAAGCGCGTATGCAGGATGGCAAAATCAGCAACCGTTACATCCACAACAGTGCCCCTTTGCTGCGTTCACAAATGGCAACCTATGAACTGCTAGCCAGGCAGCAAACAGGCGCAAACGCTGAAGATTGAACCGCGCGTCAGCATTTCCTAACATTTGTTAGTTTGGCGTCGCGCAGCGCATTTCACCGCTTATATTTGCGCGACCATTCCCATGCAACTCACACTCAATCATTCAGAGACTTTTGAGTCACGACATCTTGGGCCGCGCCCGGCCGATGTAAAAGCCATGTTGCAAACCATCGGCGTTGCTTCACTTGACGAATTGATCGACAAGACCGTGCCACCGGCGATCCGCCTGCCACAGGACTTGCGCATCGGCAAAGGCCTCAGCGAACAAGCATTCCTCGCCGATCTCAAAACAAAGGCGGCCAAAAACCAGATTCTCCGTTCGCACATCGGAATGGGATACTATGGCACCTTCACGCCTGCCGTTGTGCTCCGCAACATCATGGAGAATCCGGGTTGGTACACCCAGTACACGCCCTACCAGGCTGAAATTGCACAGGGCCGTCTGGAAGCATTGCTGAACTACCAGACGATGGTCATTGACCTTACCGGTCTTGAAATTGCCAATGCGTCACTACTCGACGAAGGCACTGCAGCTGCAGAAGCCATGAATATGTTCCATTCCATGGAGAAGCGCCCCGAAGCGCGTCGCTTTTTTGTGGATGAGCAAGTGTTTCCCCAAACCCGCGACATCCTCATCACCCGTGCAGAGCCGGTTGGTGTGGAATTGGTTTTCGGTGATTACAAAACCTTCCAGCCAGATAACACATTCTTCGGCGCCTTGGTGCAATATCCCAATAACCTCGGCACCATTCTCGACTACAGCAACTTTACAGCCAACTGCAAGCAAGCTGGCGTAAAAGTTTGTGTAGTAAGCGATTTGCTTGCCCTTACTTTACTCAAGCCTCCGGGAGAATGGGGCGCAGATTGCGTAGTGGGAAGCGCACAACGCTTCGGTGTTCCTATGGGTTATGGCGGCCCCCATGCGGCGTTCTTCGCCACCCGCGATGAATTCAAGCGTCAGATTCCCGGTCGTATCATCGGGGTATCGATCGACCGCCACGGCAACCGCGCACTGCGCATGGCGCTGCAGACACGTGAACAGCATATCCGCCGCCAAAGTGCAACCAGCAATATCTGTACAGCCCAGGTATTGCTCTCCATCATGGCTTCGATGTATGGTGTATATCACGGTCCGGACGGACTGAAAGCCATCGCCACCCGCGTGCACAGCCTGACTGTAAGCCTGGCCGAAGGTATCGCGAAATGCGCACCTTCAGCCTACAAGGTGAAGAACGACCACTACTTCGACACAATCTGTGTGGAAGTACCCAACAGCCATACCATTGCCAGTCTGGCTGTTGCTGCCGGCATCAATATCCGGATAATCGACGAGCGCCATGTAGGTGTTTCACTTGACGAAACCACAACTGAAGCCGATGTAAATGCACTGCTGGCAGTTTTTGCCAAAGCCGTGGACGGCTCGCTGACACAGGCGGCAGTTCCCGCTGCGCACCGCATTCCGGAGCACCTGGTGCGTTTCAGCAACTTCATGACGCACCCCGTCTTCAACAGCTATCACAGCGAGCACGAAATGCTGCGCTATATCAAGCGCCTTGAAAGCAAAGACCTCAGCCTTTGCCACAGCATGATTTCGCTCGGCAGCTGCACCATGAAACTCAATGCCACCACCGAAATGATACCGGTAACCTGGCCTGAGTTCAACAGCCTGCATCCTTTTGCACCTGCCAACCAGACAGAAGGCTACCGCGCAATGATCGAAGAATTGGCCGCCGACCTTTGCGAAATCACAGGTTTCGCAGCCATGAGCCTGCAGCCTAACGCAGGATCGCAGGGCGAATACGCCGGTCTGATGGTAATCCGCGAATACTTCAAAGACCGCGGCGAATCGCACCGCAATGTTGCCCTGATTCCGGATTCTGCGCATGGAACCAATCCTGCCAGCGCTGTCATGGCAGGCATGAAGGTGGTGGTGACCAAGTGCGACGAACGCGGCAATATTGACCTCGACGACCTCCGCGCCAAAGCCATTGAGCACAAAGACAATCTGGCGGTGTTGATGGTAACCTATCCTTCAACACATGGTGTTTTTGAAGGCCATATCAAAGAAATCACCAGCCTGATACATGAATTCGGCGGACAGGTGTATATGGACGGAGCGAACATGAACGCACAGGTAGGCCTCACCAGTCCGGGAATGATTGGCGCCGA
>JBKDBI010000337.1:0-16096 GCA_046314695.1 Bacteroidota bacterium | reverse complement strand
ATTGAAGGTTGAATGATGAGGATTTCATCTTCCGTGGTAAGTATCCGTTCCTTGACTATTCCATTTGCTTGCGGAGCGGGAATACCCTCTTCCCAACTGATGTTTCTCGAACGAATGATCCGGAATTCATCTGCCAAACCTTCCTGAATGAAAGATTGCAGGGTGAATGGGCCGCCTTCGACAATTAAGGAGCGTATACTGGCTGTGTGAAGGGCTTGCATCAGGTCGGGAAGAAATGCCGATTCCGAACATTTGATTTGGTGCAAGTTACCGGTCAGTGTGTTTTGACGGATGTTCGCCTGCCATACCGGATTGTTGGCATCCGCCTGAATCAGGCTCTCAGGGTTGGCTTTCAGGTGTGGATCGAGGACTATGCGCACAGGTTGCCGTTCGCCCCAATAGCGATTGGTCAATTGGGGAAGGTCAGATTCCAGGGTATTGCGTCCGATACAAATGGCTCCTTCTTCGGCCCGCCAACGATGCAGGATGATTTGAGCCGCTATACCCGATATCTGCTGGCGGGACGGCGTTTTGGGCGCCATAAATCCGTTCAGTGTTTCAGCCCATTTCAATATGATGAAAGGCCGTTGTGTCTTCACAGAGTGCAGGAAGCTGCGGTTTTGCCAGGCTGCTTCTTTTGCGAGTACGTCTGTAATAACCGCAACTCCGGCCGCTTTTAGTTTGGCAAATCCTTTTCCGTTCACTTCGGGAAAGGGATCTCCCAATGCACATATCACCTTTTTTGCGCCGCGTTCAATCAGCAAATCCGCACAAGGCGGGGTTTTGCCATGGTGTGCGCAAGGCTCCAGGCTAACATAAACGCTTGCATCGGAAGGAAGATTTCCGTCACCCCATTGCCATAAAGCATCGGCTTCGGCATGTCTTTCTCCGTAGGCACGATGCCATCCTTCGGCAATGATCCTGTCGTCTTTCACCACCAAACAACCTACGAGCGGGTTGGATCGTGTGAATCCACGGCCACGTTCGGCCAGCTCCAGGCAGCGGCGCATCCAGATGTCATGGTTTTCCGTTTCCAAGGTGCTTCAAAGATACGCTTGCCTATTTTCGCGGCGTCATGAGCCCAGGTAAAGGAAGTAAACCGCTCCGGCTGACGCGCATATTCCGTGACTTCATGGAAAGCGAGAGTCTTTCCGGTGTCATATTGACGGTATGCACATTGTTGTCGCTTGTGTTGGCCAATTCTGTTTTTAGTGAAGGCTATCGCTCTTTTTGGGAAACGCATGTCGGTTTTAGCATTGGCAATATGGATTTTCACCATAGCCTGGCGGATTGGATCAACGACGGTTTGATGGCGATTTTCTTTTTGATGGTCGGGCTTGAGATCGAAAGGGAGTTGTTCATTGGCGAGCTTAGCGATCGGAAACGCGCGATGCTGCCTATCGTTGCGGCATTTGGCGGCATGGCCGTACCCGCTTTGATTTACTTCGGGTTTAATGCAGGGGAACCAACCATTAGCGGTGTAGGTATTCCAACAGCTACGGATATTGCCTTTGCCATTGCCATTATGGGCGCGGTGGGGAACAGGGTGCCGATTAGCATCAAGGTATTTTTGACAGCGTTGGCCATCATCGACGACCTGGGTGCCATCCTGGTTATTGCCATTTTCTATGGGCATGGATTCTCCTTGTTCCATTTTGGCGTAGCCATGGGAATCTGGCTTATTCTCTACTTCCTAGGGCGCCGCGGCGTCGGTTCGTTGTGGATTTACCTCCCGGCAGGCGTAGTGATGTGGGCTTTTATGATGCATTCAGGTATTCATGCGACCATTACGGGCGTGTTGCTGGCGTTCGCCATTCCTTTTCAGGGAGGAGGTCAGCATGCGGTTTCTTACAAGCTGCAACATGCATTGCATCGGCCGGTTGCCTTACTAATTATTCCGGTTTTTGCTTTGGCCAATACAGCCTTGGTTATTGACAGCGGTGTAATGTCGCAGCTTGGCAATCCGGAAAGTCTTGGCATTTTCTTTGGGCTGCTGCTAGGTAAGCCGATAGGAATCGTGATTTTCAGTTACGCCAGTGTTGCCTTTGGATTGGCTTCATTCGGACGTGGCGTGAAGTTTTCGCATATCCTTGGTGCAGGAACCTTGGCGGGAATCGGGTTCACGATGTCGATTTTCATTACCAACCTGGCGTTTACCAATGCGGAATGGATTCAGGTGGGGAAAATCAGCATACTCATTGCCAGTACCGTTGCAGCAGTGGTAGGCGTTCTGATGTTGCGATTTCTAACGCCAACCCCGGAAAAGGAATAATTTCAAAAAACTCTTGCATTTTTTTCGGGCTTTTGTATTTTTGCACTCCCGAAACGAAAGGATCGGTAATTCAGTTGGTTAGAATGCCGCCCTGTCATCCCTACCGGTGGTAGGGACGGGTTCGAGTCCAACGTGAATAGAAGATAAAGGTCAGTAAGCAATCCATGCCAGACCCTAAAAATAGAGGAGTAGTTCTTTAACGGATCGGTAGTTCAGTTGGTTAGAATGCCGCCCTGTCACGGCGGAGGTCGCGGGTTCGAGTCCCGTCCGGTCCGCTAACCTTAGAAAGCCCCTGCAAAGGGGCTTTTTTTATGCATATATTTTATGAGTTTCTATTTGTACGTTATCGCATCGGCATCGGGAAAGTATTACAAAGGCGTATCGGGTCATCCGCTGCTGCGTTTGGCACAGCATAATAACGGTGAAGTCCAGTCGACTGCGGGGCAAGGTCCATGGCGGTTTGCAGGCGTGTTTTTGTTTGAGAGCAAGCGGGAGGCTTTGATTAAGGAGCGTAAGCTGAAGAAGTATAGCCGCGAGAAGCTGGAAAATTGGATGTCGGGAAGGGAGAACAAAGCCGGGGAGTTAACCCAGGAATGAGGGTTCAGTTGGTTAGGGTTCCGCCCTGTCATCCCTACCTGCGGTAGGGACGGGTCGAGTCCCGCCGCATCCGCTAACCTTAGAAAGCCCCTGCAAAGGGGCTTTTTTTATGCATATATTTTATGGGTTTCTATTTGTACGTTATTGCATCGTCTTCGGGAAAGTATTACAAAGGCGTATCAGGTCATCCTTTGCTGCGTTTGGCGCAGCACAACAACGGCGAAGTCCAGTCGACTGTGGGACAAGGTCCGTGGCGGTTTGCTGGGGTGTTTTTGTTTGAGAGCAAGCGAGAGGCCTTGATTCAAGAGCGTAAGCTGAAGAAGTACAGCCGCGAGAAGCTGGAAAATTGGATGTCGGGAAGGGAGAACAAAGCCGGGGAGTTAAACCAGGAATGAGGGTTCAGTTGGTTAGGGTTCCGCCCTGTCATCCCTACCTGCGGTAGGGACGGGTCGAGTCCCGCCGCATCCGCTAACCTTAGAAAGCCCCTGCAAAGGGGCTTTTTTTATGCTTTTATTTTATGATTTACTATTTGTACGTTATCGCATCGGTTTCCGGGAGGTATTACAAAGGCGTATCGGGTCATCCGTTGCTGCGTTTGGCTCAGCACAACAATGGTGAAGTCAAATCGACTGCCGGGCAAGGTCCGTGGCGGTTTGCAGGAGTGTTTTTGTTTGAGAGCAAACGAGAGGCCTTGATTCAAGAGCGAAAGTTGAAGAAGTACAGCCGCGAGAAGCTGGAAAATTGGATGTCGGCCTGTCATCCCTAAATGGGGTATAGGTGGAATTTGATCCGAATCCTAGTGCGAATTTCAACCGAGTGTGCGGAAAGTTGCACCTGGTCGAAACCGCGAGCTAGCTTGGGTTTGCAGTTGAATGCGGAAGGTTGTTGCTGAATTGTGTGAAAACGTTTTCACGTTATCACAACCGAGTATGCGGGAAATTGCACCTTGGTGAAACGCACGTCCAGTAAGGGTTTGCGACTGGATTGCTGCAGATAGCCTTCAATAACGCGACAAGAACGTACCAGGTTTAATCGATTGTTTTTTGGGATGATTTTGGACAGTTTTCCGTTGGGAAGTCCCATCAGAACTAGGAAGTGCAATTTTCCGTACACTCAGTACGGTAGGTTAGATGCATGGTCAATAAGGACACATCCAAACTTCCGTAACACTGTTGTTTATTGCCATGCGAAGAGTTGTAATGTAAATATAATGAATGTGTTAGAGGTGTTAGGTGCAATTTCCCGCACACTCGGTCCCTATCAAGAACTGCGTTGGCTGTTTATCCTCAAATCTGGCAATGACATGCTTGCTCACACAACGATTCATTCATTCCAACGTTATAGTGTTTGTTCATTCCCATTCAACCCGCTCAATTTGCTCTGGTGATTTTACCGCGCTGCTGGCCTTTGGTGTTCATTCTTGTTTTCTCCGCAGCTTGCCGAAATGGTGCTGACCGAAAACTGAACCAATCTAAGCAGTCCGATTCTGTTGTGCAGCCAGAACGTGTGTCTGCATTGGTGAAAAAGGGTCTTACCCAGTTACCTTGGCTAAAACGCACCGGCTACTCGCAACGTTATATCTTATTGGCAGACCTAAGCCTGCCAATGAATGAATACCGCTTGTTTCTGGTCGATCTTGAAAAGAATAAAGTACTCCTTCGCTTGGTGATGGCCCATGGAAGTGGACGCGGCAGCACCATTGAAGAGGCAGTTTGTTCGAATGAACCGGGCAGCAATTGCAGTTCATTGGGTCGATACCGTTTCGGGGCGAATTATAACGGTCGATGGGGCAATTCATTCCGTTTGCACGGATTGGATCCCGGAAATAACCGGGCTTTGCAACGTGCAATTGTCTTTCATTACTACCAATACATGACCGATGACCCGGAATCCGGATCATTATACTACAGTCAAGGTTGTCCAATGGTACCCAAAAGCACGTATTTGAAAGTGAAGAAAATTGTTGAGAGTGAATCGCAACCCCTGGTGCTTTGGATTTATAAATGAAGCATGCTTACAAGCGGATGCAGCATTTCAGACAAACCAACACGTTTTCTGACCGATCAAACCCGATCCACCCTGATTTCTATCCGCAGCATTTTGCAGTACTTTGCCGGAATGCCTGAGAAAGCTTTTGATAAGATTATTCTGGGAATCGACCCTGGTACCCGCATCATGGGCTACGGACTCTTGGGCTGCAAGGGGAAACGATTCGAGCTGATCACCCTGGGCACGATAATCCTCGAAAAAATGGAAGACCACGCCCTTCGGTTGAAGACGATTTTTGAGCGCACCACCCAGATTATCGATGGTTATCACCCGGATGAAATGGCCATTGAGGCGCCGTTTTACGGTAAGAACGTGCAAAGTATGCTCAAACTTGGCCGTGCTCAGGGCGTTGCGATTGCCGCAGCGCTGAGCAGGGAGATGCCGGTATTTGAGTATTCACCGCGTAAAATCAAGCAAAGCATCACGGGAAATGGAAATGCCGGGAAAGAGCAGGTGAGTCACATGCTCGAGCAGATGATGCAGTTTGAAAGCATGAGCAAGCATTTGGATGCAACCGACGGTCTCGCGGTAGCGCTTTGCCACTTCTTGCAAGCCGAACCCGGAAAAATAGGTAGTGGACCCAAAGGCGGCAGGGGAGGGAAAAGCGGCGCCTGGAGCCGCTTCCTGAACGAAAACCCTGATCGGGTGAAGTAACACAGCGTTCTTAAACGAGGTCTTCTTGCCCGTGTTTAGCGTTGGCAACGATGTTTGGCACGCTCCAGGTTACGCGGCCGGCCATTGGATGTTGTCTTTGCGGGCAAACTGCTTGTGAACAAACCCTGCAGGAATCAGGCAGGCATCCATCTGTATGGATGAACATCTCCACCTGCGCGCCGAAGTGAGCCCTGATTTCATCATTAAGCACTTCTGCTGCCGAATGGGCCTCATGCACATTGTAATACCATGGCACGGTTAAATGGCAATCGATATGATACACGGATCCGTATCGGATAACCCGGAGGTTGTGAAGGTCAATCCAATCGGCGCGGCGTCTGCTTTCCAGCATGTCCACCAAACCTTCAAGCCATTGCAGATCGGCTTCGTCCATGATGCCGGTGATGGCTTTTCGGATGATGCCGTAAGCAGTCCATGCCAGGAAAATGGACAAAAGCAGGGCCACGAGGCTATCAATCCATTCCAGACCTGTTAGCCGGATCAACAACAAGCCCGCTATGATTCCAATGGAAGTCCAGGTGTCGCTTTGCAGGTGTTTTCCGCTGGCAACCATGGCAGGTGAATGGGTTTTTCTGCCTTGCCGTATCGACATCCAGCCGAGGATCCAGTTCATGGCCGCCGCGAAAAAAATGACACCCATACCTTGGCCCAGGTCGTTGAGCTTATGTCCGTATATGAGATTCCAAACTGCTTCGTAGCCAATCAGCAGAGAAGCGAATAACATCAATGTACCCTCGATGCCGGATGAAAGAAACTCCACTTTTCCATGTCCGTAAGGATGGTTTTTATCTGCCGGGAGTGACGAGAGATATACGGCGTATAAACTGATGGCACCGGCAACGATGTTGACTATGCTTTCAAGCGCATCGCTCAAGACGCTGGTAGCCCGTGTGATTTGCCAGGCCCAAAGTTTCAAGGCGAACAGAACCACAGCAGCCAGAAGCATCCATCGCTGCAGTTTCAAGTTCGCGTCATGAGCCTGTTGAATCACGGCACCAAATTAGCGAATTGCCCTGCAAACGGCGGATATTTGCAGCGATGGAAACACAAAGCGGTCCCCGCATTTTACACGCACCCCGCGGCAGCAAGCTCAACTGCAAAGGCTGGGTGCAGGAAGCAGCTTACCGGATGTTGCACAACAACCTTGACCCTGAGGTAGCGGAACGCCCGGAGCAGTTGATTGTTTACGGCGGACTTGGCAAGGCAGCCCGTAACTGGGAATCATTTGATCTGATTTGCAAGGCTTTGCTCGACCTGAATGACAACGAAACACTGATTATCCAGTCCGGTAAGCCCGTTGGAATTCTTCCTACACATCCCGATGCGCCACGCGTGGTTATTTCCAATAGCCAGCTGGTGCCGAATTGGGCAAATTGGGAACATTTCAGGGAGTTGGAAGCGAAAGGTCTGATGATGTATGGCCAGATGACAGCCGGCTCCTGGATTTACATTGGTTCCCAGGGCATCGTTCAGGGAACATATGAAACCTATGCTGAATGTGCCCGCCAGCATTTCGGCGGCAGCCTGAAGGGGACGCTGAATGTGACAGCCGGATTGGGCGGAATGGGTGGTGCACAACCGCTGGCAATCACCATGAACGAAGGTGTTGCGCTGGTGGCTGAAGTAGAAGAATGGCGCATCCGGAAAAGATTGGAGACGCGTTACCTCGACTTCATGGCGCGCTCTGTAGCCCAAGGCATCGAGATGGCTTTGATGGCCAAGGAAAAAGGCGATGCCGTTTCCATCGGTGTGTTGTGCAATGCCGTTGAGTTGCTGGAAGAAATGCAGAAACGCGGAGTTGTTCCGGATACGCTGACCGATCAGACCAGCGCCCACGATCCATTGATCGGATACTATCCTGTTGGGATGGAAGTGGAAGACGCAGACCGTCTTCGTGAGCGCGATCCGGAAGCATACTTGGATAAAAGCTACGCAACGATGGTGCGTCATGTGGAGCTGATGCTCGATTTCCAGAAAAAAGGTGCAGTTGTTTTTGATTACGGTAACAACCTCCGCGGCCGTGCATTGGAAAAAGGATTGACCCATGCATTCGATTTTCCTGGTTTTGTTCCGGCGTTTATCCGTCCGCTTTTCTGTGAAGGGAAAGGGCCTTTCAGATGGGTTGCACTCAGTGGCGATCCGGAAGATATTCGGGTAACGGACGAAACCATCCTATCGCTGTTCCCTGAAAATGAAAGCCTGAAACGCTGGATGAAGATGGCAGCAGAGAAAATTGAATTTCAAGGCTTGCCTGCGCGCATTTGCTGGCTGGGCCAGGGTGAACGGGAAAAGGCGGGTCTGGCATTCAACGAACTTGTGCGCACCGGCAAAGTGAAAGCGCCTATTGTCATTGGACGCGATCACCTCGATACGGGTTCTGTGGCGTCACCGAACCGCGAAACTGAGGCAATGAAAGATGGCAGCGATGCGGTTGCCGATTGGCCGATTCTGAATGCACTCATCAATACAGCCGGTGGCGCAAGCTGGGTAAGTCTGCATCACGGCGGCGGAGTAGGCATGGGCTACAGCATCCATTCCGGGATGGTGATTGTTGCAGATGGAACAGAAGCTGCAGAGGTACGCTTAAAACGGGTGCTTTATAACGACCCGGGTATGGGTGTAATACGACATGCCGACGCAGGCTACGACATTGCATTGGATACAGCCCGCAAACACGGACTTAGTTTGAAAGATCGCTTGTAAAGGGCATCGTAGGTCCGGAATAGAAATATCAAACAAAAAGAGCTTCTACCTGAATGGGAGAAGCTCTTTTTGTTTAATCGCATGAGCAAGACTCAATAGCCTTCTTCATCGAATGATTCCGCAGGCATTTCACGGTCGCTGTCTGCTGTGCCTTCTGTTCCAAATTCGCTGAGACCTTCATAGGTTCCTTCATTGGCAACAAGCACCTCGATTCTATCGTCGGCAAACCGAATCACGGCTTTGCCATCGTTGTAAACCCACATTTTAGCGGTGCTCCTGGTTTCACTGCGAACAAATCCTGACTTTTTCAATCTGGTCTCCAGGGCTTCGGCCAGTTTCTCTGATTTTTTAGCCAGCTTTCCGTAGAGTTTAAAATCGATTCCATATGAGGATACAACTGCATTTCTGTTTACGCTGTAACCGCTCAGGCGTTCAATCGGGTATCCATAATAATACTCGGTGGCGTATTGTGGCTGCTTGAGGTTTTCATCAAAATGGACTGAAAGAGACAGGAGCATATCGTTCAATTCATAGTTTGATTTAGATAGCGTTGATCCGTAATCACTTATATCGTCTTCAACTAACTGCAACTGGCGGATTACTTCATCGAGGTTCTTTCCGGATAACTGATCGGGTTTGTCCATACCGAAACCCTGTAATGCCTGCTCAATAACTGCGCTGGCATCCACGAAATCGCTGGCAACGGCAGGATAACTGGCATTGAGCCAATAGCCCAGGAATTGGCCATATGCATCTCCGACTTCGTAATCAGCCTTGCTAACCTCTTTGTTTTTTTTGTTGATAACGACAAAGTGATCATCGTCTTTGGCAAGTGTGTGTTCATAAAAGAATGGATAAAGCTCCTTGTAATCAGCAGGAATAATATCTTTCCCTTCCATGTCGATGATGCCCCATTTTCCTTTGTCCTCTTCGATCAGGATTTCTTTGTTGTAGCAGATGGCTTCTTCGAACTTGGCGCGCACCACGATTTCCCCCGTTTTATCCATAACCCCCCAGGCTTCGCCGTTGTTGAATGATGCGAACCCCTGAATGAATGGTAAAACCTGACGGAATTCTTTCCGTGGCTTGATCACTTTTTCGCCTTTTATATCCATGTATCCAAACATGGACTTTTTCTCTTCCCCATCCTTATCCGGCTTTTCCTTAAAAGCGATAAGGCCTTCAGCCATGCTCAGGTAAGTCACATTGGTCTTCGGTTTTATGACGTATTCTCCGCTCTTGTCGATAAATCCGCTTTTAAATTCCACCTCATAACCGTCTTCTCCGGGTTTGCCTTTTTCCTCTTTAACAGAAACCAAGGCAACGCCTTCTCTGAAATCCTGTGCTTCGGAGAATTTTGCTTTTATCACCACTTTGCCACTGCGATCGATATAGCCCCATTTCCCTTCAATAGTCCGGAAACGTGCCAACCCTTCCCGGAAATGTCCTGCCGCATCCACGGTTTTCCCGTCCGCTTCTTTCAGCTCAAAAATTTCCTTGCCCTTCGTGTCGATATAGGTGACAGGTTTGTCAGGCTCGGCGACAGGAGCAAGCCCTTCCGTAAAGAAGCCGGCGTTCCGGTATTCTCCGCCAACCTGTTTGGGTTTTTTGTCCAGTGTAAAGAATTCGGTATTGCCGTCTGTATTTTTAACAGCAACAAGCCCTTCAGTAATACTTTGCGGTTCGTTCTTCCATTCCTTATCGACAACGATGGTGCCAGATTCGAGGTCGAGTATGCTCCAGCGCTCCTCATCCTCTTCTTTGACGGGTACGAAGCGCAAACCGAGCGTTGGGTTTTCTGATGGGTAGTATTTCCAAATAGCGAAACCACCCAATCCCAACAGGGCAACGAGGCCTCCTGCGATCAGAACTTTTTTCATTTTTCTTCTGTATTTAAAGGGCAATTAAAGGAATTGCCGGCATACGGCTTGGGTCTTTTACCTAAAACCAGCGACCTGCTTATCGGTGCTGTTGTCCAGCGTCCAATTTGCTGCGATTTCGTTTCCGAAGCCGAGTGTGGCATATTGGGTGATCTATGTTGGAATTCCGTGCCTGTTTTATCTGACGAATTCACTTACCATACCGCCGTCTGTAGGACGGTTCTTCCATTGGCGCTTCAACTGCTTCTGTTTTATCACCAGGCATATCTTCAATCATCGGCATGGCTTCAATATCGTAATCTGAACTTATGCCCGGCGCTTCCACGTCCAGTGGCTCACCGAATGAGAGGTACATGGTGATTGTGTTGTCGTCTATCGCAATGGCTCCGAGAGAATCAGTGTACCAAATCAGCCCGGCTGAGGCTTTGGTTGCAAGCTCCGTATATCCCATGCTGGCCATGTGTTTTTTCATGGCTGCCACGATTTTGTCGTTCTTAGGCTGCAAACGATGGTAGAGGTCGATTTCAATTTCGACCCTGTTCACTTTGGCCAGCGGATTCAGGCTTGATCCTTCCGACATGGCATTGGCGGATGAAAAGTCGTAGGATTTCAATGATTCGTTAAATCGACAAACGAGGCTTACCGAAACGTCATCAATATCAAAAATATGCTTCGATAGTGAAGAACTGTAGGCGCTGATATCGTCGTTCGATTTGCCGAAAAGTGCTGCCATTTCACGCACTGATTTGCCGTTCAAGGCCTTCAGCTCCGGAGTTTTTAAATCGTTAAGAATTCGGGAAAGAAGTGCATCTGCATCCAGTAAATCGCTCTTAATAGTTGGGAAGTTTCCTGTCATCCAGGATGCCATCAGGCGATTGTAATGGGCCAATTTGAATCCGTTTTCACCCACTTCTTTACCCTCTCTGTTGATTAGGATAAAGTCTTTACCATCCCTTGCAACAGTGTGTTTATTAAAGAAGGGCATTATCTCCCGGAATTCAGGTTCTATAAGATCTTTCCCTTCCATGGTTACACAACCCCATTGATTTTTCTCGCGTATGTAAAGGATATCGTCGTAATAAAAGCACATATCGTATTTGGGACGTATAGTTGATTCTCCTTTGCGATCCATTACACCCCAATCATCTCCGTTGGAATAAGCGGCATATTCGCCCAGAAAAGGTGTGGCCCGCCTGAATGATTTCTCTGCTTTGATGATGATTTTGCCATTGATATCCATAAACCCAATGGTGCTTTTTTCATCTTTTTTCTGCGTATACATTACCAGTCCGTTTGATGGTGTTTGTGATGGTACAGCCGCATTGCTATCCGCTTCAACGGGTTTAATGGTGAATTCACCACGGCGGTTAATGAGCCCCGTTGTCTGAACTTCCTTGTAAAGTGAGTCGCCAGGGTTACCGGTTTTCTTGACAAGGGTGACCAACGCATGGCCTTCCCTGAAGTCGCTTGCCGCATCAAATTGTGCTTTTACGGCTACTTTGCCTTGCTTGTCAATATACCCGTATTTGCCGTCGGCATTCCTGAATCGGGCGAGCCCCTCTCTGAAGTGTCCGGCCTCGCTAACAGACTTTCCATCAGCTTCCTTCAAGGTGAAAATGGTTTTTCCCTTTGCGTCAATATAGCTCACCGGTTGATCTGTTTCTGCCACCGGAATCAACCCTTCCATACACATGCCGGCAGCAGCAAATGTTTTGCCGATGCGTTTGGGTTTCTCATCGACTGTAAACAATTCGAATTCGCCTTCCTTGTTTTCTAAAGTAACTATGCCTTCGGAGACAAATTCAGGTTCTTCCTTCCATTCCCGGTCAACAACGATCTTGCCACTTTCAAGATCAAGGATACTCCAGCGCTCTTCTCCATCTTCGCGTATAGCAACATGTCGCACGCTGAATGTGCTGCTGCTATTGCCAAAATATCGCCACAGCCCGAATGCGGAAGCTGCAATGGCGATGGCCGCCAAACCAATGCTGAGGGATTTCTTCATGGTGGGCCAAAGGTAGAAAAACAGCTCATGCTGGGTACTGTTGTTTGTCAGGGTATTTTTGTGCCATGCTGGAGAAAGCAGTTTCACTGCGATCCATGAACACATTCGGGCTGGATGCAAGGGCCGCTTTGTACTTCCGGATCGAACGCCTGGATCAACTGAATAGTCTGTGGAAAACCAATTTGTTGCAACTGGCCTCACCTTTGGTATTGGGTGGTGGCAGCAATGTGGTTTTTCGCCGTGATTACCATGGTCTGGTATTGCACAACAGGTTGAAGGGAGTGGAAGTGTTGTCGGATGACGGGAAGTTTGTTCAGGTCCGATTTGGCGCCGGAGAATCATGGCATGACTGTGTGATGTACTCGGTTACACGCGGCTGGGGCGGTTTAGAGAACCTAAGCCTGATACCCGGCACAATCGGTGCGGCACCTATTCAGAATATCGGCGCCTATGGAGCCGAGATGAAGGATGTATTCGAATCGCTAGAGGCATTCGATTTACAGGAAGGACGTATTTGTGTCTTCGATAAGGATGCATGCGCCTTTGGCTATCGGGACAGTTTCTTCAAGCGGGAAGGGAAGGGTCGCTATTGCATTACAAGCGTAACTTTGAAGTTGTCAATCCGGCCCGAGTTGAATATTTCCTATGGAGATATTCAAAATACTCTGGCAGAAATGGGTATAGTACAACCCAATGTTCAGGATGTTAGCAATGCAGTGATTCGGATTCGCAGGAGCAAATTGCCGGATCCGCTTGAACTTGGTAATTGTGGCAGCTTTTTTAAAAATCCGATTATTACCCGTGAGCTGTTTGAGCGCCTACAAGCCCAATATCCGGATTTACGTTCTTTTCCTGCAGGTGGAGAGAAGGTGAAGATTCCGGCTGCCTGGCTAATTGAAAAGGATGGTTGGAAAGGGAAGCGTATCGGTAATACGGGCAGTCATGCCAAACAGGCGTTGGTATTGGTAAACTACGGCGGGGCAAGCGGGGAGGAAGTTTCAATGTTAGCAGATCGGATAGCAGCCTCCGTTTTGGATCATTTTGGTGTGAGGTTGGAGAAAGAGGTCAATATCTTGGGTTGAAGCGATGGCAAGTCCGACAGTGGTATATGAAGACAATCACTTGTTCATTGTAAACAAGCCAGCGGGTATGCCGGTACAGGGCGATGCCACCGGGGATTTTCATCTGTTGCAATGGGCAGCCAACTACATTAAGGAAAAGTACAACAAGCCCGGTGAAGCCTTTGTGGGGCTGGTGCACAGGTTGGATCGCCCGGTCAGCGGACTTGTTGTTCTGGCGCGAACAAGCAAGGCCCTTGTACGCATGAATGAGATCTTCAGGGAGCGCCGGGTAACAAAAACATACCTGGCGATGACAACACGTCCTTTACCCGAGAGACAAGGGACATTGGAAGATCCAATGGATAAGGATAGCCGTCACCACCGGGCTATCGTGTACAAGAAAGAAAGAGAAGGGATAAAGATGGCAAGGCTGGACTATGCTTTAGAGCGACATCAGAACGATGCTTATTTGTACAGAGTGAATCCATTTAGTGGCAGGTTCCATCAGATACGTGCCCAGTTGGCACATCATGGAGCACCGATAGTGGGAGATTTGAAGTATGGCTATCCCAGGCCGAATGCGGATAAGAGTGTCTGTTTGCATGCCTTTAGGTTGGAGTTCAATCATCCGGTGCGCGGGGATATACTGGTTATAGAGGCGGGGGTTCCGGAGGGTTTAGAGTGGCAGCGTGTCATTGGATGAAACAACTGAGTATGCGGGAAATTGCACCTCGGGTTGTTTTACTGGTTTCCAACGTTTTACATATTGTTGGCTCAATCAAATAGCCGTAAAGGAAACGCTTAAAACGATTAAGTTTGGTCGATTACTTGCAGGTAATCAACAAGTTGCTGAATTTTGCTCCTTTATACTATTATGGAAAATCTTAACCTTTTTAAAATTTACAACTCAGAAGAAAAGTGCATCAATCTTGTAAAGAAATGGAGAGATGAAACCGGTGTTATTTGTAAACGATGTTATGGGTCAGAACATATTTGGCTGTCAACGCGTTATCGTTATAGATGTAAGAATTGTAAGTGGGAAACTACACTAAGAAGTGGTACTGCTATGGAATGTAGTAAGTTGCCATTTATGTATTGGGTATATGCGGCTGTTTTGATTTCTCGAGGCAAGAAGCCCATATCTGCAAAAGAGTTACAGCATTTATTGGGACACAAGTATTACGTTCCAATTTGGTCGTTATTGCATAAGATTAGAATTAGTATGGGGTTGATGTCAAGCTTGACCGGAATGGCCGAATTTATAAAGTACGGAGAGGTAGTGATCCCCGTCGTTACTCAAACGAAAAAGCGGAAAGCGAGCAAAACGCTGCATAAGGAAGTCAGAGGAGTTAAAGTCAGTTTAGAGGCCACCTCCGCCAGGAGCATCGCATATGATTCAAAAGGCAATTCATTGTCAAACAATGGTATAAGGTATAGTGAAATACGCATGAATGCATCCTTTGGAGCTATGCATTCTCCTACAAACCGATTTGGTAGAATTGGCCTGTTGCACAATAAGATAACAAGGGAAGATCAACGCATTTCTGACATAGACACAATACACCAGGCTGATTTGGCCAGGCAGCTTTCATGGTTTCAGTCTATTGCATTTAATGCCAGGAGAAACTTTGTTGGAGTATATCATAACATTAGTGATAAATACTTCCAGAATTATTTAGTGGAGTTTTGCTACCTGACTAACCAGAGATTCCTCGGGTCTGGGAAGTTCAATTCCTTAATGGGGTTGATAGTTAGGCAGCCTTGGCATACTGCTCAGGTGCAACATTCCGCACACTCGGTCGGGTTGGACGTCGGTTTCCACAAAAAGGAATAGGATTTCATGCAAGCAGACGACCGGCCATTATCATTCTCCTCCTTAACGTAACTTGCATCCCTCAGTTCTCTTTAAGCAGATGCTCCTCTTCCAACACCTAAAACAGGATATTCCGGCGGCACTTGTAGTTTTTCTCGTTGCCTTGCCGCTCTGCCTCGGCATAGCCTTAGCCTCCGGTGCACCTTTACATGCAGGTATAGTTTCGGGTGTTGTTGGGGGACTAATTGTCGGTTTATTAAGCGGTTCGCACACCAGTGTCAGTGGTCCTGCTGCTGGTCTCACTGCAGTCGTGCTGGCTGCTATTGCTCAATTGGGCAGTTTCGATCTCTTCCTCGCTGCGGTGGTAGTTGCCGGACTTATCCAACTCCTCTTCGGATTTCTCCGTCTCGGTTTTCTCGCCAATTATATTCCCTCTGCAGTGATTCAGGGATTGTTGACGGCCATCGGAATTATTCTCATTCTCAAGCAAATACCCCACGCAGTTGGCTACGACAAGGATCCGCAGGCAGACTTCTCTTTCTGGCAAATGGATGGCGAAAACACTTTTTCTGAATTGCTTGTCATGTTAGATCAAATCTCTCCCGGAGCAGTGATTATCAGTGTTTTTTCTCTCCTGTTGCTGGTGTTTTGGGATCGCACTCCGCTGAAACGTCTCAGCTACTTCCCGGCGCCACTTGCTGTTGTGGTCTTGGGAATCGGACTTAATCTGCTCTTTCGGAACCTCTTTCCGGCACTCGTCATCGAAACTGAACACCTCGTAAACATTCCGGAATTCAAACTGAACGACAGTGCTTCCCTTGTGCATATACCTGCCTCCGAAGCCTGGCGAAACACAGATGTATGGACCATTGCGCTCACCCTTGCCATTATTGCAACCATCGAAACATTATTGAATGTGGAGGCGGTTGATCGCATTGATCCACACAAAAGGGAAACACCCACGAACAGAGAACTAATGGCACAAGGAGCAGGTAATATGGTGGCCGGATTTATTGGAGGGATTCCGCTCACTTCAGTAAT
>JBKDBI010000336.1:0-2256 GCA_046314695.1 Bacteroidota bacterium | reverse complement strand
ATTGAGTTTAAAGCGGATACCACCGTAAAAACTGGAGCCTGTGAACTGGCCGTTGAATGCCATGCCACTGAGTCCGCCGAGGTTGTCGCTTCCAAGGATGAATGGTCCCCAGCGGCCGTAAAGACCCCAGGTGAAGCGGCTATAGTTTCCGGTGAGGGAGAGCGGCATGCCTACTTCGAAGTTTTCTCTTTCATAGCGGGGAACCAGCGAAACCTGCGACATCTTTTGCAGGCCGATGCCTTCTTTGCTGCGCAGGTTCTGCACCCAATGGCCACCCAAGTACCATCCTTTTCCGAAATTGTAGTCGAGCTGTGCGTTGAATGACGCAGGAGTGAAGGTGGTGAAGGCGTCGCTTTGTTTCACATTGGTGCCAAGTGCGTCGGTGAAGTCGTTGTCAACGGCTTCGAAGCGGTCGGGCTGGAATGCGTCGAAGCGCTGCTGCATAAGGCCGGGGTTGATGCGCCAAACCTGGTTGCTGAGCGTCACTTCGCGGGTATTGGCGCCGCTGTAAGTAATGAAGCCGATATCGCTTACCGAAGCACCCAGGCGGATGCGATAGTCGCGGTTGTCGTCGGGCAGGCAGTTCCAGCGGTTGGGCTTGCTGCGCAGTTTTTCCGGACGGTATTCGTATGTGAACCCAAGATCGAAGCCCAGACCGGCACCGTTTACTTCGTTGAACCAAAGGCCTAGCGGATTGCTCAGGGCGTTGTTGACGGAAGCTTCGCCAGTATGGCCGGTGCGGTAAGAGCCGGAGCGAAGGAGTAAGGTGTCGCGGCTGTTGAAACGGAAGTCGAGGTCGCGGCCTGAAATATGTGCAGCGCCAAAACCGAGCAATAACTTGCCGGTGAAGCCTGTTTTCAAGAAATGTCGGGAATTACGGCCCGAAGCCCAGCCGAAGGTAAAGGCGAATTCCTGGTAGTTGTCGGTATTGAGCGAGAATGCGCCGTTGGTGTAATCGCGGTTTCGCGCCAGTCCGCGGCCCGGGCCATTGGCCAGACTGGTATCCAGTCCGTTGCGGCCGATCAGCGAAAGCGCATCACCGGCACCTGTGAGGCTGATGCCCTGCACCGTGCGGGTGCTGAAACCGAACGCGTGGTTGCGCGCATAGCGGAACGAAAACGAAAGAATCTGCGAAGTGCTCAGGTAGTTCAGGTAACGGTCTTTGCCGGTTTCCAGGCCTTCCATGTCGCGCAGACGGAGGTCGCTGCCGGTCCAGTTCCACAAGCTGAATGGGCGTTCAAAGCGCACCAGGTTGTTGTTGAACTCGGCTGCGTAGCTCCAGCCATGGATGTAAACGCGGTTCCGGTCGGGGTAAACCTGGGCCGGATTGAGCAACATCGACTGGGTTGCGTTGTAGTTGCCACTGACGTTCCCGAGCGGGAGCTGGGCCATGGCTTGTCGCGCAGGCCCGAGCAGGCAAATCAGTGAAAGCAGGGTAAGTAGTCTTTTCATGGCGGTTCTTCGTTTGTTTGTTTTTCTGGACAGTAGCAGGTGCCTTAGTGCTGCGGAAGGCAGGTTTTAGCGTTTGGATCCGGAGCGCTGAAACCTCCTAAAGCCCGCTGAGAGCAAAAGACAGGTACTATTCCTGTCCTTGTAAAGTCAAGTTGCGTGCCAGAAAACATGCTCAATAAGGGTTGCAATTTACACGCAGCCTTTCAGGAAAAATCTTCAACGCAAAAACCAATAGCCGCAGTGCCTCGTTATTTGGACATGCAAATTCAAGCACAAGCCGTTCCCGCTGTTGGAACCACCGCCCCAGACTTTACACTTTTCAGCCACGACAAAAAGGAAATCAGCCTCTCCGGTCTCCGCGGCCGCAAGGTGGTGCTGCTTTTCTATCCCCAGGCATTTACAAGTGTTTGCACCACCGAACTCTGCGATGTGCGCGACAACCTGAACCGCTACACCAATCTCGATGCCGACGTGTTCGGGGTTTCCGTTGACAGCCCTTTCACATTGGCCAGATATCACGAAGACATGCAGCTTACGTTCCCCTTATTGTCTGACTTCAACAAAGAAATCTCTTCTGCCTATGGCAGCATCTACGAAAGTTTTGCTTTCGGTATGCGCGGCGTAAGCAAGCGTTCGGCGTTTGTGATCGACCGCGAAGGCATCATCCGCCATGCGGAAGTGCTGGAGAATGCCGGTGAAATTCCCGATCTGAAAAAGATCGTGGATGTGCTCGGCGAAATTGCCTAAGGCCGAATCAGTTTCCCGCCAGACGGGAATGTAAAAAAGTAGTTTTGAGGAGCGGAC
>JBKDBI010000335.1:0-6227 GCA_046314695.1 Bacteroidota bacterium | reverse complement strand
ATCGGGATGATGATGCCGAAACCGAGCAGGTCAATAAAAATAGTGACGAAAAGCGTCAGGAGGGGTTTGCGTTGCATGAAATCAGGCAATGATGCCTCCGCTGAACCAGCCGCTGTTCATGGGCTGCAGCCAGTCAGACTCCAATTGGGAGAGCAATTGGATGCGGTTGTCGAAATAGAGGGTGTCTGGCGACAGGGAGCCGTTTGCCAGCAAAGCTTTCACTTCTTCTTTGGATGCAGATAGCACCTGTTCATCCTTCTGCCAGGCTATGCGCATGCGATCGAAGAAGTTCAGGCCATGCTGTTGCCCGAAATCATGGAGCAAGCGGAAGGCCTTGTCGATGCTGCAACCGGAAGGCGCCTGTACTTTTTCATCCACGGCAACGATGGCAAAGGTGCTGAAAAGGATGGCCACACCGGCATTGAGTGGACTGCCATGCGTTTTCCAACTTTGCTGAAAGGTGAGCAGTTCTTCTGCCAGTGCTTGTTCCTCGGCAGGCTGCAATTCGCGGTCTGCCTGGAAGATCCAAATGCGCGCATGGCCGGGGAGGTGCATCAGGCGGTTCATCCTTGTTGGGCTTTGGCTACAAGCTCGGCGATGTCGAGCACTTCTACTTGTTCTTCCTTCTCTGCATGCTTTACACCGTCGCGGAGCATGGTCATGCAGAAGGGGCAATTTACTGCAATTATATCCGGATTTTCAGCAAGCGCTTCTTCGCTGCGTTCGATATTAATTTCCTTGTTTCCTTCTTCCGCTTCCTTGAACATCTGCGCTCCGCCGGCGCCGCAACATAGTCCGTTGGTCCGGCAGCGCTTCATTTCCTGCAGATCGGCGTCGAGGCGTTCTATCACCATGCGGGGGGCTTCGTAAATGCCATTGGCTCTGCCCAGGTAACAGCTATCGTGGTAAACAATTTTCTTCCCTTTGAACGCTCCGCCTTCTATTGCCAGGCGGCCGCTTTCAAGCAATCCGTTGATGAACTGTGTATGGTGAATTACTTCATAATTACCACCGAGCGAAGGGTATTCGTTGCGCAGTGTGTTGAAGCAATGCGGGCAGGTGGTAACGATCTTCTTCACGTCGTAGGCGTTCAGCATCTGTATATTGCTCATGGCCATCATCTGGAAGAGGAATTCGTTGCCTGCGCGTTTGGCCGGATCACCGGTACAGCTTTCCTCTGTGCCGAGGATGGCATATTGTACACCTGCAGCGTCAAGTATAGATGCAAATGCACGCGACACGCGTTGGGCTCTTTCGTCAAAACTTCCCGCGCATCCTACCCAGAAAACAACTTCGGGTGATTCGTTCCGCGCCTGATAATCGGCCAAAGTTTGTACTGCCATAAAAGATTGATATTCCGTATCGCGAATGTAACAAGAGTTCAGTCTATGAAGTGTAAAAGCAACACTTCTCCATGCAGCTTTTTTATCTGTATGAAGGGAAAGCACGCATAGTTGCATTAGGAAGTTATATGGAGCGGCTACCTTTGCAGTTCTGCTATGACGGCCGATACCCTGAAGAAAGGAGAAACTGCGCGTATTATCGGCCTTGCTGATGATCCGGCAGCTGCTAAACTCGCTGAAATGGGCTGTCTGCCGGGTGTTACTATTGAAAAGGTATTGACAGCTCCCTTGGGTGACCCTGCGGCGTATCAGATTTCAGGCAGTTTTGTGCTCGCACTGCGCCGTAATGAAGCAGCCTTAGTTGAAGTGGAAAAGACAAGCGACAAACCATGGGCGTAAAGCATGTCTTCCTCGCCGGTAACCCGAATGCGGGAAAAAGTACGCTCTTCAACCGGCTAACCGGACTGCGCCAAAAGACGAGCAACTTACCTGGCACTACCGTTGAAAAACGCAGCGGTATCTGGAACCTTCCGGATGGCACCGCCTGCACGCTAACCGATCTGCCCGGTGCTTACGGTTTTCAGGCAGTTTCGGAAGACGAATCGCAGGTGCTGAACGCTTTTACCGATGTAAAGCAATGGCCGGACGCCATCGTTTATGTGGCCGATGCCAGCAACCTCGAACGCCACCTGCTCTTTTTTACCGAGCTCGCCGCACTCGGAATTCCGATGCTCCTGGCGCTGACCATGACCGACATGGCCGCAGCGCACGGTTTACAGATTGATACCGCTGCCCTCTCCGCCGAACTCGGTGTGCTTGTGGTTCCGCTTCCGCCGGGCGATGAAAAAGCCCTGCAGCTGCTGGCGGCTAAAACTGCTGCACTGGGTGACGGGCATATTCCGTCCCTTCCTTTGACGCAGCCTTATAAAGGTGCGGCGCTGATTGAAGCGCTGCGCAACAAGCGGGAAGATATCAGCGACCCGGCCAAACGCATTGCCGATGCCGCCCAGCGCGCCCGTTTCGTGAGCGGCGTATTGGCACGCGCATTGGTGCGCAAAGGGCAGAACGGAAGACTTGTAGCCCGCTGGTTCGACCGTGTGTTTACCCATCCCGTACTTGGGTTTATCGGGCTTTTCGCCATCCTCTACACCGTTTTCCAGGCCGTATTCAGCCTTGCAGAAGCACCTATGGAATGGATCGAAAGCGGCATGACCGGCCTTACCGAATGGGTACACGGCATGCTGCCGGAGCATTTGCTCAGCGACCTGATTACCGGTGGCATTCTACCCGGACTGGCCGGTGTGCTTGTCTTTATTCCGCAGATAGCCTTGCTATTCATGCTGTTGTCGGTACTCGAAGACAGTGGATACATGCCCCGTGCGGCTTTTATCACCGACCGCATCATGCGCGCAGCAGGGCTCAACGGCCGATCGGTTATCCCGCTCACCGGAGGCTTGGCATGTGCCATCCCCAGCATCATGGCCGCACGCGCGATTCCCTCCCGCAAAGACCGCCTGATCACCATCCTCGTTACACCATTGATGAGCTGCAGCGCACGGATTCCCGTTTATGCCCTGCTCATTCCGTTGGCTATTCCCGACGGTATGCGCTGGGGCTGGTTCGATGCCCAGGGCTTGCTGCTGACCGTGGTATACATGTCGGGTGCCATCCTTGCACTGAGCCTTGCCGCAGTGTTGAAGCTCTTCATCAACAAGACCGAAGAAAGCCGTTTCGCCATGGAACTGCCTGCCTGGCAATGGCCCCGGCCGATGAATGTGTTGCAGACCATGTGGCAGAAGAGTCGGTCGTTTGTGGTGGAAGCCGGCAAGGTCATCGTGTTGATTTCTATGGTGCTCTGGGCGCTGGCCAGTTACGGGCCGGGCGATTCAATGCAACAAGCCGCCGCGAAGGCCAGCTCTGAAAGTCTGCAGCGCGGCGAAGACAGCAGCAATGCACAACGCGCCGGTGCAGCTGCAGCCTTGCAGGAAAGCTATGCCGGGAGAATGGGCCGTGCCATCGAACCGGTGATAGCACCGCTCGGATTTGACTGGAAAACCGGAATCGCGCTCATCACCTCTTTTGCTGCACGCGAGGTTTTTGTCGGCACCATGAGTACAATTTACGCCGTTGGTTCTGACGATTTCTCCGCAATTCGCGACAAGATGCAGGCCGAGCGCATTCCCGAAACCGGCGAGGCGCGTTATGGCATGCCCTTCGCCTTGAGCCTTATTGCCTTCTATGCCCTCGCTTTGCAGTGCATGAGTACCATCGCTGTAGTTCGCCGCGAAACGGGAGGCTGGAAATGGCCGCTCATCCAACTCGGCATCCTTACCGGCATGGCATGGCTCGGCAGCTATGCTGTGTATCACCTCGCCCGCTACCTCGGTAGTTGAGCTTGTGTGCGGCGAAGCGCTCCGCTGCCATCTTCCTTCGCAACCAGCCGCTGCGTTGTCAGATCTGGCCGGTTTGTGAAAGCACCTGTCATACCGACATGGGCCAGACGGCTTGAAAATCGCAAACAACCCCTGTCGTCCAGGTGTTATTTGCACACATTTAGCAAGGATATTCGAAGGAATCCAATTTTGCGGACACATAGTGTGCGCGAATGGACTAACTTTGCAAGTTCCCTGCAATACGCAGTGTTCCTAACGAAAAACAAGCAGATACCCAGGCGCATTCATGAGACAACTTAAGATTAGCAAGCAGTTCACCAACCGGGAGAACAAATCGCTCGACAAGTACCTGAACGAAATTTCCAAAGTGCCGATGATTGATGCGCAGGAGGAGGTTGAACTCGCCCGCCGCATCCGTGAAGGCGACCAGGCTGCCCTGGAAAAACTGGTGAATGCCAACCTGCGCTTCGTGGTGTCGGTTTCCAAGCAGTATCAGAACCAGGGTCTCACACTGGGCGACCTTATCAACGAAGGCAACCTGGGTCTGATCAAAGCAGCGAAGCGCTTCGACGAAACCCGTGGTTTTAAGTTTATCTCGTATGCTGTTTGGTGGATTCGCCAGAGCATTTTGCAGGCCTTGGCAGACCAGAGCCGTATTGTGCGCCTGCCCTTGAACAAAGTAGGAAGCATAGGACGCATCACCCAGGCGGCATCGAAGTTGGAGCAGGAACTGGAACGCGAACCAACGCCAGAGGAAATCGCTGAAATGCTGCAAATACCGGTAACGGAAGTGGAAAACGCCCTGCGCTCTTCCGGCCGTCACCTGAGCATCGATGCACCGCTTACCGAGGGTGAAGACAATACCCTCCTCGGTGTACTTGACCAGAACGACGAACCCGATCCCGACACGCCGCTCATCAACGAATCGCTGCAGAAGGAAATCAGCCGCGTTATCAATACCCTTAGCGATAAAGAGCGCGATGTGCTTCGTTATTACTACGGCCTCGACGGCGGCCCGGCCCACACGCTGGAAGACATCAGCGAAAAGGTTGGTCTCACCCGCGAACGCGTGCGCCAGATCAAGGAAAAAGCCCTGCGCCGGCTTCGCAAGAGCAGCAAGAGCAAGATCCTCAAAGCCTACCTCGGCTGATCACCCCCTTAGAAAGAAATCAATCCAAAGACCGGCCGCTGTGCCGGTCTTTTTTTTGCTTCATTTCACCGCTGTGGCCGCTGACTAGTGGCGTGGGTAGTTTTCAAGCCAACCGACTTGCCGGACCCGGTTCATCGGCCCCGAAGAGATAAAAAAAACCCGGCCAACTTGACCGGGTTTTCTGTGGTATGCTGTAGAAGTGTTGTTAACGCAACACGGTTACCGTACCATCGAAGGCATAGAACCTGCCGTCGATATAGCGCAGCCATACGCGCCACACATAAACGCCATCGGGGACCGGCTTGCCATTGAAGGTGCCATCCCATCCGGCATTCGGATTCTTGTTGTCCCAGATCAGTTCACCCCAACGGTTGAAGAGCTGCATGTGGTAGCTGAGTGTTCCATACAGCGCCACCGGACCCCAGGTTTCGTTCTTGGTATCGCGGTTGGGCGTGAAGGCGGTCGGCACCCACCATGCCAGTTCGGGCTTCAGCCAAAGGAACTGCGAAGTGGAATCGAAGCAGCCATCGCTGTTGGTTACATACTGGGTTACACGCATGCGGCCGGTATCGTTGTAGGTATGCTTCGGATTCTGGTCGGCAGAGGTGTTGCCATCGCCCAGATCCCAAAGCCATTGATCGGCTCCGGTGCTGCGGTCGGTGAATATATAATCGCTTTCAAATCCGCGCGAACCGAGGTGGTTGCTTACGAAATTGGCTTTGGGGCGAACAAGCGATACAGCGGCACCTGGCACGTTGATGGTGGCATCGCATCCCTGATCGGTGAAGGCACGAAGGCGGAGCGTGAAAGTTCCGCTGGAGGAATAGGTGTGGACAGGGTTTTGCTGGGTTGATGTTCCTCCGTCGCCGAAGTCCCATTCATAGCGCTGGATATTACCCGGACTCACGGAAGCATTGCCGGTGAAATACAATTCTTCCCCACTGCAGGCGGTGTCGCCAATCAGGGTCACGGTCGGGCTGGGGTACACGTACAGACCCATGCGCGCGGAGTCTTCGCAACCGAAGGCCGAAGCGATTCGCAACTTGGTGCTGTACGTTCCGGGTGCAGTGAACTGGCGGTTGGCCGGAGTGGCGAGGCCGCTGGTAATGCCGCCATCCAGGTTCCAGTCATAGGTTGTGATGGTGCCTTCTGCGATGGTGGAGTTGTTGGCGAAAACGAAGCTATGTCCGTCGAAGCACTGGGTACTGTCGTTCACGCTGTAGGCCGCGCGGGGTTTCGGATAGACGCGCACAAACTTGGTAATGGTATCGTTGCAGGCATTGGCGCCGACGGCTACCAGACGTACCGGGTAACGGCCGAAGGTTGCGTATTGGCGGCTTG
>JBKDBI010000334.1:0-9364 GCA_046314695.1 Bacteroidota bacterium | reverse complement strand
AAACCGGAACCCGGATGTGTTGGATAACCAAACTGCTGCAGGCGTTCATTCAAGGCCGTAAGCTGCATGCTCTGGTATCCGATGCTGAAGTATCCATACCCGCCGTTGCGTTTGCGCGGGGTGATCGGTTCCATACCACCGCGCTCATACTCTTGCGGATCAAAATCAGGCGGCTGGGCCTTGAGTGGAAAAGCACAGAACAAACCGGCAAACAGCAACAGCGAAACGGGGAACTTGGTCATGGCGTTGCGCTGATCAACCGTTCATTTCTGCGAAGTAGTAATGAAACCAGGGAATGGTTTCGATACCCTTGTAGAAGTTGAAAAGTCCGTAATGTTCGTTGGGTGAGTGGATGGCGTCGCTGTCAAGTCCGAAGCCCATCAACACGGTCTTGATGCCCAGTTCTTTTTCAAACAAGGCAACGATGGGAATACTTCCACCGCCACGGGTTGGAATCGGCACTTTGCCGAAGGTCTTTTCCATAGCGCGTGCAGCAGCGCGGTAAGGAACCGAATCGGTAGGCGTTACCACCGGCTCACCGCCATGGTGCGGGCGCACTTCCACTTTCACGCCAGCTGGTGCGGCCTTGCGGAAATAGTCGGCGAACAACTCGGTTACCTTGTCTGAGTTCTGGTTGGGAACCAGGCGCATGGAGATCTTGGCGTAAGCCTTAGAAGGCAATACGGTCTTGGCACCTTCGCCGATATAACCGCCCCAGATTCCGTTTACGTCGAGCGTGGGCCGGATGCCGGTGCGTTCGAGCGTCGTGAATCCTTTCTCGCCCATCACATCCGATATATCGAGATCTTGTTTGTATGCGTCAAGGTCGAAGGGTGCCTTGTTCAGTTCAGCGCGTTCGTCGGCGCTGAGTTCATTCACGTCGTCGTAGAATCCGGGAATGGTGATATGCCGGTTTTCGTCGTGCATGCCGGCGATCATCGAGCAGAGCACATTGATCGGATTGGCCACAGCACCACCGTATACGCCTGAATGGAGATCGCGGTTGGGACCTGTCACTTCCACTTCCACATAGCTCAGACCGCGCAGGCCCACGTCGATGCTTGGGATATCGTTGGCGATCATGGATGTGTCGCTGATCAGGATTACATCGGCGGCCAGGCGTTCGCGGTTATTGCGGCAGAAGTCGCCGAGGTTATTGGAACCCACTTCCTCTTCCCCTTCGATCATAAACTTCACGTTGCAGTGCAGGTTGCCGGTGGCGGCCATCACTTCAAACGCTTTCACATGCATGTACATCTGGCCCTTGTCGTCGCAGGCACCGCGGGCATAGATCTTGCCATCGCGCACCTGGGGTTCAAATGGCGGAGTCGTCCACAGATCGTCTGGTACACTTGGCTGCACATCGTAATGCCCGTAAACGAGAACAGTTGGCAGATTTGGGTCGACGATTTTCTCACCATACACGATTGGATGGCCTGAAGTTTCTTCGATTTGTGCGGTATCGCAACCGGCTTCGATCAGCTTTTCGCGAACGAATTCAGCGGCGCGGCGCACATCGCCTGCAAAACGGCTGTCGGCGCTGATGGACGGAATGCGGAGGAGATCGAAAAGTTCTTCGAGAAAACGCTCCCGATGGGTATCGAGGTACGACTGGATTTCCATGGGCGCAAATTAACCCAATGCCGGCGGATTATGCATCAATGCGGCAGCGAATCGCGCAGCCAGGCATACAACAATGTTCCGGCCAATGCACCACCCAACATCACCAAGGCTGCGACATGGCCGGCACCGGCAAGGGCCAGCATCGGGCCGGGACAGGCACCGCCAAGCGCCCAGCCGATTCCAAACAACAAACCGCCCCATACATTCCCTTTTGAGAATGGCTTTTTGTATATCGCTGCAGCCTGTCTCCGGCCCGCTTTCTTGCTGAACAGCCTTACCAGGCCGATGAAAAGTGACGCGGTGAAGACAGCCGAAACGAGGTATCCATACATATGGAGTGAGCCCAGCCGGAACATTTCCTGCATCCTGAACCAACTCGCGATTTCTCCCTTCAACAACACAAAACCGAATGCAGTGCCGAGCAACAACGAAGCTACTAGTCCCGGCCAGCGGAGTCCGGCCGGAGGCATAACCGGGCCCTGGATCGCTTTGTCTGCAGGGGAAGTTCCGGCTGCTGTAACCAGGTTCTCGTCGAGCGTAAAGGTTTTCTTTTCTTCAGACATGGATGGCAACTTATTGAAGAATGAGGGGAAGCAGCACCATACTGGCAAAATAGCCTCCGGTGAAGAAACAACAGGTTGCAATGAGCGATGGCAACTGGAAAGTAGCCAATCCGGTGATGGTATGCCCGGAAGTACAACCGGCTGCCCAGCGCGAACCGAAACCGGCCAGCAGCCCACCACCAAAACTGAGAAACCAGAAGCGCCATTCACCGAGATGTTCCGCGGAAAACCAGGCATCGGGCAGAAAGCCCTGGTAGTTGCGGATTCCCAGCGCTGCCAGGTCGGCAGCTGTTTCAGCACTCAAGGGTGCAGTATTCGCTGCACCGGCTAAGAAGTATGCCAATGCCCCACCGGCGGCTATGCCAAGCGCGAACAACAGGTTCCAGCTTTCTGCCTTCCAGTTGTAGTTCAGATAAGGATTCCGGGTGCGCAGCAGCGCCGCCAGGCCATGCCTGAAGACGGTGCTGATTCCAAAGCTTCTTTTCGTGAACAGATAAAGCAAGCCTACCAACAATCCGGTAATCGGACCGCTGAGGTACCAGGGCCAGGGCGATTGCAGGCTTTCGATCCAGGAGGGCATTTGCTTGCAAAGGTAACAAGCAGTTGTGCGATGGTGTAAAACTCTCAAGCCCGGATAGCCCCTGCAGACTAAGTTTGTACCTGCGTGGATGCTTTGAACTTCTCCCCTCCTTCCGGTATCAACTGCCGTGCACAACGCACGGCGCAAGGATGGCTGCTGGTGGCCGGAAGAGATTCATTGCGGAAAACCGGAACCATTGAAACTGCAGATAACTGGCAGAAACTCGAAGGACTTACGCACCGCACCCTGCCAAAATTCAGTCCCGGTAATTCTGACGCTTCTCACACAGCCTTGCTCCTGCCGGAATGGGCATCGGAAGCGTCCAAGCTTTCCCATTTGAGCCATCCGCTCGAAACCGCCACGGTGATGCGTTACCTGCGCAATCTGCTTTCATTGTACCGCACGTTGTGGATGCGCGACCTGCACATTCCGCTGCTCTCGCCCGCAGACATCTTATATGATGCGGAGCATTTGCTGGTACTGCCTTTCCAACTACAATCTTACCGGCTGCAGACTCCGGAGCCGCCTGCCGAACCGGCCGATTTCTGCTTCGCTTCGCCCGAACTGATGGAAGAGCCTGAACAAGTCGGGCCGGCGTCGGGCGTGTATAACCTCGGCATGTTGGGCTTGTTCATGTTGCAGCCTGCAGCCTTGAATACCAGCGGACTTGGTATGTCGCAACTGCTGCAATGGAAACGTCCGCCGGTGCCGATGAATATCGATGCGGAAGCGGCCCGTCTGCTCGTCAGCATGCTACAGAAGGATCGTTCCATGCGCCCAGGCGGGCCTGATGCCATTTATGTGGAAATCGACCGCTGTTGCGACCGGCTCGAAGCGGCACAAGCGACCAATACTTCTGTTAAAATCCATGAGGAGGTGTTTGAAATCCGCACTGAGTCGGATATTCCCGTCAAGGAAACGGAAGCCATCCCCAAAAAACAAGAAGAAAAACCCATACAAACGCAGATCAGGGATAGGCAGGAAAGGCAATTACCGGAAACGGAAACTCGGGTTAAAACCTGCATCAAACCGGGTTGCGATACAGAAATGCAGGCCAGTGCGGTGTTCTGCCGCATTTGTGGCACCTATCAACAACCAGCAGGCAACAGGATTTGTCCGCATTGCGGTGCAGCCGTGCCGGCCGGCCTCTCCTACTGCAACCAATGTGAAAGGGTCCTGAACGCATGAAAACCTGCAAGCGCTGCCTGAATACGAATCCGGACGACAGCCGTTATTGCGAGCGCTGCGGACTCGAACTGAACCGCGACCAGCAGCGCCGCAAGCTGCAATGGGTTTATGCCTTGTTCGCGCTGTTGTTGCTGGCAGCCTCCATTTTCTTCCTCTTTGGGCAGCGTTTCCGCAACGGCAAGGATCTGCGCACCGCCGCCTTCCACCCCGATTATGCTGAAACCTTGCTCAGCATCAGCATGAGCACGGGTTTTGCCGATCAAGCCGGAATCGCGCTGTGCAAAGATTTCCTGGAAAAGGAATACGGCGGGAAAGCGGAAGTACTCCTGCCCACCAACGATTCTCAGGCGCTCTGGGTACATTGCTGGACCGGTAAAGGCTTCAAGGCAATGAGTGTGATGCGTGAAGATTTTGGCAGCGGACTGAAGCGGATGCAGGCCGGGAAAACCGATTTGCTTATCACCGAAGGACCGGCCGGAGGGAAGGATGCTTTCGCCGCCCTGTTGCGTAAAAATGAACATTATCTCTGCAGCGATGCCGTTGTGGTACATGTGAACAGCAAGAACCCTGTAAAGCGTTTCACCACCGATGAAGTTTCGCTGATCAGGGATGGTTTGTTGCAACGCTGGGAGCAGTTGCTGATTGAAAAGCAAGGCCAGATCAGGGACTACAGTGCGACCCTTTTTCCGGCAGCACCTGATCCGCATTATTTATCACGCGGCAACCGGCAATTTGTGGCAACCTCAAAAACCGATTCCGTAGAAATCGACCCGGATGGTTTTGCGCTGCGCCGCTTTAGCCAAAGCAACAAAGGCCGCATGGTCGCTTTGCTCGACGACAGCAACCGACTCATCCGCCCGGGCGCTGAATCGATCGCCGGGCTTGATTACCCCTGGGTGGTTCCGGTACTCGCTTATCCGCGGCCTAACACAGAAAGCGCCGGTGTGCAGCAATTCCTGAAATACGCCCGCAGCAAAGGGCAACAGCTTCTGCAACAGCAAGGTTTCGTAAACGGACGCATGCCGGTGTTGCGAAAAACCGATGCCGCCTCATTGGCCATCCTCAACCCGGGTTTGCCGGAGGCGCTGGCGGCGCGTTATACCGAAGCCACTCTTGGTGCCAAGCGGCTGAGCAAACCCATCCGCTTTTTCAACGGTAAACCCGATGCGGAAGGGCTGCGCGAAATAGGTATGTTAGGTGAATTGGCTCCTGAGTTGCAAAAGGCGCATACCGCCTTCACACTTATCTCCTTTGGTTCGCCGGAGGAAGGTTTCGGCGTGGGCGGATTGGCGCAGTGCCACGTACGCGCGTCTGCCGTCAGGCAAATGCTCAGCCTGTATGGATGGAAAGACGTGCGCATCCTGAATGCAGGCCCGCTCTATCTATACAACGACGGCCGGCCGCGCAGCGATTACGAAACCGTTGAACTCTGGGCGCGCTGATCAGGCGAAGAGGTGCTCGCGTGCACTGCGCAGAATGCTTTCCATCGGCACCCGGTTGTGATCCGGCACTTCCCAGTGTTTTAGCAGCTCAAGCACATCGTCGTGCAACTGCAAATCAGCACGAAGTGCAATGGCCCTGCTCGCCACAGCAAACTCGATTCCCAGCAATTGCCTCAGGTTATCCAGTACACGCAGGCATTTGGTAGCAGCGTTGGCGCCCATGCTCACATGGTCTTCCTGGCCATTGCTGCTGACGATGCTGTCGGCGCTGGCCGGTGTGCACAGTTGTTTGTTCTGACTGGCCAGGGCGGCGGCAGAATACTGGGCAATCATATAACCGGAATCGGTTCCCGGATCGTCGGCCAGGAAAGGCGGAAGACCGCGTTGGCCGGATATCAGCAGATATACCCGGCGCTCTGAAATACTGCCGAGTTCTGAAAGGGCCAACGCCAGAAAATCGAGGGCGAGTGCGAGCGGTTGCCCGTGGAAATTGCCGGCTGAGAGCACCAGTCCTTCATCCGCAAACACGTTCGGGTTATCGGTGACGGAATTGAGTTCGGTTTGCAGCACCGCAGCGATGAATCCGATGGCATCATAAGAAGCGCCATGCACCTGCGGGATACAGCGGAATGAATACGGATCCTGCACGGCTACGCCTGTCGGGATATGTTTTCCATCATGGGTAAACAGCGCATAAATCTCGGCAGCAGTTTGCACCTGTCCTGCATGTGGCCTGATGCGGTGCGGATGCGGGAAGAAAGGATCAGCGCGGCATTGCCAGGCGCTGAGACTCAAGGTGGCCAGCTTCGGCAGTTCCTGTTGAATGCGACGGGCTGCTGCCAACAGCTCCAGTCCGTAAGACAGCATGAACTGGGTTCCATTGATCAAGGCCAGTGCTTCTTTCGGATGGAAAGCATGCGGCTGCAAACGGGCCGATTGCAACCATTCGGAGCCGCTCAGCACAGTGCCGTCTTCCTTTTCCAGCATACCCAAACCCAAAATGGGCAGGCAAAGCTCAGACAGCGGCGCCAGGTCGCCCGAAGCACCCAGCGAACCTTGTTCGTGCACTTTCGGCGCCCAGCCACCATTGTATAGGGTAATGAGCATTTCGAGCAAGGCCGGACTGATACCAGAATATCCCATGGCCAGGGCGCGGATCTTGAGCAGCAGCATGCGCCGCACAATGCGAAATGGCACATAAGGCCCCGTGCCGGCTGCATGGGTGATAAGCAGGTTTTCCTGCAAGGTGCGGAGCTTCTCTTCCGGAATCTCCACATGGCACAAGGAGCCGAAACCCGTGTTGACGCCGTATATGGGTGGACCGCCTTCTGCGAGTTTGTTGCTCAGAAAGCGATGCGATTTTGCCACGCGCTCCCATACGGCAGCTTCCGGTTCGATCGGGCGGCCCGACAGCAGGATCTCCTCCAGCCGGTCCGCCTCCAGATGGTCTTCGAATATCATGATCTGAAACGGCTGTAAAGTTCTTGTTCTGTTACCTTTTCCTGCGAACCGTTCAGCATGTGTCGGAAAGTAAATTCCCCGGTTTCCATTTCCTGGCTGCCAATGATCACTGTAAAAGGAATGCCGCGGTTGCCTGCATGCTCCAATTGTTTCTTGAGTTTGGCATTATCGGGATATACTTCGGTAGCCGTGCCATTCCTGCGCAGGGCGGCAGCCAGACGAAATGCGAGCGGCTGAGCGGCAATGTCCATCGGACAAAAGAGCACCTGGGTTGCGGTTCCGGTATCGGCCGGGAAACCGTTGCGTGCGTCGAGCACATCGTACAGACGGTCCAGGCCGAAAGAAATACCGACACCCGAGAGGCCAGGAACGCCGAATACGCCGGTGAGGTTGGCATAGCGGCCACCGCTGGCCACACTGCCGATGCCGGAGTTTGGAATCTCTACTTCAAAGATGCAGCCGGTATAGTAATCGAGGCCACGGGCCAGGGTACCGTCGTATTCCATGCGGGCTTCGGTGCCGAACGAAAGGAGGCTGCGGAGTTCTTCCACGCCTTCCAATGCTGTGGCGTTTTCTGCAAAACGAGCAGCCAGGTTGTCGATGGCTGCCGCGTCGAGGGTGCGGCGTTCGCAGGCGGATGTGATGGCGGCGGCCTCGGCTTCGGTGAAACCGGCTGCGCTGAGTTGTGTCTTTACACCGTCGCTACCGATTTTATCCCATTTATCGAGGGCTGTTACCATAGGGCGGAAAAGCTCTGGGCGGCCACTTTGGGCAGCCAATCCTTCCAGAATCTTCCGGTTTCCGATGCGGATCACATAATCGCCCAGGCCCAGGGCCGTAAAACCGGCGTGGAAAACCGACATCAGATCGGCTTCGGCCATCAGGCTGTCGGTACCGATGATATCGGCATCGCATTGCCAGAATTCGCGGTAACGACCTTTCTGCGGACGGTCGGCGCGCCATACCGGCTGAATCTGATAGCGGCGGAAAGGAAACTGCAAGGTATGACGGTTCATCACCACAAAACGGGCAAAAGGAACCGTCAGGTCGTAACGCAGGCCTTTCTCCGCAATATGCGGGGCAACGGCCTTGGCGCTCGCTTCGGCTTTGGCGGCATCTGGAACAGCCTGCATAAAATCTCCGCTATTCAGGATGCGGAAGACCAGCCGGTCGCCTTCATCGCCGTATTTGCCCAGGAGCACGCTGAGGTTTTCCATGGCCGGCGTTTCGAGCGGATAGAATCCGTGCAAACGATATACCGACTCAATGGCACCGGTGATGAATCGCCTCCTGGCTACCACGGCCGGAGAAAAATCGCGCGTTCCTGAAGGCAGCGAAGGTTTATCCATGCCGCGAAGTTAAGCAGGCACAGGGCCTCCGACCATCAGCCCGCGATTATAGCAGCATACGGGTATCGGGAAATCATAAAAAAGCCGGGACTTCCCAAACAAGTCCCGGCCTTTTCTTAGGCTATCAGCCAATTTACCCTTAGCGGATTTCAATCTGCCTTGCCTGTTGTTTGGCAAGGAAAGGAATGCGCACTTCGAGCAGACCATTATCCATCAAGGCTTCTACCGCGTCGAGATTCAGTTGATCGCGGTCGAGGTTGAAACTCCGGCTGAATTGTCCGGTGCGGATTTCACTGCGCAAGTGGTTTGCCTTTTCTGAATCCACTATGCTTTTGCGTTCGCCGCTGATGCGCAGCAGATTTCCCTCAAGCTTCAGATGCACATCTTCTTTTGCCAGACCCGGCAGGGCAAGGAAGATGCTGAATCCGGCTTCGGTTTTCACCACATCAGCCTGAGGTACAAATGCATGTGCGGATGCGCTGTTTTCCTGACGGCTGAAAAAAGGAGTAAAGAAATCGGCCGCAGTGAGGAAAGGAGTGTGTTGCATGGTTTTCATGTGTTTCATCGTTTTCGTACCTCACCGTTTTCAAGTTTGGGGCCAGGGGGAGAAATGCGCCATTTTGGCATTTTTTAACCCGTTTATATCAATATACGCGACACAATGTCACAAAACAACAAGTACAAGTGCTCATTTTGATTTAAAAAGTTAAAACGAGCATATACCCGAAACGTGCCTTAGAAAACATGTTAGCAGGGGCTAAAGTCTACTCCCATAGCTATCGGGATGAAAATTTCGAGAACGAGAGATCCTATAGGTTCCTGCATCGGAAATACGTGATGAGACACCGAATCCGAGAGGAATGATGTGTTGGCGGAAGGAGGAGCGAGGTTGGGAAGGACTTAGGGCGGGAATTGGCTGGTGATTTCACCGTTGGGTAATCGGAAAAACCAGATTAGTCGGAAGCATCCACTATGTACGGCAGGTTCCATGCCTTGCTGACGAACAAACTGAACATGTGTTCAACTTTCTCTTTTCCACTATAGCGGCGATTGGTGAGGTAACAGAATTCTCCCAGATAATTCCGCAGATAGCGTGAACTCACAAAATGGTGGATGCCTTCCAGGTTGCGCCTGGCATTGATTATCATAATTTCTGTA
>JBKDBI010000333.1:0-3777 GCA_046314695.1 Bacteroidota bacterium | reverse complement strand
GGCTTCAGGATTGGCGAGCAACTGCTTCACCGTAAGTTCCTGAACGGCAGGAAGCTTTCTTGCGGAAGCCAGCTTGATAACCCTGCTCGACGGGTTGAATGCGCCGGAGCTGAGTTGGATCTGGGCATAGTTGTTGAAATTGTTGCGGGGGCCGATCACTTCCACGCTGTCGCCTTCAACCCATTTTTTTGTGGCAACAGAATCAACCAATGCGCCGCTTGACTGCCGCACGGCGATGGCGCCGCTGGCATCCTGAATGTAGATGAACCTGCCCCATGCCCTGGTAATCACACCGCGGGTGCGAACCAGTGTGGGCGCATTTACATTGCGCGCTGCGGCAATGCTGATGGCCGGGTTGGTTTCCGGGAAAATCAAATCCGGACGGGCATTCAACAACTGGATGCGCCGATCGCCGATAATACTTGTATCTCTTACGTTGTAAGCAGTGCCGGTAGTATTGTGCCTGGCAAGCATATACTCTGCGAAGGCATCCTGTTCACTGCCACGGACTGAAAACACCGAAGCACCATTGGCTTTGATTGCGGTATCCAGGTCTACCCGGGAAGTGATTACAGATGGGAAAGGAAATCCGTCGCCACCTACAGGAGAACCTGCACCTGAAGGATTTGCCAGGAAGTTTAGGGTTACCATTTTATAAACCCGATTGGTGTCTCCGGCGAATTGACCGTTGCGTACCAGGGTGTCATTTCTGTTTCCGGCAGAGTCAATGATCACCAATGACAGGATCCTGTTGCCAACGGTTTTGGTGGTGTCGTAACTGAAGGCCACACCACCGACTTGCGGAAACTGACCGGGCGTGGCACCTGGCCGCGTTGCTGCGATGCCATGTTCCAATAAACGCTTAATACCCGGCACCCTGGCGCTTACTATCACCAGGCGATTGTTGAAACGAAGCGAGTTCTCGACGTCGAGCTGTGAGATATCGCCGTTGTTCTTGCCGGCACCCGGATTGGCACGTGGCGATTCCAGAACCACATTGCTGCCTACTGAATTCACAAAACCAATGGCAGAACGAATGCCACCGCCGTTTTTGAGCGATATTTTTACTTGTGGATCGTATTGACGTGCATACCACAGGTTGGCATCAGACGACAAGTTACCGAGGTTGGTTTCTTCGGTTCGTACCAGATTCCTGCGGCCTTCCAGAAACACCTGTGTTTTTCCGATAATGTTGCCGTCTTTCGAGTTGATCACATTGTTGGTGGCCTGGCAAAGCGTTCTCACAAGCGCACCTTTGGTACCTGTTGCAAAAGCAGCCGATTCGCTGCCCCAAAGCCTGGTCACCATCAGTGAATCGCTCGCGTAAACACCATTGATCTTGTTATCCAGGGTGCCGGTAAGCAATTTGCCGTTTTGGTCGAAGTCACAAACGAAACGGCCAACATATTTCCATTCGCTGGTGGTATTCAGAATCACCATCGGATCGTTGTTTTTGGCCTGGGTAAGGATGGGATAAGTCTCGGTAGCAGTATTGCCCGGCAAGAGGCGGTCATTGGCATCAGCAGTAATGTTGTGGTTTCCGCCAGACAGAATGATATCAACGTGATTCAGCAGCGGAGCAAGTGCTTTTTCATTGGCGATCTGCTGCAAATGTGCCAGCAGGATAATTTTGTTGACACCTTCTTTGGCAATCAGTGAATCAACAACGGGTTGAATGATGTCAGCAAGCGCCGGCATATCATCCACTTGTGGACCTTTTACGCTTGTGAAACCGGGAGAAGATATTTTGGCCAGCACCTGCGTTGTAGCGCCGACGATACCAATTTTCTCTCCGTTTCTTTCGATGATTACCGAAGGAGCAATCCCTTTTTTCTGGTTATTATTGGTGATGTTTCTGGGGGTGCGGAAAGCGGTATCCCGCAAAATCTGCGAGGTGAACAAATAGTTCAGGTTGGCGTCCCTGCTGAAATCAAGGTTACAGCTTACATAAGGGAACTGAGCTCCCAGCCAGCGCTTGTCTGCACCGCTGCTGCGAATATCCACACCTATCTGCCCATTCAGGTCAGAGGTTCCAAGGTCAAACTCATGGTTGCCCAACGCTGAAGCATTAAAACCAATGATATTCATGATGGCGATATCCGTACGACCGATGGCCGGCCTCACTGCCTGTGTTCCCAAAAAATAGGCTGAAGCGGTATTCCTCAGGGGCGTCTGAAGCGACGGATCTTCGCCGGCAGACAGGAATGGGCCGGGAAGTGTATTGTCTCCTGAAGAGAGGATCAGGGTATTGACGTGTTCATCTTCAAGTTTATCAACGATGGCCGCATAGTATGGCGCATCTTTCACAGCCGGAACGCTGCTTTCCATATCAGATGAATGGAGAATTTGCATCTGGAAAGCGCTTCGGCTGTTGAGCTGAATAATAGCCACGGTGCCGCTGATTTCATTCGAAACCAGCAGTAAATCCTTTCCATTCGGACTGGCGGATGCAGGCACGAATACCAGCCCCTCAGGACCAAGATCGCCTACGGTCGACAAGGTGCCTGTACCGGGAGTAACGGAAAAGTTTCTGGTATTGATGTAGTTAACGTAGTATGGATTTGCCGGATCGGTGATGTTGTATATCATCACACCACCAATCCGTTCCAGCCCTATAAATGCATAAACCGAATCGAGGATCTTGCCGACAGTAATGGCTTCAGGCTCCGGACCTTTATCGTCGCTGCGGTTTTTTAAGGTGTTGTTGGTACTGCTCGCATTGAAAAACGACGGGTTTGTGGCAGCAAAAAACCGCTCAAACTGATCTTTACTATCCCACACCAGCGCACCGGTGCTTCCGTTCCAAACAGAGAAAGAGCGTGCGCCGTAACAAAAAATAGAGTCGAATTTTCCATCCTTGTTAAAGTCGCCGTAAAACCTGGAAACATTCAGTCGGCCGAGTGCTGTATTGGCTTTCAATGCAGCTACGTTGGCTGCGCCACCGAATTTCGCAGTATCAACCACATAAGAAGCGTTGCCAAATCTTACTTCTTCCAGGTTGGCTGTCCCCCAATCGGCGCGCGCATCACCTTCATTAGCCGTTACGAGGTAGGTAGTTCCGTTGGATACATAACTGGCAATGGCATCGGGTTGATACATGCCGAAAACAGGGTAATTGGCAATGTTAATGGTACTGCCGTTATCGGATGCATCCAGGCCTTGACCGGTAAGGTTGTGATTTTTAAATCCTAATGGAATCAGTCTGGTGATGGAATCGCCTGTTACATCGATCTCCGCAAGGCAATTGTTTTCCTGACAGGTTGCCCATGCCTTTTTGCAGTCATCGGAAACGGTGATGAATTCCGGCTCCAGATCTTCAGCAATGGTTGAATTCCGAAGAAATGTACCGCCAGATTGAATTCTACCGGTGATTTTGATTTTCGGATCTATAGCCGTCCCATTGAATTTGGTGAAGCGTGCCGTTTTTACATCGGCTTGTGTTAGAGACGTTACGCCTCTTGCCAGGTCAATAATACTGACAGAACCTTCAGGATCGATGGTATATCCATTGTTTGGTTCACCTTCATTCGCCACAAGAATTTTGGTGCCATCCGGGGTGAAAGTCAGCATATCCGGATTGGGACCAACATCCACCTGTTTTATGAAATTCAGTGTTGAAGCGGAAAAGAAAACCAACTTTCCATTTTCTGTTTTGCCGAGGGAATCGATTACGGCTACAGCCACGATGCCATTTTTGATGGCAACAGAGGTTAGATCGATACCATAAGGTTTGACGGATATACTGGTAATCAACTGTGGACTGGCAGGATTGCTGAT
>JBKDBI010000332.1:0-11296 GCA_046314695.1 Bacteroidota bacterium | reverse complement strand
GATGAGGTGGAAATCAGCCGCAAGGATTTCAAATTGCTGATCAAGAAGAACCCGGTTCAGACCATAACCACTATCAGCGCTGCACCGGCCCAGGTAACTGCCGCCCTTCCGGCTGCCGTTCCAGCGGTACCTGCGGCAGCTCCTGTGGCTGCTGCTCCTGCTGCCGAGCCCAAAGCTGATAACCTGATCACCGTAAAATCGCCGATGATCGGCACCTTCTACCGCAGTCCCAATCCCGAATCGCCCGTTTTCGTGAATGTCGGCGACGAAATCAAGCCTGGCAAGGTGGTTTGTATCATCGAAGCCATGAAGCTCTTCAATGAAATCGAAAGCGAAGTTAGCGGACGTATCGTGAAGGTTCTGGTCGACAACGCCACACCGGTAGAATACGACCAGCCGCTCTTCCTCGTTGAACCTGCCTAAGCCCTTCCGCAACGCATGTTTCGCAAAATCCTGATCGCCAACCGCGGAGAGATTGCCCTGCGCATCATCCGCACCTGCCGCGAAATGGGAATCAAAACGGTAGCCGTGTACTCTACGGCCGACCGCGACAGCCTCCATGTGCGCTTTGCAGATGAGGCCGTTTGCATCGGTCCGCCGGCCAGCCGCGATTCCTATCTAAATATGCCCCGCATCATCGCAGCGGCAGAAATTACCAATGCCGATGCTATCCACCCCGGCTACGGCTTCCTCAGCGAAAACTCCAAGTTCAGTAGCCTGTGCCGCGACCACGGTATCAAGTTCATCGGCGCAACGCCCGAACAAATAGATTCCATGGGCGACAAGAGCAATGCCAAGGATACCATGAAGAAGGCCGGTGTGCCTACGATTCCGGGTTCCGACGGACTGCTATCCGATCTCAACGAAGCCAAGAAAATCGCCAAAGAAATCAAATACCCCGTCATCATGAAGGCAACTGCCGGAGGTGGCGGACGCGGTATGCGCATCGTTTGGGAAGAATCGGAGCTCGAAAACGCCTGGAACTCGGCACGCCAGGAAGCAGGTGCCGCTTTCGGTAACGACGGTATCTACATGGAGAAGTACATCGAAGAACCACGCCATATTGAAATCCAGATTGCCGGCGATCAGTATGGAAAAGTTTGCCATCTCAGCGAACGCGACTGCTCCATCCAGCGCCGCCACCAGAAACTGATCGAAGAAACGCCTTCTCCTTTCATGACGCCAGAACTCCGCGAAAAGATGGGCGAAGCGGCCAAAGCAGCTGCTGAAATCATCAAATACGAAGGGGTAGGCACCGTTGAATTCCTCGTCGATAAACACCGGAATTTCTACTTCATGGAAATGAATACACGTATCCAGGTTGAGCATCCGGTTACTGAAGAGGTGATCAACTACGACCTGGTGAAGGAACAGATTCTCATTGCAGCCGGTAAGCCTATTTCAGGTAAGGATTACTATCCAACCAAGCATGCCATCGAATGCCGGATCAATGCGGAAGACATTTACAACAATTTCCGTCCTTGTCCGGGTAAAATCACTTCCCTGCACAAACCGGGCGGCCATGGAACGCGGGTTGATTCGCATATCTATGCCGGCTACACCATTCCGCCGTACTACGACAGCATGATCGCCAAGCTGATCGTCAGCGCACAGACACGGGAAGAGGCCATTGTGAAAATGGAGCGCGCGCTAAGCGAATTCATCATTGAAGGCGTTAAGACCACCGTTCCCATCCACCAGCAAATCATGCAGAACAAAGATTTCCGCGAAGGCAATTTCACCACAGCCTTCATGAATACCTTCGAAATCAAGTAAGCCATTTCACACGTTGCAAAAAGCCTGGATACTAATCCGGGCTTTTTGCATTTACAGGCTGAAGTGTTTTTGTTCGATGGCTACGGGAGCCAGATGTTCTTCAACGCGTTGCCGGTGGGTATCGGTAATCAGAATCTGCCCGAAACGCTCGTCGGATACGGTGTGCATCAAAGCCTGTGCGCGGCTGGCATCAATTTTTTCAAAGATGTCATCGAGCAGGAGTAACGGCGTTTGTCCGCTCACTTCCCTGAAATAGCGGTATTGCGCCAATTTGAGGGCGATCACGAAGGTCTTGATCTGGCCTTGCGACCCGTACTTGCGCAAAGGTTGGCCGTCGAGTTCAAAGACCCAGTCGTCGCGGTGTGGACCTTCCGAAGTGCGCTGCAAAACCCGGTCTTTGCTGCGGTTAGCGAAAAGGAGAGAGGCCATGGTTCCTTTTTCAAGGTCTGAACTATAGCGCAAACCCGGCACCTCGCGTTCCAGGCTCAGTTCGCGGTAAGCTTCTGTGAAAATTGGCAGCAGGGCGGCTGTGAATTGTTGTCTTACCTGGTAGATGCGGTCTGCCGGCGCAGCCATGTGATGGTCGAGCGCTTCAAGCACAACCGCATCTGGTTCGCCATGGCCTTTGAGCAGGCTGTTGCGCTGTTCCTGCAGGTGCCGGTAGCGCATCAGGTCGCTCAAATAATTGCGATTTGTCTGGCAAAGCGTCTGATCAACAAAACGGCGCCTGTCTTCTGATAAACCCAGAACGAGTTCGATATCGTAGGGCGTGATCAGCACGGCGTGGATGAGCCCGATATGATCGATCAGGCGTTCATAGACCTTGCCATTGCGCTTCACATTCTTTTTGCCACGCCCTCCGTAATGGCAAATGATTTCGTCTTCGGCATCCGATCCGGCATCCGGATTGAAAATACCTTTCAGGCTGAACTGATCGCTGCCGTGTTTGATGAGTTGCGGATCGGGCTGATTGAAGTAGCTTTTGCAATTGGCCAGGTAATACACCGCATCGAGTATGCCGGTTTTCCCGGAGCCATTCGCACCCGTGAAGGTATTTATGCCCCTGCAAAGCTCCAGGTTTAAGGCTTCGTGGTTCCTGAAGTTCAGGATTTGCAGGCGGCTCAGATACATGTCACAAAAATAAGGTCGTAAAGCTTCGCCCTTGCCAAGAATTCAGGAGGCTGGCGTTTTGCGGCGCCGGTTTCGTATTTTCGCGGCCGTATCTTATGAGCAAGAGCGCCAAACAAACGTTTAGCAAAGAACAATACCTGCATTGGTTTGAACTGATGATGCTGGTGCGCCGTTTCGAAGAGAAGGCAGCACAGTTGTACGGACAACAGAAAATCAAGGGCTTCTGTCACCTCTATATCGGGCAAGAAGCCATCGTGGCCGGAATGGCATCTGCGATTACCAAAGACGACGCCGTAATCACCGCGTACCGCGACCACGGGCATGCATTGGCGCAAGGCATTTCAGCCGATGCCGTGATGGCCGAGCTTTACGGTAAGGCAACAGGCTGTACCAAAGGGAAAGGCGGCAGCATGCACATGTTCAGCAAGGAGCACAACTTTTACGGCGGGCATGGCATTGTAGGCGGACAAATTCCGCTGGGTGCAGGAATCGCGCTGGCAGAACAGTACCGCGGAACCAAGAATGTTTCCCTTACGTTTATGGGGGATGGCGCCGTGCGTCAGGGTGCATTGCACGAAACCTTTAACATGGCCATGCTGTGGAAACTACCCGTTGTTTTCATCTGCGAAAACAATGAATACGCCATGGGTACTTCCGTGGAGCGCACAACCAATATGCCGGATATCTACCGCATAGGCAGCGCTTACGATATGCCTTCCTTCCAGGTCGACGGTATGACACCCGAAGCGGTTCACGAGGCCATTTATAAAGCTTGCGAACATGCGCGTGCCGGCAACGGCCCTACTTTCCTTGAAATCAAAACCTATCGCTACCGGGGTCATTCCATGAGTGATCCTGCTACGTATCGCAGCAAGGATGAAGTGAACGCCTACAAGGAAAAAGACCCGATCGAGACCACCCGCAAGAAGATTCTCGATAAGAAGTTTGCCACCGAAGCTGAGCTGGATGCCATCGAAGAGCGCATTGTTGGCGTGGTGGAAGCCAGCGTGACTTTCTCGGAAAATAGTCCGTACCCCGACCCGTCCGAATTGTTCACAGAAGTGTACGTTGAAAACGATTACCCGTACATCCGCGATTGAAACATTTTGAATAGAGCAGAATAAAAAACTATTTTCGCGCCCCGTTGCATCATGTCTGACAAAACGAACATCTTCACCCGCTGGAGCGATAACATCAGCGACTGGTATCTTCTGAATAAGAAAATGGTGAACATTGGTTCTGCCGCAATCCTTTTGCTGGTGGGCCTTTTCGCCGGTTACAAGTATTTCTGGCTGCCTTCCAAAGAGAAGGAAGCCCAGAGCTATATCTTCAAAATCCGCAAGGCGTTTGACAAGGATTCATTTGCAGTAGTGCTGAAAGGCGGACGCGATTATCCCTCTGCTCAGGAGCTTGCCGACGACTTCGGCGGAACGCAGTCTGGTAAAGAGGCTGCACTAATGGCAGGCATCAGCTATGCCCGCACAGGTAAATTCGAAGAAGCAATCGGTTATCTGAAAGATGCTGATTTCGGCGACAATTTCCTTTCAGCTTCTGCCAAAGGCGCACTCGCAGCCTGTTATGCAGAAAAAGGCGATGTGGAAAAAGCTGCCAAGACTTATGAAGCAGCCGCCGACTTGGGCCGCAACGATTTCATTGCACCTTACATGTTGAAAATGGCAGGTGTGCATTACGAAGATGCCGGAAACGACAAAAGTGCACTCCGTTGTTACGAGCGCATTGCCAACGAATTCCGCACCACTACAGACGGCAACGATATCGATAAGTATATCTTCCGCGTCAAGGCACGTCTCGGCGAGTTCAATCCCTGATTCCTGCAGCAAAGTGGCAAGTCCAGGCGCGTATAGTGCACCCGATTTGCATGGGTTGAGTACGCAATTTCTGCGCATTGCTATTTTGTATACCGGCTGGAACAGCCACATCATAGATCCGCTCGCAGCAGGTGCAAAAGCAACCCTGCTGCGTTTCGGTTTCGACGATAGCCAGCTCGATTTGCACCGTGTCCCCGGGGCTTTTGAATTGCCCCTTGCCGCTCAATGGAGTCTGGAAGCCGGTTACGACGGCGTGGTTTGCCTGGGATGTATTATACGCGGTGGTACGCCGCATTTCGAATACGTGAGTGATGCCGCCACCCGCGGCATTTTGGATACAGGCTTGCGTTTTTCCAGGCCTGTTGCTTTTGGTGTACTCACGGTCGACAACGAAGAACAGGCGTTGGAACGGGCCGGCGGGGCGCATGGCAACAAAGGCGAAGAAGCCGCGCTGGCGTTGCTTGAGATGTTGCAGCTGAAACAGCATTTGACCATCTCATAAAAACTTTTCCCCTTTTTAAAGAGAAAAAAACTGCCATTGCGGGCAATTCTTTGTTGCACCGCAATACCTAATTGCGCATATTTGTCGTTTGAACGTATTGACGAACTTTACAAAAGCGATGAAAATCAAGTTCTTGGCGGCCGGTCTGGCGTGTGTGTGCATGGGAGCGACGATGACCCTGCGTGCGCAGCAAGATCCTTACTTCACTCATTTTGCTTTCAATAAACTCTTTTACAATCCGGCTTCGGCAGGGGAGAGTGGCAAGTGGTGCGTGAATGCTGTAAGTCACCAACAGTGGAGAGGCTACGACGATCGTACCTTCGAATACAAGACTCCGGCTTTCCCGAGCACAGGTGTTGTGCAGACCCAGGTTGGTCCGCGTACCAGTGGTTTTGGTTTTTCTGCTCCAATCAGTGGAAGGAACGGAACCGTGAACTTCGGTGGTATTGGTCTTTCTTACTATACAGACAAGGTGGCTTATGAACTCAATACGAATATCCGTCTGCACCTGGCTGGTGCTCTGAATATGAACGATGGATCACAATTGAGAGTAGGTGTTGATGTGGGGTCACTCCAAAAGGAACTGGATGGAACTAAACTTCGCCCACTTATGCCGAACGATCCGTTTATACCTAACAACCGCCAGGCGGATCAGAAGATGACAATCGGTGCCGGTTTGATGTACCGCAACCCGAACATGAACGACCTTTTTGTCGGCGTGTCTGCCACCAACATGCTCCCGCAAGATTACCTGTACGGAACCAATGGTGCCATTCAGGTTACTACGGTACGGCATTATTATGGCGTGGCAGGTATGACGATTCCGAACTTCCTCGGCAACGGCAATCTTGAGTTTATGCCATCGGCCTTGGTTAAGTTCAATACCAAAGCCCAGCTCGATTTGAGTGCTTTGGTAAAAATGAACAATTTGTTTGCAGGCGGTTTGGCTTATCGTACAGAAAACGATGCCATGTCGATCTTGCTGGGATACTATCCCCGCCCGGAGCTTCGCATAGGTTATTCATACGATATCACCCTGAGCCGCATCCAGTCCGCATCAAACGGTACACACGAGCTTCAGGTAAACTATTGCTTTGCCATTCGTCTGCCGGAGCCACCACAACCGATCATCATCCTTACTCCGCGCCACCTCGATCGTGACAAGGATATTGAATAATTTTACTTCAGTAACAATAAGCACAACCTTACATCGTTTATTGAAGTTGGAAGCACAACAGATTGCATTTATCATGAATGCAGTTATTTTTGCGACCTTACCATCAAAATAGACATACACAAGCTGACATGAAGAAAAGCTTTTCGCAGGTTTTGAAGGGGTTCCGGTTCCCCATGGGAAGAACAACCAAGCTGGCTGTTGCCGCTGGGGTTCTGTTCATTGCCGGTTGCCAGACCCAGGATACGGGTGACCTGATCGGAGTGCAGGGAAGAAGAGTATGGTTCCATCCTCAGCCGTACGGCATGGTTTACGTGCCCAGCGGTACTTTCCACACCGGTCAGAGCGATCAGGATGTTTTCCAATCCTATATCCAGCCGAACAAACAGATTACCGTAACGGCATTCTGGATGGATGAAACCGAAATCACCAACAACGAATACCGCCAATTCGTGAATTTCGTCATCGATTCCATTGCCCGCTACATGGTTGACGACGATGCGTTGTTCACTGAAGATGCCGACGGTAACCGTTACATCAACTACGAGACTTTCCTCGATTGGGAAAAGTACAAGGAAGAACTGGAAGACATGTACTACCGCGAAAGCGAGCGTTTCCGTGGCAAGAAGCAGGTAGATACACGCAAGCTCTTCTACGTTTATCAGTGGTTCGATATGGTGATGGCTGCCAACCTCGATCGGGATAAATACAATCCCATGGATCGCAGCAAGTTCATCAAAAAGGAGCGCACCCTGATATACCCGGATACCCTGGCATTCGTGCGTGACTTCACGTATAGCTTCAACGAGCCACAGGCCCGTCACTACTTCCACCACGTGAAGTACGACGACTACCCTGTAGTCGGTGTAAACTGGCACCAAGCTACCGCTTTCTGCCACTGGCGTACCATCTACAAGAACAATTACTGGGAAATGCTTGGTCTGCCGGTAACGGAAGATTTCCGCCTCCCTACAGAATACGAGTGGGAATATGCAGCCCGCGGCGGCCGGATCGGCAACAAATACCCCTGGGGTGGTCCTTACACCCGCAACGAAAAGGGTTGTATGCTTGCCAACTTCAAGCCCCTGCGCGGCAATTACGGAGCAGACGGTGGTGTATATCCCGTGCGTGTTGATTCCTATTTCCCGAACGATTTCGGATTGTACAACATGTCTGGCAACGTATCGGAGTGGACTTCTACTACGTATGAAGTAGGGAACAACATGATCACCCACGACCTGAACGCAGAATACTATACCCGCGTTCCGGAGTATGGTCCTGAAGCAGCGCGTACACCTATCTCCATGAAGCGCAAGGTTATTCGTGGCGGTTCATGGAAAGATGTTGCATACTTCATCGAAAACGGTGCCCGCACCTTCGAATACCAGGACACCTCGAAATGTTACGTAGGTTTCCGTTGCGTGCAGTCTTATATCGGACGTTCGAACAAGGACCGCAAGTAAAACCCATTCATCCAACCTTAAAAAACACAAAAAACACACATACACATGAGCAAGAGTTTCTTCGAATCCAAGAGGTTTAAGCAAACCATGAACTTTGTTTATGGTTTCGGTGCGGCGATTGTAATTGCCGGAGCACTTTTCAAAATCATGCACTGGAAAGGTGCTGATTTGATGCTCGTAGTCGGCATGGGAACGGAGTGCGTAATCTTCGTGATCTCTGCGTTCGAACCGGTACACATGGACCCAGACTGGTCACTCGTTTACCCCGAACTCGCAGGTGCAGATCCGGTGACAAGCAAAGATGATAAAAAGAGCAATCTTACGGTAACACAGCAGCTCGACCAGATGCTGGAAGAAGCCAAAGTGGGTCCTGAACTGATCAGCAGCCTGGGCTCAGGTCTGAAATCGCTTTCTCAGAATGTAAGCGAGATGAGCAGCATCAGCTCGGCCAGCCTTGCTACCAACGAATACGCAGCCAATGCCCAGAAAGCGGCCAAGAACCTGGAAGAAATTTCCCGCAGTTCGGCTATGGTGAGTGAATCTATGAATTCTTTCACCGGAGGTTTGAGCAACGTGCTCAACAACCTTACTGCCTCTGAAAGCGCTTCTGCAGGTTTCAAAGACGAGCTCGGCAAGCTGAATAAGAACCTCGGTAATCTCAATACCATTTACGGCAACATGCTGAGCGCCATGGGCGGCAGCCGCTAATTGTTCATCCTTACAACACTTAAAGAAATAGTTGTAGATGGCAGGAGGTAAATTATCGGGACGCCAGAAGATGATCAACATGATGTATCTCGTGTTGACAGCTCTGCTCGCCCTGAACGTATCCAAAGAGATCATTAAGGCTTTTAATCAGATCGAGAATTCTCTCGATAAATCTGCCGGAAACCTCAATGATCGCACCAAGCAAATGCTGGGTGCCCTGGCGAAGAAGGCCGAAGATCCGGCAACCGCAGCCAAGGCAGGTCCTTACAATAAGCGCGCAGAAGAGGCACACAAAATTGCCGAAGACTTCGTGGTTTATATCCGCAAAACCAAAGAAGAACTGGAAAAGCTCGCCGGTGGTCGTAAACCTGATGAAGAAGGTGCAGTTACCAAATCAGGTGGTGTTGGCAACAAGAATGAACTCTCCGGTGCAGACAACATGGAGGTTCACGCCAACTACTTTATGGTTGAGAATGGCGGCGCAAGAGGCAAAGAGTTGAAGAAGAAAATCAATGATACCCGCATCGCGCTGGCCAAGTTCCTCAATACCGACACTTCGGATGGTTGCAGGATTCAGGCTGGTAAGATGGAGGACATCGAGAAGCAGTCTTCCCTCCGCGCTGAAGATGGCAAAAACCGCGACGGTACTCCCCAGAGCTGGGAAAGTATGACACTTGAGCACGCTCCGCTTGCTGCAGTGTTCGCTATCCTTTCAAAGGTTGAAAACGATGCGCGTAACCTGGAAGGCGATGTAGTGAATGAACTCGCGAAGAGTATCGATGCTACAGACTTCAAATTTGACAAGCTTGAAGCCAAGGTTATGGCAGCCAGCAGCTACGTAATGGTAGGAACTCCATATGAAGCAGAAATCCTGCTTGTAGCAAGTAATACCAAGGCGAACAACAAAGTATTCGTTGGTGGTAACCCCATCACAATCGAAAACGGTGTTGGTAAATACAAGGTTACTCCGCAGAGCGTTGGGGAACAGACCCTCAAAGGCAACATCGAAGTTCCCGACCCGATGGGCGGAACCAAGTCGTATCCTTTCGAGGCGAAGTATTCTTCTTTCAAACCTTTCGCATCCGTAGCGGCAGACGAAATGAACCTTTTCTACGTAGGTCTGGACAACCCGATCACTGTTTCAGTGCCCGGCGTAAATCCGAATAACGTATCGGTATCTATGACCGGTGGTGGTTCGCTCGTTTCTGTTGGCGGCGGTAAATACCAGGCCAAGTTTGCATCGCGTGTGCCGGAGGTACAAGTGAATGTTTCTGCCAAAATGCCCGACGGCAAGCAACAAAACATGGGCTCAACCCGTTTCAGGGTAAGGAACCTTCCAATGCCGTTGCCTAAACTTGGAACCATTGATGGTTCAAAGGCAGTCAGCAAGAACGAACTTGGTCTTCAAAAGACACTTTTCGCGAGCATGGGTGAAGGTTTTGCATACGAGAGTGTAAAATACAACGTAGTACAATTCACCGTAATGGTTGCAGCGAAGGGTCAACCCCCGCGCCAGCAGACTGTTAGTGGTAACAACGTTGGATCTGTTTCTGCATGGTTCTCGAACCTGAAGTCTGGTGATGTGGTATCGTTCTTCGGTATCCGCGCACAGGGCCCGGGTGGAACACGTCCGATTCCAGGTCTGACAGTACAAGTACAATAAAAAGCACAATAAAAACATGAACAGGATATTCGCAGGGGCAATACTCACACTGGCGATGGCTATCAGCGCCGATTTAGCTGCACAGGCTACCGGAACCGTTTCTTCTGGTTCAGGTGGGGGAACAACTGCAGGTACCGGAACCGGTGCCTCTGGTGAAGGAAAGGTTACGCCAATGTACGATGCTCCGGCCGGTACACACTACGAGCCGAAGTGGAACTACGATCCGCACGTGATGGAAAACGTTCCCGTTCCTTATCCCTATCTGCGCGAAGGCGATGTAAAGTTCCGTCGCAGGGTATGGCGCGTGGTAGATCTTCGTCAGAAGATGAACCGCGACCTTACCTGGCCCGGTAACCCCCTGACGAAAATCGTGTACGATATGGCGCTTGAAGGGAAAATCAGACCCTACATGAGCGATTCGCTCAAGTCATGGTACACACCCGAAGATGTGAAGAAAGTCGGTGCTTATGAAGTGGTAACGCAGATTCAGGACTGGATGTTTCCGGATGATGAATTCGCAACCAAAGACACCGCATTTTGGGTAAATCCTGACTTCGAGAAAATCCAGAAGTTTCAGATCATGGAAGATTGGATCTTCGATTACAAGCATTCTGTGTTCAAGCCGCGTATTATCGCTATTGCACCCATGCTGAAGTTCAAGTCTACCAGCGGTCAGGATCTCGGCGAATTCCCAATGTTCTGGCTGAAAATGGATGACCTGCGTCCAACTTTCGTAAAGACTGAAGTCTTCAACCGCTACAACGATGCCATGCGTATCACAGTGGATGACTTCTTCAACAACCTGCGCGTGTTCGACAGCTATGTGGTACGCCACAGCAATCAGTTCAATCGCTATATCGCAGACCAGCCTGAGTTTAAAGACGATGGAATTATGGCCCTGCTCGAAAGCGACAGGATCAAAAACGAGCTGTTCGTATTTGAACAGGATCTCTGGGAATACTGAGATCTTTCAATCACTGAAGAAAACAAAAGCCTCTGCCCTTGCAGGGGCTTTTGTTTTTACTTTTGCGCCATGTCAAAAGCGCTGAT
>JBKDBI010000331.1:0-2192 GCA_046314695.1 Bacteroidota bacterium | reverse complement strand
AACGGCGATACGGTGTATTTTGAAGCAGAACCCATACGCCGCTTTCCGGTGCAATGGCTCGATGCACAAGGAAACTTATTAGACAGCAGTGTGAACCTGCGGGTAAAACCTGCCGCTTCTACCTGGTATGTGGCGCGCTATGCCATGGAAACAGATACCCATTGGGTGCAGGTAAACCCCAAACCCGAACCCGATTACCGGATCTCTTCGCGCGGTTGCCTGAACGCCAACACTCCCCACCGCTACGAAGGCAGCAACCCAAGCTATACCTATCGTTGGGTGCCCCCGGATATAGAAGCCAGACAGCTTGTACATCCGGATACCGGCATGCTTAAACTGATCATCAGCAACGCATTTGGCTGCGTCGACAGCTTCTTGATTCTGCCGGAAGATTCATGCGGTTTTTTGCGCACCCTGTATATTCCCAATGCCATATACCCGGCATCGGGTCACAACAATACCAGCCTGGAAATCAGTCACCCGGCCATTGAATCGCTCGAATTAAACATTTACAACCGTTGGGGCGCCAAAATAGCTTCGCTGGAAGGCCGCCACCGTGTGAATTGGATACCGGGCGACGAAATCATGGAGGGCGTTTACGTTTGGCGCTGTACCGCCACCTACCGCAACCCGCAACAACAGCTGCAAACCAGCTATTTGCATGGTACGGTGCATGTGTTGCGATAAAGCAATGGTGCATGTGCTAAAAGCCAACAGGGCGGAGCGCGGCTTACAAGGGTGTACCTGCCGTTCATAGGCAGTCAATTTACCGGCAGCCGCTGCCTTATCTTTGCCCTTGGCCATGCGTTTCAGCCAGTTCATACTCAGCGGTTTGTTGTTGCTCCTGGCAGCTTCATGCCGGCGCGAGGAAGCAGCGCCCGATATCGACGGCGCCGCGTATTTTCCTTACCGGCCGGGAGAAGAACGCACCTACCGCATCGATTCCTTCCTGCACAGTTCCCTGGCTGACAGCGTGGAATACCGCTACCGCATCATGAAAGAGAAAGTGGTTTCCGACCAGGCTGATTTGCAAGGGGTAATGGTAAACCGGATTGAGCGCTGGATTTCTGCAGATTCCGGCCGCACCTATGCCTTCTACAGCCTGGCTACCTGTTCGCGGCGCGCCGACCACGCCTGGTGGATGGAAGAAAACCGTACCTGGGTGAAATTGTCTTTTCCCGTAAGACAAAACCGCAGCTGGGACGGAAATGCGTACAATGCAGGTGGCATCCGCGATTTTCGCTATACCCGGATACGGGGAGCTTTCAACAACGGGGTACAGGTTTTCCCCTAGACGATTGAAGTGCAAATGCAAGCCGACAGCAGTTTCATCAACCGATATATCGAAAAAGAAGTGTATGCCGAAGGCCTGGGCATGGTGTACCGCGAATCGGTGCAACTCGATTTTCAGCCCGGCGCCAATATGGCCAACGGGCATGAAGCCTATATCCGACTTATGTCCATCCGCCGCTGAACGTTTACCTCTACCTTTGAGAACTGTATAAGGAAGTATGTTCCGCAGTAAGAATTTCAGAAGCGCAGGTGTAAGTGCAGGAACACTGCTTGCTGTTCCCGTGGCGCTGTTGCTGATGGCCTCTGCCGCCGCACCGGGAAGCCTGCAGATCGTCAGGCTGGCCGGCGATACAGCCGCAACGAACTTCAAATTCTTTGTCGGATTCAAAGACCACAAGGCCGGAAGCTATTCGATCAGCCGCCCGGAAGCATTTCTTTCTCCGCGCGCCATCGAGCGCCGCCGTGCCCAGGGCATCGCCATCACCGAAGACGATTTTCCGGTCGATGCAGCCTATCTGCGCGGTATTTCAGTCAACAGTGTGCGGGTATTGTATGCCACGCGCTGGTTCAACGGTGCTGTCATCGAAACAACCGACAGCCTGGCGGGTGAAAAACTCCGTCAGCTGCCCTTCGTAAAAAGCCTTGAATTTCTTGGTTCCTGGAAAAAACGAGAGCAGGTGCGCAGCCGCGGCGACCGCGAGCCCTACGGCATCGACGTGTTCAACGCTTATAAAGACGCAGAGGAAAAAAGCACAGGCTGGTTGCGCAATCTGGCTTCACGCGGTTACGGCAATGCCCTCGGTCAGATCGATCAGATGAACGGCATCCGCATGCACGACCTGGGTTTTCAAGGCCAGGGAAGGCTGATCGCGGTGCTCGATGCGGGCTTCCAAATGGTG
>JBKDBI010000330.1:0-14898 GCA_046314695.1 Bacteroidota bacterium | reverse complement strand
GGTGCCATCCTTCCGATTGGCCCCAACCGCCGCGACCCGAACAGCTTCTTCTCGCCTAACGTACTCGTAATGGTGCAGCAGAACTTCTCGCAGATGAACCTCGGTTTCTACATGACCCGCGGTCCGCTTGTTTCAGGTCTTTGGTTCCGCCAGACTTTCGGCAACTACGGTACATCTGATGCCTTGATGGCATTGATCGGTTTCCGGAAAGATCGCTTCAAGTTCGGTTACTCTTTCGACATTACTGTGAGCGATGGCAACAGTGCCATACCTTATTCACACGAAGTAAGTGCCATCATCGAATGGTGCGTTCCTCCGGGAAGAAGGCCCTTCAAACCGCTCCGTTGCCCTGAATTCTAAAACGTATTCACAGGCATTCCTTATAATTGCACAATTTTCCACACAACTAACCGTTTAGAAAAAGAACTTCTGCAAAGCAGCATGAATAGGAAAACAACACTTCTGATCAGCGCCGTAACAGCTTTTGGGCTTTTCTTCAGCGCATGCCAGAAGAAACAGAAAAGCGCCGTTACCGGTCAGGGTTACAACGACCCTAAGTGGGGTGGTTTCTTCAATCCTAAGTACAAAGGACAAGAAACAGGCCCTGGTCTTGTTTTGATTGAAGGTGGTTCGTTCACAATGGGCACCACCGAACAAGACATGACCACCGACAACAACAACGTTGAGCGCAAGGTAACCGTTAACTCCTTCTATATGGACGAGACGGAAGTAAGCAACCTGCACTACAGGGAATACCTGTATTGGGTGGGCCGTGTATACACTGAATATCCTGAGGTGTACCGCAACGCGTTGCCCGACACCCTCTGCTGGAGGAGCAAACTGGCTTACAACGAACCTTTCGTGGATTACTATTTCCGCCATCCTGCATACAAGGATTATCCTGTTGTAGGTGTGAACTGGGTTCAGGCTACCGACTTCGCTTCATGGCGTACGGATCGGGTGAACGAAATGATTCTGGACCGTGAAGGTATCATCAAGTTCGATGTAGTAGCCGACGGAAACAACGACAACAGCTTCAACCACCGTTCTTACCTCGCAGGTCAGTTCACTTTTGCCAAGAAAGGTAAAAACCTGCCCCGCGATTACACCAAGAAAAAAGGTAAACGCGACCGCGTAACCATGGAAGATGGTGTCCTTCTCCCCGATTACCGCCTGCCTACAGAAGCAGAATGGGAATACGCCGCTCAGGCCAATATCGGAAACACCCTTGCCGACAACGTAGAACAGAAGAAAATCTATCCCTGGAACGACTACACCGTTCGTATCAAAGACGGCAAGGAGAAAGACCGCGGCAAGGTGATCATGAACGTTATGCGCGGCAAAGGTGACCTCGGTGGTATCGCCGGCGGCAAACTCAACGACGCAGGTTTCATCCCGACTCCGGTCTACTCTTACTGGCCCAACGAATATGGTCTTTACAATATGGCCGGCAACGTAGCTGAGTGGGTAATGGATGTGTATCGTCCGCTTTCACTTGAAGACATGGATCAGTTCATGCCTTTCCGCGGCAACGTTTACAAGACTGTGCAGCTGAACCAATATGGTGAAATCGAAGACAAAGACTCGCTCGGCCGTCTTCGCTTCCGCGAGGTTGATCTTCAGGAGAACATCAACCGCCGCAACTACAAGGTTGCTGACAACATCGGATTCAAAGACGAACCCGGTGCCAATGCCAACGACGACTATTTCTACGAGTACGGTGTAACAACCCTCGTGAACAACAAAGCCCGTGTATACAAAGGCGCATCCTGGTTCGATCGCATCTACTTCGCATCACCCGGAACACGCCGCTACCTGGATGAAAAGCAAAGCCTGAGTACCCTCGGTTTCCGCTGCGCGATGATCCGTGTAGGTGCACCTGTCGGCAACAGCAAGAAGAAATACAACGGTCTGCCTTCGAGCGGTATCGACAAGAAAACCAAACGCCGTCGCTGATCGCGCTTCGGTACAGTAAAAGAAAAAAGCCGCTCTCGAGCGGCTTTTTTCTTTTTAGGAGCGTGAAACGATTGGGCTCAGGCCTCGCAGTAAGACTCGTAAGCGTTTTCCAGGTTCGCAGCGATCATGTCGGCTGTGCGTCCTTCGATGTTGTGACGCTCTACAAAATGCACCAGCTCTCCGTTGCGGAAGAGTGCGATGGCAGGTGAAGAAGGCGGGAACGGAGTAAAATACTCACGCGCTTTCTGCGTGGCATCGGTGTCCTGACCTGCGAAAACAGTCAGCAACCGCGTGGGTTTGCGGTTGGAAGCCAGCGATTTCAGGATGCCGGGGCGGGCACTGCCGGCAGCGCAACCACAAACCGAGTTGACAACTACCAGGGTGGTACCTGTTTTATCGGCCATGGCCTGTTCCACTTCTTCAGCCGATTTCAGTTCGGTGAAGCCTGCATTGGTGAGCTCTGCCCGCATAGGAGCAACGAGCATTTCTGGATATGGCATAATTATTTAGAATTATTTTACGCAAAGATAAACGTCAAAGTATGTTCCATTTTTCAGGCCCGTATATCTGGCGTATTTTTGCGGTCATTATTACCGATGACAACTGAAACAATGACACTTCCCTACAAAGTCAAAGACATTTCACTGGCAGAATGGGGTCGCAAGGAAATCAAACTGGCTGAGGCCGAAATGCCCGGCCTGATGGCCATTCGCCGCAAATACAAGAGCGAACAGCCCCTCAAAGGCGCACGGATTGCCGGCTGCCTGCACATGACCATCCAGACTGCCGTTCTGATCGAAACCCTCGCCGACCTCGGTGCCGAGGTAAAGTGGAGCTCCTGCAATATCTTCTCTACGCAGGACCATGCCGCAGCTGCCATCGCAGCAGCAGGTATTCCCGTTTACGCCTGGAAAGGCATGACCGAAGAGGAGTACGAGTGGTGCATTGAACAAACCCTCTACTTTGGCGACACCAGCCGTCCCCTGAATATGATTCTCGATGACGGTGGTGACCTCACCAATGTCGTTCTCGACAAATACCCTGAGCTGGCACAGCACATCAAAGGCATTTCGGAAGAAACAACCACCGGTGTGAAGCGTCTGTACGACCGTCAGAAAAAAGGCACCCTGCCGATGCCGGCTATCAACGTCAACGACAGCGTTACCAAGAGCAAGTTTGACAACAAATACGGCTGCAAAGAAAGCCTCGTGGATGCCATCCGCCGTGCAACTGACGTTATGATGGCCGGTAAAGTAGCGGTAGTTTGTGGTTATGGCGACGTAGGAAAAGGCAGCGCCGATTCCCTCCGCGGTGCCGGAACCCGCGTAATCGTAACCGAAATCGACCCCATTTGCGCTCTGCAGGCTGCGATGGACGGCTATGAAGTAAAAACACTCGAATACGCCCTGGCAGAAGCCAATATCATTGTAACTGCTACCGGTAACTGTGGCATCGTGCGCGGCGAACACTTCAAAGCCATGCGCGACAAAGCGATCGTTTGCAACATCGGTCACTTTGACAACGAAATCGACATCGCTTGGCTGAACACCAATTACGGCAACACTAAATACACCATCAAACCACAGGTGGATGTGTACGAAGTAGATGGCAAGGAAATCATCGTTCTCGCCGAAGGTCGCCTGGTAAACCTTGGTTGTGCCATGGGACATCCTTCCTTCGTGATGTCTAACAGCTTCACCAACCAGACCCTCGCGCAGATTGAACTCTGGAGCAACCACGGCAAATACGAAAACAAAGTATATGTGCTGCCCAAGCATCTCGACGAGATGGTGGCACGCCTGCACCTGGATCATATTGGCGCCGAATTGACAGTGCTGCGCAACGATCAGGCCGAATACATCGGTGTGCCGCTCGAAGGTCCGTTCAAACCCGATACCTACCGTTATTAATCCATCTCCGGATGACGCTAAAAAAGCCCTGTTCAATCAGGGCTTTTTTTTTGCGTTCCCGGCTGCCTAAATTTGAAAGGATGGCCTTCCGCCGGCACATACGTTTTGGGTTACTCGTTATGGGATTTATCTGCATGTTCCCTTCTATCCGGGCACAAGCGGATGAAGATTTGCTGCGCGACGCACAAGCCTGGCAACTGCGCGGCAAACCGGAACAATCCATGCGCATATTGGAACCTCTCCTGCCACAGCTTCGCGATGCAACGACCCGCTGGAAGGCCCGGCGCCAATACGCCATTGCATTGGCTACCAGCGGCTCAGACAGCGCTGCCTTGGTTCATACGCAAAAGCTGCTCATCATGAATCCAGTCTATCGCGCAGATGCCATCAATGATCCGCCAGCCTTTACCCGGGCTTTGCAGCAGTTCAGCGTAAAACCGGCAGCCGCCTTCCACGTGCATGCCGGCGTTGGTTTGGGCAGCGCCCGGGCCTATCGCACCTACAGCCCCGCTTCGTATTACAAAACCTACAACGCCACGACCGCTTTTTCTCTGGGGGCCGGAATGAGCAGGTTTTTCAACAACAATATCACCCTGGAAACCAGCCTGGAATACGCGCGCAGCGGTTTCAATTATTCGTTTGGCCTGGCAGACTGGACCGGCATTTCCGTCAAGGAACGTACGGATATGCTGGCTTTGCCCGTGGCCTTGCGTTTGGGTTCAGCAACATTCCGCGGGCAGTCCTGGTTCCTGCGTGCCGGTTTCACTCCGGCTTTGGCGCTGGATGCGCGCAACGACTACGCCCGCACTTTCAACGGATCAACATCCGCCTACAGCACCCTTACAGGAAGTCGCAGCATGGAACGCAGAAATGCAGTCCAACTGGCGCTGCATGGCGGAATAGGTTGGCAGAAATCCACATCCAATGGACGTTGCGGTTTACAACTGGCCGCCAATTACTGGCAAACGCCCTGGGTGAAGGAATCGGCGCGTTTCGCGGCAACGGATATTTCATACGCCTACTTCATATACGACGACGACTTGCGCCGGATGGATCTGAGCTTTCAGGTATTTGCTGAAAGGAATATCCGCTGGCGTGTGCAAAGGCGCAGTGCAGGGCCGGGGATGTCTAAACCTTGGGAACTTTGGTTAGAGGCACCGTCTGCGGTTGTCGGCACAGCGGAAGAAACGCAACTCAGGCAAGTGGAAAACTGGCTGGCGCGCGGCGAATTCAGCCGCATCAGCGATTCCGTTCCTGCATGGATGCACACCCGGCACACCCAGGCTCCAAACCTGTGGCGACTGCAAATGCTGGCACAACATGCATTGGGCGACAGCCTGGGCACTGCCGTTGCCATTGAGAACCTGTTAAAACAAGACCCGGATTACCTGCGTTTCCCCGGCAGCGACCCTTTGCCACTGCAACATCAGCTCAATCAGTACAAGATTCTGAACCGCCTGGAAATCGGATTGCAGGCCGGATTCCTGGTTCCGGCGCTGCAACTTGTCTCCTACCATGCCATTGCCGGCGCAAATCACACATTCCGCAGCATTCCGGGTTATTCGGCCGGTGTGCTGGCAGGGCGGCAGTTCAACCCCAATCTCCGGATACAAACCGGCGTGCAACTCATCGGGTTCGGTTACACCGCCCATTCCCCTGATCTCAACGGCTGGAAACAGGATTACCGCGAAAACCTGCAGTACGCAGCCATTCCATTGCGCTTCCTCCTGCATGTCCCCGGAAAAGCATACGGTGTGCACCTCGGTGGGCAAACTGCCTGGCTGACAAGCGCCAACAGCGAGGTTTTGCTGCAGAACACTGACGGTGGTATTTCCCGCAACACCCTGAACAATTTCCCTGACCGAAAGCCTTTTCAATGGAGTTGGACTACAGGGCTGTTCTGCCGCATTCCTGCCGGCGACGGTTATCTGCAGCTCGAAGGATCCTGGTGGCAGTTTTCCGACATCTTCAACAAGCCGGAAGAACGCTTCAGCCAACCAGCCCAACGGCTCGATTACGGGTTCGTCGACAGCGACCTGCGCTTTGGTGCCATTCAAATGCAGTGCGCCTTTATTCTTCCCCTCTCCTATCAACCCAAATGGTATCCGTCAAAATGAGGCGTCTGTGCAATTTATTCCCCTTGTGGATGATGCTGGTATTTGTGTCTTGCGAACAGCAGCCGCAATCGGATGAATTGAATTCCGGCATCATCCGAAGCATTGGCTGGCAAGGCGATGAGCGTGCTGCACGGATTTTTGAAACCGCCGAAGGTTATCTGCTCTTCGGCAGCACCAACAGCTTCGCGCCCGGCACCTACGATGCAGTGCTTTGCCACATCGATTCAAACCTGAACCTGCTGAGTGAAGAGCGACACGGTGGCCCGGGTGACGAAATGATACTCGGGGCTGAAGCCATTCGGAACAGCTCAGGAGTGGCAACCGCCTATGTCGCCTGGGGTACGGTTAAAGATGCAGGCCGCAGCGACCGCGATATCTGGTTGCTTTTCACAGATGCCGGCGGGCGGAAAACCGCAGAACAAAGGATCCGGTTCAGCAGCGATGCGGTTGATGATCTTCCGGTTTCTTTGCACGTCTCCTCAGACGCACTGCTCATCGCCTGCAATACCGCCAGGCCCGGCCCGGCCGGCTTTATTGAAACAGCAGGATGGATCAAAACAGACCATGTCGGCAATATCCGTTGGCGCAGCATATTGAACGATACCATTGCCATGAAAGCCGACGGATTGGTCGGAAACAATCTGAACAAGTCCATCGCCCTCTGCCATAGCCGTTCAGGCGAATTGCGCATGCTGGAAATCAGCGATCCGGTTTTACCTGCCGATACTGTCAGCTATCTGCTTCTTGCTCTGCTGCAGGAACCCGGATTGCAGGAAGGCGGTCAATGGTTGCCTGGACCTGACAATAACTTTTGGTTCTACCATAGCCAATTGTTGAACGGCAGAGAGCAAACCTTGCTGACCCGCATACGCGTGAATGGGCAGTTTATCGATCGGAAAATCGCAGGGAACGGAGATTTTGAGCGCCCCGGACGGGTGTGCCTGCAAACCCGAAGCACGCCTTATCCGGTAAATTGGCTGAGTTCGAGAAGGCCCGCCCTGGGCTCTGCCAAAGAAGAGATTGGCATTTACTATAGCAACAACAACGGTATACGGCTTAAGGAACCCATGTATTACGGAGGCAGTTTCAGCAATGTGCCGGCAGATCTCATCCAAACCCGCGATGGCGGACTGTTGCTGCTCGGCACGCATACGGCACCCAACAGGCCGGGAGGTGACTTTGTATTGTACAGGTTAAACAGGGGAGGCGCATTGTGATGAAGACGCGTGCTGGATTATTGACGCTTGCGGCTGTTTGCCTCTTTTCTTCCTGCAACAAAAAGGTGGATGAAGGGAAAACGCCATTCAAGGTTTTTGCAGGGAAAGACGCGGTAGTAATTGACCTGTATGCCACATCTGCTTTGGGCAGTTCCGGCCGGCTGTTGCTGGTATCGGAACAACAGCAAAACGGTGGAGGTCTGCGCGAGCTGCGGATACTGGGGCCTTCGCTTGCCGTCGAAGCTGAACGCGGTTTTGCCTGGCAGGAAGAAAAGCACAGAATCAGCGGAGGATATGCCATGCCCGATGGCCATATCTGGTTGTACGAAGTGTTGGCCGGGCCGGGGTCTCAGGCCTTGAGCGCGCGTTGGATAAGATTGGATGAAAGTTTACAAGTGAAAGACACCCTGCCAGCTGTGCGGGATGCCTTGGAAATCATCCGCGAGCCGCGCTTGTTTATGAATGCCGATGGCTCTTTTTATGCCACCGGGATGGGCTGGAACGACAACCGGCTCACCTTGTTGCGCTATGGCAGTACCGGGAAAGCTGAAACCACCAAAAAACTGCCTTCGGGTCCGGTTTTCGATCAGTTTTACCGTTTCAATGTAAATCGTTTTGCCTTCCTGAACCCGCTGTTGCAAGATGTAAGCATGAACAGCTACGATACCGCCTTGAACCTTGTATGGATCAAGAATTTCGGAGGTGGAGGGCGCGACCGCATGAATTACATGGAGAACCATTTCGGCGCTTTTCAATATGGTCTGGCCGCAAAAGGCGACGCATCGAATACCGAGGCAGATATCTGGGTGATGAAGTTCAATATGGTTTGCGATACCATCCGCACCACCATCACCGGCGGACCGGGCAAAGACATTCCCGGAACCATTCTCCAGACCTTAGACAGCGGCATGGTGGTAACCTATTTCTCTGAACGCGGAGGCCCGAGTCTGAACCAGGTTGTGGTTACGCGTTACGACAAGATGTTGAAGTTGAAATGGTCGCGCAACTTTGGCGGTTTTGGGCTGGGAAGGCAGTCTAAGCTGATACCTGCAAACGCCAACAGCTATTACCTGGTGTACGACGATAACAGTTTCGCCGGTGGAGAAGGTGGCAGCGAAATGGTGGTATCGCTGATCGGCGACGACGGCGCGGTGCTCAGGAAACAGCTTCTGAGGCCGGAACCGGTTTTTCACCGCTGACGAAATACATATCGATTTCGCCCTTGTTCTTGGCTTCGATTTTCCCTCTGTAACTGCAATCAAACCGGTGTTCAACCAGGGCCAGCGTTTGTCCGGTAATATTGATTTTCCCCGGCTCTGACTTCTGTTCCATGCGTGCAGCGGTGTTCACTGTATCGCCCCAGATATCGTAAGCGTATTTCTTCACGCCCACAATTCCTGCCACTACCGGACCGGAATGCACGCCGATGCGGATGCCGAAACGGCTGGGCTGTTGTTCGATATAGTCGCGGATATCGATCGCCGCGCGTAAGGTGCGTTCTGCATGGTCTTCACAGGTTTCCGGCAAACCGCAAACGGCCAGGTAGGCGTCGCCGATGGTTTTGATTTTTTCCAGTCCGTGCCTGACGATGATGGCGTCGAAGGCTGTAAAGTGCCGGTGGATTTCCTCCACCAGTTCAGCCGGTGTGAGCTGCGCACTGATCGTAGTAAAGCCCACAAAATCGGTGAATAAAACCGTCACGTTATCGAATTGACGGGCACGCGCCTGGCCGGTTTCTTTTAATTCTTCAGCAATATTACCCGGGAGGATATTGAGCAAGAGCTGGTCAGACTTGCGCATTTCCTCTTGCAGCAGTTTTCCTCTGAAAGCAAGTTCCTGGCTGCGGCTCTTGTTGATTTGCAGCTGCCGGTAAATCACATAGGCCAGGGCCAGGAATAAGAGTGAGCCGATGACTGCTATCCACAAAAGGAGTCGGGTTTGCTTCAGCTTGCTTTCCTGCAGCACTTTTTCAGTGTTGAGGGCATAGAGCCGGTCAGAAAGGGTTTCCTGGCGCACAGCCATTTCGCCATTGGCAACCTGGGTGCGGTAACTGATGTAATCGAGTGAATCGCGCAGGTATATGTAAGAATCCAACGCCTTCACGGCTGCTTCATATTCGCCTCTGGTTGCATGCACCTCGGCAATGCTCCGGTGGTACAGGATCAGCTTGGGCAGGTAATTGCTTTGCCGGGCTTTTTGCAAGGCCCGCTCGTATGCCTGCAAAGCCGCCTGAGTATTGCCGAGAGCCAGTTGCACTTTGCCGAGCCAATAATCCGTCTCAACAACACCGGCATTGGAATAGAAGGGCACTTCAAATCGCTGTTCCAGTTCTATCGCCTTTCGCACCCCTGTTTCAGCTTGTGCCACATCGTTCATGAGCAAGGCAAGCTCAACTTCCTGCAAGGCGCGCTGCAGGATATAGGCCACATACTGGGTATCGGTAAAGCGGGTTTGCAGTAGTTTGGACGCAGCGGCAAGGTCTTTTTTGTCCAACGCTACCCGAGCGAACAGCAATTCACTTACATAAAGTGCGTCTGCAGGGATTCCGCCTTTGTAGCGCCGGTAATGTTCGCTGCTTTTTTTGGCGAACTCCAGGGAGCGTTCCGCATTGCCCAGGTCGTAGTACAATTGGGCAATGGCATTGACTTCGTCGGCGTACATGGCAGGCGCCAGTGTTTCGAATATGTCCATCGCACGCCAGTACATGTACATGGCTTTATCGAACTCGGCCCGGGCATAATAATGTCCGCCCAGGCTGTGATAGCAGACTCCGGCGGCCGGGAGATTACCTGATTTTACATATTCCTGCAGTTTGCGCTGGTAAAAGTCGTAGCGTTCAGATGTGCGGCCAACATAGCTGAATAGTCCACGGATATTATTCAACAGCAGCACCTTGATACGCACTTCGCGGTTCAGGTTTGCCGGCAGGTAGCGGGGAGTGGCACGGTCGAACGAATCGAGCAATGCCATCATTTCGCTCAGCAACTGGTTCAGTCCGGCTGCAGGATCTTCGCTGCGTGCGGCGCGGTTGAAGCGTTGCAGCGCCCGGTTGAGCAGGAGCAAAGTCGGGTTGCCTCCGCTTTCCTCGACTGCTTTTTTTCGAAATGAATCGGAGGCATCCAGATCGTATGCGAAGAACGCATCGAACGAGAGGTTGTAGAAGGCATAACTGCGTTCTTCAGGATTAACCGCCGCATGCAGCAAGTGTTCCAGGCCCGCGCGGGCGCCGGGTTGTTCTATTAAGACGGGAGATTTATCCGCGAAGAGCGCAACCCCCTGCAGTGAGCAGCAAAACAGCAGTATCCGGAGCAAGAATCCGGATGGGATGGGATATCGCTTACTTCCTTTCTGCAAAGTACTGTTCCATTTCGCCCAGTTTCTTCACAGGTATCTTTCCGCGACTTTCCAATTGAAAATGCTCTTTTATCAGATCTGCGGTAAAGGCTGAAATGTTGACTTTACCCGGCTCGCCGCTGCTTTCCATGCGGGAAGCTATATTTACCGTATCGCCCCAGATATCGTAAGCGAATTTCGTTCTTCCTACAATACCGGCTACAAGCGGGCCCGTGTGAACTCCGATACGGATTTCAAAACTCTGGAGCCCTTTCTCCTCTCGTTCGCGCGAATGTCTTTTTACAAAATCGCGGATATCAAGTGCCGCATCCACAACTTTCAAGGCATGATCGGTGCTTTCAATCGGCATACCGCCGGCGCACATGTACGCATCTCCGATGGTCTTGATTTTTTCCAGTCCGTACCGCGTCACAATCGCATCAAACTCAGAGAAACAGGTATCGATTTCGGCTACCAGTTCTTCCGGCGTCATATCCTGACTGATCACACTGAAGTTCCGGAAGTCAGTGAACATTACTGTCACATTTTCGAACTTCCGTGCAATGGCTTTCCCGGTATTCTTCAGCTCGGTGGCAACTTCAGCCGGCAGGATGTTCAGCAACAGGTTATCCGAACGTTCTTTTTCTTTGGCAAGGCGCTTGGCGTGTTTGCGGTAATTGAAGTACATGAAGAGCAATACCCCTGAAATAAGCAAACCCAGCACTGCGATGATGCTGTAGAGTTTGTTTTCCTCTTTTTGTTTCTCGATGCTGAGATCTTTCAGTTCATTTTCTTTTGCCAGGGCCCGGTTTTCGGCATCCTTCGTAATGGCAACCATTTGGGCCATGGAGAGGAGGGTGTCTTTTACCTGGAGAAGGCTGTCTTTGGCGAGCAGCTCGAGTTCTGACATCAGCTTGCCGGAGCTGAGGGCTGCTATTTCCTGCTGTGAGAGCTGCAGCGAGGTGCGTTGTTCCTCCATGGCGCGGCGCTGGCGTTCCAGTTCTTCCTGGGTCATTTGGTTGCGGCGCTCCAGTTCATCCAGACGGTTATTGTCAGGCCCGCTTGGCGAGCCGGCAACCGGTGCTGCGGTTTGCCCGGGGGTAACAGGTGCGGGCGCTGTTTCAGGCTTCCCCTGCACGGTGCCTACAATCCGGTATTGAAGGGCAAGCCTTCCATACTTCACAGAGTTACGGGTATCCTTTTTATCCTTATAAATTCGATACAAAAGGGCATAACCATAGGCCATACCTGTTTTATACTTTACACGTTCGGCCAGATCCGTGCCGGCATGTGCGTATGCCAGTGCTTTGTCGAGATTGGCATTAGCGCCCTTTGACCATGCATCGGCTGCCTCGAGGTTAACATCTACACGGCAGGGATCGTCTTTGCAAAGCGACAATTTGCGCGCGAACTCATCTTCCGTTACAACCCCGTCAGCTTGAAGCAGGGGTGCTGCAAGAAGGAAGAAGAACAAAAATAGCAGGGGGCGTTTCATGGCGGACGAAGTTACACGCTGCACGCTTGAAGTCAAAAAAAAGGCAGCCCTGTAAGCCGGATTCTGTTCATCTTGCGATGCGTCTGTCATTTATCTTGCCGACCTCCGGAGAGATCAGTCATTCGGCCTACCCTCCCCGCCTTCCGGCCGGCGAACCGGCTTTCTGCGGACGAGCAACCCTTGCGCGGGGTTTATTTGGCCTTTCAACTCCCGGGGTTTTCCCCGGCCGACATCACTGCGCGACCGCGTGAGCTCTTACCTCGCGATTTCACCCTTACCCGCGAACGGGCGGTATCTTTTCTGTGGCACTGTCCGTCACCCGGGGCTTGCGCCTTCAGGTGCCCTTGCTTTCACAAGGCGGGATGCTCTGTGTTGTCCGGACTTTCCTCCCTGCCTCGCAGCAGAGCGACAGACCGGGCTGCCTTGCCGCAAAGGTAGGCAGGAAAAGCCGATAGCCGCGGTAAGATTCCTTCCATCATAACGCTCCCTTGATTTCGGCATAAGTGCTCTATAAGGTATACTAAAACCGCTTGATTGCCTGTTATATCTTTGCCAGCCATGAACCCTGCCTATGAGGCCGTTATCGGTCTTGAGATTCATATTCAGTTGCTCACCAAAAGCAAAGCCTTCAGCGCCGACAGCACCGAATACGGAGCGCTGCCGAATACGCAGGTGAGCGCCATCAGCCTGGCCCATCCCGGCACCTTGCCCCGCCACAACCGCATGGCCATCGACCATGCCATCAAAATGGGATTGGCGCTCGGATGCGATATCACCCGCGAAAACCATTACTCGCGGAAAAACTACTTCTACGCCGACCTTCCCAAAGGCTATCAGATTACCCAGTTCAATACCCCGCTCTGCACCGACGGCGCGGTGAAAATCAGGCTGAAGGACGGCAGCACCAAAGAAATACGTCTCATCCGCATTCACATGGAGGAAGACACCGGCAAAAGCATGCACGATCAGGATCCCAAGGATTCGCTGATCGACTACAACCGCGCCGGGACGCCTTTGATCGAGGTGGTGAGCCATCCCGATATCCGCAGCGGCGAAGAGGCTTACGCTTTCGTAACCGAAATAAGACGCCTGGTGCGCTACCTCGAAATTTGCGACGGCAATATGGAAGAAGGAAGCCTGCGCTGCGACGCCAACGTATCCATACGCCCAGTAGGCACGGCCGCTTTCGGCACCAAGGTGGAAGTAAAAAACATGAATTCCATCAGCAATGTGCGCCGCGCCATCGACCATGAAATCGAAAGGCAGCGGGCCCTGCTCGATGCCGGTGAAAAAGTAGCAGGTGAAACCCGCGGCTTCAACGCCTTGCTTGGCACCACCTTCTCGATGCGCAGCAAGGAAATGGTGAACGATTACCGCTATTTTCCGGAACCCGATCTTCCGCCGCTGCTGTTGACTGATGCCTATATCGATGCAGTGCGGCACCTGATGCCCGAATTGCCGGAAACGCTGTACAACCGCTTTACCACCGAATTCGGATTGAGCGCTTACGACGCCGGTGTTTTAACTGACGACAAAGCGACTGCAGCCTATTATGCAGAAATGATCCGGCATACCGGCAACTACAAAGCGGCGGCCAACTGGCTTTCCGTCATCATCCGCGGTTACCTGAACGACAACGCCATCGGGCTGGAAGACTTCCCGGTCAGCGCCACGCGCATGGCCCAATTGGTCAACCTGATCGACAGCGGCAAGGTGAACCACAGCGTCGCTGCCCAGCAAATCTTCCCGGCCATGATCAAAGCCACAGAAAAAGACCCGCTCGAAATCGCCGAACAGCTCAACCTGCTGCAAAGCGACGACCTGGGCTGGGTGGAAGATCTGGCGCGCGAAGTGGTGGCCAAATACCCTGAAAAGGCCGCCGAATACCGGAATGGAAAAACCGGATTGCTCGGTATGTTCGTTGGAGAGGTGATGAAACAAACCCGAGGCAAGGCCGACCCCAAGAAAGTAAATGAAATCGTGCTGCGTCATTTGCAGGCCTGACCCTTTCTAAAAACCAGACCCACTACCCAACGCGACATGGTTTTTTCCAGCCTGCTCTTCCTGTACCTGTTCCTTCCGGCTTGTCTGATCCTGTACTTCAGCTGGAACAACGCGACTTACCGCAATACCCTCCTGACAGTTTTCTCGCTCGTATTCTATGCTTGGGGCGAACCTGTTTGGGTGGTTTTGCTGGTTCTTACAGGCCTGCTCGATTACGGCAATGCCCTGTTGATTGACAAATACAGGCATACCCGATGGAAATCGGTCGGACTCTGGTCTTCGGTCATCCTGAATATCGGCGTGCTGATGACGTTCAAGTACAGCGGGTTCATCTATGAAAACATCAATGCCTTGCTCGGCACCAGTTTCAAAGTGCCGAGTTTCTCGCTGCCCATTGGTATTTCTTTCTACACCTTTCAGACCGTATCTTATGTGATCGATGTTTACCGGGGTGAAGTGCCGGCACAGCGGAGCTTCAACAAGTTCCTTCTTTTTGTAAGCCTGTTCACCCAACTCGTCGCCGGGCCGATCGTGCGCTACCAGCACATTGCCGACGAAATCGACAACCGGAAAATCGACCTGAAAGAGTTTGCAGCCGGTGTGCACCGCTTCTGCATCGGGCTCTTCAAGAAGGTATGCATCGCCAATGTGGCGGGTGAATACGCCAGCAAATACCTCGATGCCGATTTCGGAACCCTGAGTGTCGGCGGCGGCTGGTTTGGCCTGCTTATGTACACCTTGCAGATTTATTTCGATTTCAGCGCCTATTCGGATATGGCCATCGGCATGGGCTGGATGTTTGGCTTCCATTTCAAAGAGAATTTCAATTACCCCTATATCAGCAAGTCGAGCACGGAATTCTGGCG
>JBKDBI010000329.1:0-2117 GCA_046314695.1 Bacteroidota bacterium | reverse complement strand
GAAGAATTGCATCAGGTGATCCAATGGCTGACGGGTTACACAGAAGCCGATATTCAGGAATGCATCGCAGACCGGCGCAACTTTGTGGCATTTTTCGGGCAGGCAAAACTGCACCCAAATGCCCACCTCATCACCGGCAGCTTTTGTGGTTACCGCATCGAGGAAATCGAGAACCCGCTTACCCGGCAAGTGCGCTACCTGGACAAGTTGGTGGATGAACTCGCGAAGGGAAGGAAAATGGAGAAGATACTCAGGGCAGGCTGACCCTCAGTTGTTTTCCGCCAATTCCACCATTGTGCGGAACTGAATCTTCGGATTGTTGTCTTGCGTCATGCGCAGGGTAAAGGCCGTTTCAGCGAGGAAAACAGGCTGGTTGTCTTTGTCCCACGCGATGTTGTTTTGCCTGAACTTCATGAAATCTCGGATGGCTGTTTCGTCGCCGCTCATCCAGCAGGCTTTGTGGATATTCCGCGCTTCGAAGCGGCATTTTGCTCCGTATTCGTGTTCCAGCCGGTGTTGCAATACCTCAAACTGGAGTTCGCCGACCGTGCCGATATACTTCCGGTTGCCGGGCTCCTGCCGGAAAAGCTGTGCCAATCCTTCCTCGGTCAACTGTTCGATCCCTTTTTCCAATTGTTTGCTCTTCAAGGGGTCCAGGTTGATCACTTCCTTGAATATCTCGGGTGAAAAGCTCGGAATCCCCTGAAAATGCAGGATTTCGCCCTCCGTGAGCGTGTCGCCGATCTTGAAGTTGCCGGTATCGTACAAGCCTACTACATCGCCGGCGTAAGCATCTTCCACCACTTCCTTGGAACGCGCCAGGAAGGTATAGGGATTGGCGAAGCGGAGGTCTTTGCCGGAGCGCACATGGCGATACGGCTTGTTGCGTTCAAACTTGCCGCTGCAGACCCGCAGGAACGCAATGCGGTCGCGGTGCCTTGGGTCGATGTTCGCATGGATCTTGAACACAAATCCGGTGAATTTCTGTTCGATGGGTTCCACCATGCGCTCTTTTGTCGGGCGGTGAACGGGGGTAGGGGCCAATTCCAGGAAGGTTTCCAATAGTTCCTGCACACCAAAATTGTTCAAACCTGAACCAAAGAACACCGGTGATACTTCAGCGCGCAGATAGCTGTCGCGATCCAATTCACCGTAAACGCCGTCGATCAGGTCTACATCTTCTTTCAGTTTGGATGCATTGCGCTCGCCAATCAGCGCAGGCAATTGCGGGTCATCCACGCCGTTAATGCGCACGATATCGTTGGCTACCTTGGTCTTGTTGCTTTCGAAGAGGTTCAGCGAGCGGCTGGGCAAAAGGTACACACCTTTGAAATCGCGGCCCGAATTGATTGGCCAGCTCATTGGATGCACGTGGATATTCAGCTTGTTCTCGAGTTCATCGAGCAGGTCGAACGGATCTTTGCCATCGCGATCCATCTTGTTCACGAAGGTGATCACCGGGGTGGCGCGCATGCGGCATACTTCCATCAGGCGCTCGGTTTGTTCTTCCACACCCTTTACGCTGTCGATCACGAGGATGACACTGTCTACTGCCGAAAGGGTGCGGTAGGTGTCTTCCGCAAAATCTTTGTGGCCCGGTGTATCGAGGATATTGACCAGCTTGCCGCCGTATTCAAAGCTCATTACCGAAGTAGCCACCGAGATGCCCCGCTGTTTCTCGATTTCCATGAAGTCGGAGGTGGCGGCCTTGGTAATCTTATTGGACTTCACCGCGCCAGCCGACTGGATTTGTCCGCCAAACAGCAGCAATTTTTCTGTCAGTGTGGTTTTGCCCGCATCGGGGTGAGAGATGATGGCGAAGGTTTTGCGCCGTTGTATTTCGGCTTCGTATGCCATAAGGTTCAGGTGATATTGCGTATGCTGAGGAAGCGATGGGTATAGCGGCCGAGCCGTTCGTTGTAAATGCCTTTTTCGTCGAGCAGGTCTTCGCGCACTTCGCCGCTGGCGTGCAGGATGGTGTGACCACCGGTGGCGAGACCGACATGGGTGATGCGGCCTTCATCGTTTTTGAAGAACACCAGGTCGCCCGGCTTGTGGATTTCGAAAGGAACTTCCTTGCCAACCAAAGCTTGTTGGGAAGCGTCGCGGGGCAGGGC
>JBKDBI010000328.1:0-2048 GCA_046314695.1 Bacteroidota bacterium | reverse complement strand
TGAACTCCTCGTTGACGGCTCAATCACCGGCGCAGGCCTATAAAGTGAACGGCGTCTATGGAGGCGGCAAGGTGATTGTGGTGCAAGACGGCGTGATACAGTTCGTCGGGAAGAAGTTACCGGCCGCCCGTTTCCCCGATGCCGCTGTGAGCAAGCTGAAGGCCTGGGTTTACCCGGGTTTTATCGATGCACATTGCCATTTCTACTATTACGGTCTCGGCAAGGCAGAGTGTGACCTGGTGGGCTGCAACAGCGAAGCCGAGATGCTGGATCGCGTGCAGCGCTGGGCCGCAGCCAATCCGGACGGCTGGATACTCGGCCGCGGCTGGGACCAAAACCGCTGGCCGGGTAAAACCTTTCCCGATCGCCGGGTGTACGACAGCCTTTTCCCAAACCGGCCGATGTTGCTGAAACGCGTGGATGGCCATGCGGTTCTCATCAACGATGCTGCACGCCGCAGTGCGCGATTCAACGCCGATACAAGCATCGATGGTGGTGAAATTATCCGCCGCGACGGCCGCTATACCGGTGTGCTGGTAGACAATGCATCTGAACCCTTGCGCGCCGCCGTGCCGCCTCCGCCGCGTTCCATGCAGGAAAAGGCATTGCTTACTGCGGCACAGGATTGTCTGGAGGCCGGCCTTACCGGCATCTGCGACGCGGGTTTGCCGCATACCGTTATCCGCCTGATGGACAGCCTGCAGCGCGCGGGCTTCCTTCCGCTGCGGATTTCGGCCATGATCGAACCTACACCGGCCAGCAAAGCAGCCTATATGTTCAGCAACAACGACCCGGTTTTGTCGCCCTGGCTGCGCACCGGAGCCGTGAAGTATTACCTCGACGGCGCCCTGGGTTCGCGCGGTGCCTGTCTGAAGGAAGATTATTGCGATCGGATTGGGCACCGCGGCATGTTGCTCATCCGGCCGGAACAGTTCGACAGCGCCTGCCAGGAAGCAGCCCGCTTCGGCTTTCAGGTTTGTGTGCATGCCATCGGCGATTCTGCCAACCGCTTTGCCCTCGATATCATGAAGAAACGCATGCCGGCCGAGGGGCGCTGGCGCATCGAACACGCTCAAGTGGTAGATACGGCCGATTTCTTCCGCTTCGCAGCCCCGCAACGCATCATTCCCTCGGTTCAACCCACCCATTTCACCAGCGATATTCCCTGGGCGGAAGAACGCCTCTGTTCCCACCGCATGGAAGGTGCTTATGCTTACAAAACCCTGCTCAACCAAGCCGGAATCCTGCCACTGGGAACCGATTTTCCCGTTGAAGGCATCAGTCCGCTCGCAACCTATCGCGCAGCCGTTTTTCGCAGTGTGGACGGCAAGGCCCCTGCTCAGCGCTATATGAAGGATGCGCTCACGCCCGACGAAGCCATCCGCGGGATGACAGAATGGGCGGCCTATGCAAGCCGATTGGACGGAACCGGCGTCATCAAACCCGGTGCTGCCGCCGATCTGGTTTTCCTGAGTGCCGATCTGCGCCGCACCAAACAGACAGAAATTCCCGCTATCCGCATCCGGACCATGACCGACGGACAGTGGCGCACGCCTTGATCAGACCGGGTAAATCTTATCGCCCGCAATGGCGTAGATGCGGTCGGCAGCCTTGTTCTTGTGCACGGTAAACAAGCCTGTGAGAGCGCCAAAGGCAGGCATGGTCAGGGTTTGCCCGCTGATGTGAAAACAAGGCAGGCGCAGGCGTTGCCGTCCGCGCCCTTCGATGGCTGCCCCCGGATGAACATGGCCTGCAATCACCGGTAAGTCCAACGCGGCAGGTTCATGCCTGAAGCAGATTCCGTTGTCGATCCATGCTTCACCGAGCAGTTGGAGTCCGGCATCGCGGTAATGCGCGTCGGAAAGGATATCGTGGTTGCCTTCCACCAACATCCAACGGTCGGCGTGGCGCTGCCGGATAAAATCAGCAAACAGTTCCCAATCGGGGTTGTGGGCGCTGTGGAACAAATCGCCCAGTATGAGAATTTTTGCGGGTTGATAGCTTGAAAGGAGTTGGTCAATCCGCGCATAATCTGCCGTATGCGCTTC
>JBKDBI010000327.1:0-7606 GCA_046314695.1 Bacteroidota bacterium | reverse complement strand
ACAAGATCAGTTACACAATCGCTGGGAGATGGATTATTGGGGATTGGGATACCGCAGCGCCCTGGAAAACCTGCTGGAACAACACGATACCCTGAAGGTATACGCCTGGGATCAGGGCATAGAATTGAACAAACGGATACTACCCGAAGCACAAAGGGCACAGGTAAAATCTGTTCCACGCGAAGAAGCACAGTTCATCATCGAAAACCTCCGCGGCCCGAAAAGACAGGGTTATCCGGGTAAGGTTGAGTTTTCACTTACCCCGCTGGGTGATACCAGCCTGGTTGTTTACCGGCAGTACTAATTCAAATCCAATTCAGATGCATGGAGAATTTCCTCTGGTCTGAAGCATTTATCTTTGCGACCAATTATGGCAAAACCCAGAGACATCAGATCCGGCAGTTTCATCCGTCACAACGGTGAACTGTGCCAAATCATGGAAATCCAGCACCGCACCCCCGGCAACCTGCGTGCCTTTTATCAGGCCAAGATGCGGAACGTAAAAACCGGCAAGCAAACCGAATACCGATATAATGCCGACGAAGATGTGAACGTGGTGCGCGTGGAAACCCGCGAGCTGCAGTATCTTTACGAGGAAGGCGATGGATTTGTGTGCATGGACAACGAGAGCTTTGAGCAACTGTCTATCGGAAAGGAGTTATTTGGTATCGGTGCCAAGTTCATGAAAGAAGGCGATACCATCATTGCCTCTTTCGAAGGTGAATTGGTGATCGGTGCCCAGGCGCCTGAAAGCACGGTACTGGAAATCACATACACCGAACCCGGTTTGCGCGGCGATACCGCTACCAATACGTTGAAGCCTGCAACCCTCGAAACCGGCGCCCAGATTATGATTCCCCTTTTCTGCGATATCGGAGACAAGGTGAAAATCGACACCCGTACCGGTGAATACATGGAACGGGTGAAAGGCTGAGCCTTCTTCATTTCAAAAACCACCTTTCAGGCCCGGGCATGCGTTCGGTTTTTTTTGTTTCTCAACCGTACGCAGAATCAGACAGACACTTTCAGATTACACCCTGCGTATTACATTCCTGTGCGGTAACTTTGCAGCCCAAAGTCAAGGCATGCAATTTTTAGGACCTGAGAACAATTTCCTGGGCATCGCGGCTCCGGAGCATTTCAGCTGGGAGTCGAGCAAGGTAGCCATACAACAGGTTCCCTACGAGCACACCAGTTCGTACATCGCCGGTTCGGAAAAGGGTCCGGCCGCTGTCATCAATGCATCGCATTATGTAGAATTCTATGATGAAGAAACTGAAACGGAGCATTTCCAGGACCTGGGTATTTGCACCCTTCCGCCTGTCCAGTTCGGCAAGTTAACCGACCGCGCAGCCGTAGATCTGATCCGCGACAACACCCGCCAACTGATAGAGGCCGGCAAATACGTGGTTTCTCTCGGCGCCGAACATACTGTTACCTTGGGTTTTGTAGAGGCCCATCTGGAGAAATTCCCCGATTTATCGGTGGTACAGATCGATGCCCACAGCGACCTGCGCCTGGCTTACAACGACAATCCATACTCCCACGCTTCTGTGATGGCCCGTGTGCACGATCTGAACGTGCCTTTGGTGCAAATCGGAATCCGCGCTCAGAGCAAGGAAGAAGCCGATCTCATCCGCAGCAGCGACAATATCCACACCTGGTACGCGCACATGTTGCAAGACGGAGATGCCTGGATGGACGCCGCCATCGAAAAGCTCGGTCCCAACGTGTATCTTACCATCGACGCCGACGGATTTGATCCTTCTGTTGTTCCGGCTGTAGGCACCGCAGAACCCGGCGGACTCACCTGGTGGCAGGGTTGCCGTTTCCTGCGCAAACTCTGTGCTGCGCGCAACGTGGTTGGTTTTGACATCGTGGAAATTGCGCCGCGTTCCACCGATATCATCAGCGAATTCAGCATGGCCAAGCTCCTGTACCGCATTTTGGGTTACCAGCATATCTACGGAAAAATCTGATGGAGAACCGCATCTACCTCGACAACGCTGCCACTACCGCCATCGACCCCGAAGTAGTGGAAACCATGATTCCTGTGCTCAGGGATTTGTATGGCAACCCGAGCTCAACGCACGGACATGGCCGGAAAGTGAAGGCGCTGCTCGAAGAAGCCCGCAGCAAAATTGCCCGTTTGCTCAACTGCACGCCCGGTGAAATCATTTTCACCAGCGGTGGAACGGAAGCCGATAATATGGCCATCCGTGGCGCGGTGAAACACCTGGGCGTAAAACATATCATCACCTCTCCCATTGAACACCACGCCGTTGTGCATACCGTTGAGGAAATGCAACACAGTGGAAAAGCCGAGATGCACCTGGTGCGTCTCGACGAAAAAGGCCATGTGGACCTCCAGCATCTTGAGGAGTTGCTCGCCACCTATCCCGATGCTTTGGTGACACTCATGCACGGCAACAATGAAATTGGCAACCTGCTCGATCTTGAAAAAGTGGCTGAGCTTTGCGTGAAATACGACGCCTGGTTCCATACCGACACGGTTCAGACCATGGGCCATTATCGCTTCGATCTGCAACAATTGCCGGTTGATTTCCTGGCTTGCGGCGCCCACAAGTTCAATGGACCCAAAGGTGTAGGTTTCATTTATATCCGCAAGGGAAGCCGCATGAAGCCATTCATTACCGGAGGTGCACAGGAACGCGAAATGCGCGGTGGAACGGAGAATGTTTATGGCATCGTTGGTCTGGCCAAGGCCCTTGAAATTTGCTACCGCGATCTGGATGCAAAGCGTGCGCATGTGGAAGGCTTAAAGCAACTGATGATCAATGAACTCCGCAACGCCATTCCCGGAATCGCTTTCAATGGCGACGCAGAAGGGCGCTGTCTGTACACGGTACTCAGTGTTTCATTCCCACCCAGCGACGCCGGCGACATGCTGCTCTTCAATCTCGATCTGGCAGGCATTTCCGCATCGGGGGGAAGCGCCTGCAGCAGCGGTTCGAACACCGGTTCACATGTGATTCGCGCGCTCAATACCGACCCAATGCGTACGACGGTGCGTTTCAGCTTCGGTAAATTCAATACTGCCGATGAAATTAGGCAGGTCGTAGGAAAGCTAGCCGACATTTACGCAGTTCCTGCAACGCATTAATCCCAATAACCCATTCGAATAACGCGGAAGAAATCGTGAAGAAGCCACTGCTGTACATAACGCGCAAAGAGCATTTCAACGCAGCCCATAAACTCTACAATCCGAACTGGACTGTCGAACAGAACGATGCCGTATTCGGGAAATGTGCCAACGCCAACTGGCATGGACACAATTTTGATCTCTACGTTACCGTCAAAGGCCATCCCAATCCGGATACCGGTTTTATTATCGACCTCAAGCAGCTCAAAACCCTTATCCACCGGGAAGTCATAGAACCCCTTGACCACAAGAACCTGAACGAAGACGTACCTTTCCTGAAAGGTGTACTTCCAAGCATAGAGAACATTGCTACAGCCATTTGGGATCGCATTTCATCGCAATTGCCTGATGAATGCAAGCTGCACAAGATCCTGCTCTATGAAACCGAGCAAAACTTTGTTGAATACTACGGTGAAACCGAAGCGTAGCCTCTGCCCGACAGTCTGTTGCGGCGGTGGAAAAGCCGGTCGTCCTGAACGGTACTTTTGAGACATGATTGAGAAGTTCATTCGTTGGAGATACCGACTCTTACTTGGCTTTTTCGCCTTGTGGATGATATTGTTCGACAGCAACAACGTTTTTTACAGGCTGGAAATCCACAACGAAATCACCGAACTCGAAGAACAGGAAGCCTACTACACCGAAGAGATCAAAAAGGCGCGCACCGAACGCGATCACCTTTTCGGCGATTTGCGCAATCTCGAACGCTTTGCCCGCGAGCACTACCTGATGAAGAAGGAAAACGAAGACTTGTTCATTATTGCGGAACCCGAAAAGGACAAAGAATAAGCAAAGCCTGACTGTTTATAAGTGCCCTTTTTTGTGCATTGTTTGCCATCGAAATACCTTAGAATTGCGCGGATTTAAAACGCGCAAACAAGCCCACGTATGAATTTCCTCGTATCCGTCAAAGACCTTCGGGAGCAAATGGCCAAAGTTCAGGGTGCCATTGTCACCAAACCGGTGCTTCCCATATTGGAAAACTTCCTGCTCGACATCAAAGACGGGCAGCTGAACATCTATTCCACCGACCTGGAAACCAGCATGATGACCAGCATGCAGGTTGAAAGCAAGGAAGATGTGCAGATTGCAGTGCCCAGCAAGCTGATGCTGGATTTTCTGCGCAACCAGCCCGACGGTCCGGTAAATTTTGCCGTGAACGACGAAACCTTCGCCGTTACTGTTTCATCTTCAGCCACCAAAGGAAGTTACGAACTGCCAGGTCAGAGCGGTATCGACTTCCCGCAGATGCCCGCCATCGAAAGCGAATCGGGCATCAATATCCCCGCCAATATCCTGCTGCGTGCCATCACCAAGGCCAGCTTCGCCACCGGTGTTGATGAACTTCGCCCTGCCCTCACCGGTATGAAGTTCGAGCTCAACGAAGGTGGAATCACCTTTGTGGCAACGGATGCCAATAAGTTTGTCCGCGTAACACGCACCGATATCAAACCCGGTATCGAGCACGACTTTATCCTTCCCAAAAAAGCCCTGAATCTGCTGAAGACTTCCCTGCCCAACGACGATACGCCGGTAAGCATGGAATGGAATAAGTCGAACGTATTCTTCACCTACGGCACCACCCGCCTCATCTGCCGCCTGATCGACGAGCGCTACCCCGATTACCGCGCCGTAATTCCGGCCGACAACAACAATGTGCTGAGCATAGGCCGTCAGGATCTGCTTCAGGTGATACGCCGCGTAATTCCTTTCGCCAGCAAGACCACCGTATTGGTACGATTGAAACTTGCCGGCAGCGAGTTGGTCATCAGCACTGAAGACATCGAAATGGCCACGAAGTCAGAAGAAACCCTGACCTGCGATTACGATGGAACCGACCTCGAGATTGGTTTCAACGGCAATTTCCTCCGCGATATGCTCAGCCTGCTCGACGGCGACCGGATTCAGATTCGCCTCAGCACGCCCAACCGCGCCGGTTTGATCATGCCCGAGGAGAACGAAAAAGACGAAGACATGCTCATGCTTATCATGCCCTTGATGCTGAGTACCTATAGTTAAGCAATTTCAACCCTGACGGAAAATCCCGGTTCTCGACTCAGAGTTCCGGGATTTTTTGTCTGACAAGCAAACGGAATGGAACGCGTCACCCTCTTTGCCGATGTGATCCTGCCGCTATCCCTCGGCCGGCTGTACACCTATCGCATTCCGGATGAGTGGAAGGAAGAAGCCATTCCCGGCAAACGGGTTATTGTTCCTTTCGGGAACAAGAAGTTCTACGCGGCCATCCTCTATCAGATTAAGGAACATCCGCCCGCAGGTTACGAAGCCAAATATATCCACCATATCCTCGACGACGTGCCCATCCTGAGCGATGCAGATTTCCGCTTCTGGGAATGGCTGGCGCGTTACTATATGGGCCATTTGGGCGATGTGATGGCGATGGCCTTGCCGGCTGCCTTGCGTTTGCAAAGCGAAAGCCTGCTCGTATTGCACCCGGAGGCCCAATGGAATGAAAGCGAACTATCGGCAGAAGAAGTGCGCATTTTGCAATTGCTTCGCGAAAAGAGCTATCTCAGCATGGAAGGACTGCCGGAGATTATCGGGCAGAAATCGGCCCATCGCTATGTCAAAAGCCTGTATGAACGCGGGTTGATTTTGATAAAGGAAGATATCAGCGAACGCTACACGCCCAAAATGCAAAAGATGCTCCAGCTTTCACCGCAATGGAGCGATGAAGCATTTGCCAACGAGACCTTACAGCGAGCAGAGAAGAAAGCGCCGAAGCAATGTGATATCCTGATGGGTTTATTGATGGCAGGAAAAGCGGTGGAACGCAGCGCCTGGATGAAGCAATACGGGTTTTCCGATGCTGCACTCAGGCAACTTTTGGATAAAGGCTGGGTCATACAAACAGAGGAAGCCATTTCACGCGTGCACCAGCACAGTGGCGGGACAGCTCTGATTCATGCAGACCAACTGGCTGATTTTCGCCGACAGGTCGAACATGGCCTGCAGAATAAAGGCGTTGTGCTATTGCACGGCGATCGCGGCAGCGGTAAAACTGCCTTGTATGCCGAAATGGCCAGACAGCTGGTGGCAGAAGGGAAACAGGTATTGATCCTTCAGCCTGAAATCGCCATCACAGAAAGCCTGATACAGCAGTTTGCAGACCTTTTCGGAGCGCATCTGCTCGTCTGGCATACCAAATTTACCCAGGCCGAACGCTTTGAAATCTGGGAACAGGTGCGCAGCGGAAAGCCATGTGTTGTATTGGGTTCGCGTTCTGCTGTGTTTCTTCCGATGGAAAAGGCGGGACTTATCATCGTGGACGAAGAGCACGAAAGCAGTTACAAGTTCTTCGACCGCCGCCTGCACCTGCATGCCCGCGACGCTGCCCTGGTATTGGGCCGGCAGCGTGAAACGCCGGTATTGCTGGTTTCTTCCACGCCCTCATCTGAAGCCTGGTATCTGGCAGGAAACGGAACTTATGCAAGGGTAGAATTACCCGCGGTCAGCAGGCCCAAAACACTGTTGATTGACATTGGCTATCTGCGCCGCAGCCGCAACATGCAAGGTCAATTCAGCGAACAATTGCTGAGTTTGATCCAGCAAAGACTCGACCGCGACGAACAAGTACTGGTATACCATAACCGCAAAGGCTTTGTGCCCTGGATTCGCTGTGAAAGCTGCGGATGGCTGCCGCGCTGCACGCAATGCGATGTTACCCTCACCTATTACAAAGCCGGTAACCGGCAGCTTTGCCATTACTGCGGCAACAGCGCGGCCCCTGTAAATCATTGCCCTGCTTGCGGCAGCCACAAACTGAGCATGCAGGGTTATGGTACCGAAAGAGTGGCCGATGAGCTGGCCTTGATTTTCCCCCAGGCACGTGTGCAGCGCATCGACCCTGAAACAGCCAAATCAAGGCGTGAAATGGAGGTTATCATCCAGGCATTCCGGCAAGGGCAAACCGATATCCTGGTCGGTACCCAACTGCTTTCCAAGGGAATTGACATCGGCCGCATGGGGCTTTCGCTGATTACCGACGCAGAAATCTCGGTGAACCTGCCCGACTTCCGGGCGCATGAGCGCGCTTACCAGCAATTTGTACAGGTTCTGTCGCAGGCGCGGCCGGAAGATGAAGGCGGACAAGCGGTGATTCAAACCGTTAACCCCGCCTTGCCCCTGTTTGCCCAGATTGCCAACCGCGACCTGCATGGATTTTATAACAACGAATTGCCATTGCGCGAGCGCTTTCATTTTCCGCCCTTTACGCGGCTGATCCGTTTCACTTTCAAACACCGTGAATTTGAATGGGTAGAAAAAGCGTCCATGACTTTTGTGCAGCGCCTGCCCAACCATCCGGACTGGATTGTGAATCCGCCGGCCAAGCCTTATGTGCCCCGCGTTCGCAATATGTTTCTCATGCAGGTTTTGGTGCGCATCGACCGGAACAGCAGGTATTTACAAGACCTCAAGCAG
>JBKDBI010000326.1:0-2616 GCA_046314695.1 Bacteroidota bacterium | reverse complement strand
ATCCTGGGCGGAAGAACAGTTATTGGTATTCGGCTTTATCCGATCACACCGCTCTTGGCTGGTGAATCTTCACTATGTGGAAGAATACTCCCGCAAGGAAGGAATGCATCTTAGGCTGAGCAGCGGACTTCAAATACCGGTTTCAGGGCTGCACCGGGAGGCTTTGTTGCGGCAACTAACTGAAGCATATCTGCCGCTCTCGGAAAACGGAAAGACCTCGCCGGAAAGCCAAGGAGCCCATTGGGAAGATGGCACAGGATAATGGTGAACTGGCTCGGTATGATTGTAAACGCAATTTAAAGAACTCCCTCCTACATGAAAAAGATTAAAAGCTTGCTGCTGATAGTATGCTCAGCATTGCTGGTAACAACCATTGCCTCTTGTGCAAAAGAAGGCTGCACGGACCCCGATAGCGTCAATTACGACCCCAAAGCGAAGAAGAGTGATGGCACCTGCCGTTTTGAGGGGAGGTATGTTATTTGGTATGACGCCAATACTGCAGCCGAGCTAATCTTAGATGATGCTACATCGCTGTTGTACTATGTAGATGGTAAACTGGTAGGTTCTACCTCCACCAGCGTTTATTGGGATAAAGCTCCGGATTGCGGTGATGTGGGTTCGATGACAATTAAACAAGATCTAGGCTCGCGTAAGTCTAGATCCTTGATCTTTAGTGTAAAGGATCAGACCGGTCATGAATATTGGTCTGGTACGCTTGATTTCGAAGCCAATACTTGTTTTGCTCAGAAGTTGGTCTGGTAATAAAATGAAAGAAACTATGAAGAAAATATATACACTCACCATGCTCTCCTTGTTAGGCATCCTGACATTCAGCAGCTGTTCACACCGTCTTGTCGACTTCACCGTCATCAGTTCAAAGAACCACAGCATTCCGATTGACAAGTCACAGGGAATTCGTGTAAAAGGGAAAAGCATGGGCTTTCTCGGACTGGGCGCTTCCATCAAAGATGCGATGGACAAGGCGCTGCAAAGCGCAGGTCCGGATTATGACTTGCTCATCGATGGCGTAGTTCGGATCGAAGATTACTTCCTGGTTTCAGGTTTTGTGGTTGAAGGTGTGGCTGTTAGCAGTTCAAAAGTGAAAGCAGCAGCCGGCCTGAAAGGGTTTGACGATTGGTACAAGCGCCAAAACGTATTCCATCCCGACAAGGCAACACTTCACATCGGAAATTAAGCAAATCTTTATTTCCGCCTTGCGGATCGTGCATCGGAAAACCGGGGTTTCTACTCCGGTTTTTCTGCGTTTAAGCCGGCCAAGTGCAACATTTCACTTCAGACCATGGCAATCCGCTTATCCTTACTTCAAATGCAATCCTTATTTTTCCGGCCAACATCGACCCATGTCTGAACAATACTACTTGCGCATCGATAGTCAGAACAAAGGGCCCATGAGCAAAGACGCCATCATGGCCTATGCGCCAACGGCTGAAACTCCGGTTTGGTATCCCGGATTGCCTGAATGGACTACCGTTGGTGCCGTACCCGAACTGGCCGCTATGTTGCCTCCGGTGCCGCCACCTTTCGAAGCCGCTGACGCTCCTGTTCCCCCGCCCATACCTCCCGCACCTCCTGTGCCTCCACCGGTAACGCCAACGCCAACACCACCTACGCCACCGGCAACCGCTCCAATCGCCAATGCAGGAAAGGAAATGACTGGTGAACCGGCGGGCGGTGGAAAATTGCTCAAAGACCGGACCCTCGTTTTCATAGTCGTGGGCCTGGTTGTTGTCATCGCCATTCTCTATTTCCTGCTGAACCGTCCGTCTTCGGCACAAGGCGAAAAAGGTGTTCCCCTTTACAAGGATAGCCTGGAAGCTGTTCAGGGCCGTTCGGGAAGTGTGGATCCATCCGGTGAAGCCGTTGCCAATCCGCCGAGCCCGGAAGATGCCGATGAACAAGCGCGTATCGCAGCCCTTACTGCCAAGAATATGGAGTACAGGAACAACTGGACCAGTTACATTACGGCGAGCCGAAGCGATTATACCACCAGTGGTGTTGGCGGTGTTTACGGGCTGAGCATCACCATTTCCAATGAAACGGAATATCCGCTGGAATACGTTTGGGTAGCGGTAGACTATGTCACGGTAAACGGCTACCGACACAAACGGGAAATCCTCACTTTTGAGAACATCAGACCGCGCACCCGCCAGGCGCTCTATGCGCCCGACAGCGAGCGGGGCACCTCGGTGAGCTATGAAATCATTTCCGTCAGCGCTCCGGCGTTCAAATTCTGTTACGACGCAGGTTCGGTCGGTAACGGTTCTACCGTTGATCCATGGAAATGCGCCAATTGAAACGGCGCGGGCATACTGCCTGGCACGTGCTTTGCTTATCTGAGGGTGTGAAAAGCGTCCTTTTGTTCGTTTCGTTGGTTTTTCTTGCAGCCTGCAACAAAAAGGAACCGCCCGTCAAGCCCAGCGACGATATCAACGCCACCGTCGATGTCATTCCCAGTCCCGCTGATCCTCCGCCCAACCAGATCCGCTACCGCGACACGCAGGTTGAGCAATTCCTGGTGAACGGCATCGCGGTACCATGCACCACCTTTTTCGCAGATCGGACCCAGCGCATCAGCAGCTTCGATTATTTTTCGGT
>JBKDBI010000325.1:0-5202 GCA_046314695.1 Bacteroidota bacterium | reverse complement strand
TCGATCAATACCAGGTTGTGCTTGCGCATGGAATCGGTGGCTGCATCAATACCGATGGGCGTCTGGGCAACAGCAGTTCCGCCAAAACAAAGCAAGATGATGGCTGCAATAGAAGCCTTATTCAGGCTCACGGAATCCGATTTGGTGCGGAAGAACAGCAGGTACAAGGTTGGCAGCAGGAAGAGCGTAAGGAAGGTAGCGAGCAGCAGGCCGCCGATCACAACCGTTGCCAGGGGCCGCTGCACTTCCGCGCCGGCGCCATTGCTCAGCGCCATGGGCAAGAAGCCGAGCGAAGCAACGGCGGCTGTCATCAGCACGGGCCTGAGCCGCGAGCCGGTGCCGCTGACTACAATGCGCGCCGTATTTCGTATGCCGTCAGCACGCAAGCGATTGAATTCGGCCAGTAGCACGATGCCGTTTAGCACGGCCACACCGAAAAGCGCTATGAAACCCACGCCCGCGCTGATGCTGAAAGGCAGGTCGCGCAGGTACAAGAGGTAAATACCGCCGGTAGCCGAGAGCGGAATGGCGGTGAAGATGAGCAATCCCTGTGCGAGGGAATGAAATGCGAAATAGAGCAATACGAAGATGAGGGCCAGGGCGATGGGAACGGCAATCATCAGGCGTTGGCTTGCTTGTTGCAGGTTTTCGAAGGTACCGCCGTAGCGCACGTAATAGCCGGCAGGCATGGGGAGCTTACCGGCAATTTTGCCGCGCAATTCTTCCACAACGCCTTGCACATCGCGGCCGCGCACATTGAAGCCAACGATGATGCGCCGCCGTCCTTCCTCCCGCTGGATTTGGTTAGGCCCTTCGCTCACTTCGATATCTGCCAGTTGTTCCAGGGGAATGTATCCGCTGCCCGATGGTATGGGCAACAGACGGATCTGCTCAGGGTCGCGGCGCTGTGCGGAGCCGAGGCGCAGCACCAGGCTGAAGCCGCGTTCGCCTTCGTAAACGGTACCGGCTTGTTTGCCGGCATAGGCAGTGCGGATGGCGTCGTTCACCGTTTCAACCCGAACCCCGTATCGGGCCATGGCTTCGCGCTTGTAGCGGATGGCAACCTGCGGCATGCCGGTGGCCTGTTCGGTATATACATCCACCGCGCCGGGAACAGCCGCTGCCAACAGCGCCAGTTTACCGGCCAAAGCAGCCAGGGTGTCGAGGTCGTCGCCGAAGATCTTGCAAACCACATCCTGCCGCGCGCCGGTCATGAGTTCGTTGAAGCGCATCTGAACAGGATACTGGAACCCGGTGCTGATACCGGGAATTTCGGCCAGCGCCTTGCCCATGGTGTCGGCAAGCTCCGGAAATGTGGAAGCAGAAGTCCACAGTTTCTTGTCTTTCAGAATCACCATGAGGTCGGATGCCTCCATCGGCATCGGGTCAGTCGGCACTTCGCCACTACCGATCTTGGTGACGATTTTCTCCACTTCAGGAAACTTCAGCAGCCGCGCCGCAGCTTGTTGGGTAGCTGCAGTGGTAGCCTGCAGGTTGCTGCCGGTGAGGAGGCGTGTTTCAACGGCAAAGTCACCTTCCTCCAAAGCGGGGATGAACTCACCGCCGAGGCGCGCAGCCAATAACCCCGCTCCCAGCGCCAATACGGCCACGGTTGCGATACTGCGCCGCGGCATGCGCAACACCTGCAGGAGTCGTTGCCGGAAAAAGAGGCTCAAACGATCCGACAAGCGATCGGCAAAATTGGGTTTGTGTTCTTTACGCAACAGCAAGGCACTCATCATGGGCACCCAGGTGAGCGACAGCACGAAGGCGCCCAGGAGGGCAAAAGCCACGGTCTGCGCCATGGGTTTGAACATCTTCCCTTCGATGCCGGCCAGTGTGAAGATGGGAAGGTATACGATGAGGATAATGATCTGCCCGAACACCGCGCTGTTCATCATCAGCCCTGCGGTATGGCCCACATGGCGGTTCATGGTTTCGCGGTCGGGTTTTCCTCCCCGGGCACCGGGCATCAGGTGCAAGCGGTGCATGCCATGGAGTACGGCTTCGACGATGATGACAGCGCCGTCCACGATCAGGCCGAAGTCAAGTGCGCCCAGGCTCATCAGGTTGCCGCTCACCCCGAACATGTTCATCAGGATGACGGCGAAGAGCATGGACAGCGGGATTACCGATGCCACCAGCAGGCCGGCGCGGATATTTCCGAGGAAAAGTACAAGTATGAAGACCACGATCAGCGCGCCTTCCATCAGGTTGGTCTTCACGGTATCAATGGCATGGCCGACCATTTTGCTGCGGTCGAGGAAGGCTTCGATGATGACACCTTCGGGCAGGGTTGATTTGATTTCTTCGACGCGTTCGCGAACGGCCGACACCACTTCGTTGCTATTGGCACCTTTGAGCATCATCACCACGGCACCGGCTACTTCGCCTTGGTCGTTATAGGTCATGGCGCCGTAGCGGGTGGCATGGCCTTTCACGACACGGGCCACATCGCGCACCAGCACAGGCCGGCCCTGGCGCGTGGTAACCGGTATCAGGGCGATGTCGGCGCTGTCGCGCAGCAAGGCTTCGGTGCGGATAAAAAACACTTCCGGGCCTTTCTCGATATAGGAGCCTCCGGTATTGCCGTGGTTGGTGGCGAGGGCATCGTAAAGCTCAGCCAGGCTGATGTCCATCGATTGGAGTTGGGCAGGGTCTGCCTGCACATCCCAGGTTTTGAGCCGGCCGCCGAAGCTGCTCACTTCGGCCACGCCGGGCACGGTAAGCAGCTGCCGGCGCACAATCCAGTCCTGCACCGTGCGCAGCTCTTCTGGTCCGTAGTTGCTTTCAAACCCCGGAGCGGGGCGCAAGACGTATTGGTAGATTTCGCCCAGGCCGGTGCTGACGGGGCCGAGCGAAGGCGTTCCGATGCCGGAGGGTATGCGGTCGCGCACTTCCTGCAAGCGCTCGCTTACCTGTTGCCGTGCGGTGAAGATGGGAACATCGTCGTCGAACACAAGGGTGATGAGCGAAAGCCCGAAGCGCGAAAAGCTCCGCATGTGCTTCAGGCCGGGCAGGTTGCCGGTTGCCTGTTCGATGGGAAAGGTGACCAGGCGTTCGATGTCGGCTGCGCCGAAGCTCGGAGCCACGGTAATCACCTGCACCTGGTTGTCGGTGATATCGGGCACGGCGTCGATGGGCAGCCGGCTGGTTTCGTAAATACCCAGGACGGTGAGGCCGAGGGTGAAAAGGGCAATGATGAGTTTGTTGCGGACAGAAAACTCAATGATGCTTTTCAGCATGGTTGGTGTAGATTTAAAATGAATAAAAAGCGCCTTTACCACGGGCGCAGAAAAGAAAACTCAAAAAGCTTAGGCGCGGGTTCGGGGCGGACGCGGCTGCGGGTCCGGATTGCCGTGGCTGCGCAGGTTTTGATCGGCGCAGGCCAAATGCTCCGGCGAACCGGTTTTGTGTTCGGCGTCATCCGCCGGATGATCGGCCAGGGCGAGCAGGCTCATCAGTTTACCGGCAGCGTCCGGCGAGCGGAAGGGCAGGTCATGGTCGGCCGGGTCGCTCTGCTGTTGATCGCTGCCGGGCGTGTAATGCAAGGCAAGGAAGCCTTCGATGCCCAAAGACCAGTTCGCACTGCGGTGTTCCTGATAATGTTGCACCAGCGCAGGCAGGCGCAGCAGTTCGCCGAAAGCGGTCGAACCGATCAGGTGTAACAGAAGCAGGCATATGGCCAGGCGACGGCGCATCGGGCACAAAGGTACGGTGCGGTTTGTTGCCTTATTGTGACCGCGGTCATCTGCCTGTATGAGGTATTGCTGCGGCGCCACTTGCGTGCGCTTTCTCAAATACCAATCAACGCCGGACTTTTCCCATTCGTGGGCGATTTCTCTTCAAACAACGCCGCTGGCAAGCGATTAAAAATAGGTGGCTACCGCAAATGCATATTGCTCTATGAATATCTTCTTGAAAGCACTCAGATTGTTTTGTTCATAGAACAGCAGAAGCGCTTTTTTATAGGCAATGGAATCTACTGTGCGGAAAGAAACGGGGCAATATCCGTGCTGCATAAGCAGGGCGTTGCTCACAATCCTCGCAGTTCTTTTATTGCCATCGGCAAATGGTTGGATATAGGATATCAATAACAGTGTCAACAGGGCTTTTTCGAATACGTTCGAATTTTGATTGATCAGATTGCACATGGCCATGAGCGTTTCCCTGATTTGAAATTCATTGTCCAACGGATTGTAATTGGTACCGGAGATGCCAACCCGTCTGCGGCGAATGTTTCGGTCAATGGGCAGTTCGCGCACCAGTATGGCATGTATGTCTTCAATTCCGGATACAGCAAGTGGTGAGAGGTAGTCTGGATGGGCAATGATGAAGTCGATGGCTTCCTTGTGATTCAGAAGCATTACCGCCTCTTCACGGGTTTTACCCGCTGCCGTTTCCTTCTCCTTCAACAAGCGCTCTGTTTCAAGCAAGGAGTAAGTGTTGCCTTCAATTTGTGAAGATTTCCAACTCAGGTCGATGGCCAGGCGTTCCAGTTCCTGCAAGCGTTCATTTTCCGTCAGGCCTGCGATGTTCAGTTCAAATCGCTTTTGAAGTGTTTGAAGTTGTTCTGACTCTGCGGGATTGAACAATGAACAGTTCGGTAAAACCTTGGCAATGAGTACTAAATTGAAGCCGGGTTGAATATCGCGTTCATCGATTTCACGGCTGAAATAGGCATCCAAATCGACGGGGCAAAGCAATGCATAGGAATCAGAGATCCGGTAACGGGTGGATTTACCTTGTCCGGTCCGGATCAACAGATCGTTTTGCACGAGTTGCGTCAGGATTCTCTTGACGGTAGCAAAGCTGATATCAAGTCCCAGTTCTGATTGGATTTGATTGGAGGAACTATCCGGATGCTTTTCCAGGTAATCCAGGATAGCAGATGTGCGTGGATCCGTCATGATTCAGCGTGTTTCCAGCTCAAAGATACGCGGTTTACGGCTCAAAAACACGCCAACATGAGCCGAATCCGGCATGTGTGTGAGCCGAAATGAGTGCCTCTCGTGGGTAAATTCCCACTATTGCCTTCGTTGGTTCATTGAAAACAACAAGCGGCTTATCGTGTTTTTTGGCGCGCTGCGTGGGAGCCGGATGCCCTTTGGAAGCAGGCACATGGGTGTTTCTGTGGGGCCGCGCCCCGAGACTGGAGGCGCGCAGGCGAAGCCGGAGCGGTGCGCAGCACGGAACCCGGAA
>JBKDBI010000324.1:0-2116 GCA_046314695.1 Bacteroidota bacterium | reverse complement strand
GCGTTGACCTGCTCCTGAAGGTCTGAGCGCTGGGCGTCGGAGAGACTCGTCCCCGGAATGCCAGCCCCTTTAAGTGAGCCACTTTTTATCACGTCCATCTTGACCCCGGCCATGTCGAAAGCCTTGGAGTAGTCGGGGATTGCCATGTAGACGCCGACCGAGCCGACGGTGGACGAAGGGGTGGCGACGAAACGGTCAGCCGAGGCGCCGATCCAGTAGGCGGCGGACGCGGCCTCGGTGGCCGTGAAGGCGACCGTGGGCTTGCTCGACTGGGCGAGGGCCGCGGCGGCCTCCTCGACACCCGTGACAGTCCCGCCAGGGGACGAGATGTCGACCACGATGACCGAGACCTCGGGGTCTTCCTCCATCATCTCGAGGGCCGAGGTGAACTCGTCCACGTCAGCCCCGCCGGTCAAAGCCTCGAGGCGGGACAGCCCCTTGCCAATCACGCCCTTCAGCGGGATGACGCCGACTCGGCCGGCCTTGTAAGCCTCGGGCTTGGAGCCGAAGACCATCTTGAGCGTGTCCTCCAGCGCGCCGGCGTTGGCCGCGGCCTCCGCGTGGTCGGCGGCTCGGGACGGGTCGATGAGTAGGGGCTCGCGGCCCTTCAGGGCGTTGGTGAGGAAGCGCATGATGATTAAGGGGTGGGGGTTGTCGACGCCGCCGAGACGGTGCCGGGAGGTGTGTTTGTCTGCTTGAAGAGCAGCTCGAAGGGTATCCCGTTGCGGGCGGCTAGGTCGCGGATGAACGCCATGTCGGCGGCCCGCTTCTCCATCTCCTCGCGGAAGTCCATCCCGCGCTGCGAGTAGAGCTCGGACATGGACATGAGGCCCATCTCGATGTCGGCGCGGTCGTTGGCGGCTTCGCGGCCGGCGTCGACGGTGACGCGCTTCGGGGTCGTCCAGGACGCCTTCTGCCAGCCGTCGATGTCGGGCAACTCGCCGCGGGCGATGGCGTCGCCGATGACGTAGCCCCAAGTCGGGTTGCAGATTTGGTCGATGAGGATTTGCTGATGCCGCGAGGCGACCCGATCCATCTTGGCGACCACCAGGCGAACCACCGCGCCGCCAATCTTGGAGGGGTCGTTGGTGAACTCGTAGGGCAGGATGCCGCGGGCGATGTCCCGCTGGATGGCCTCGAGGAAACCGTTGAAGGTCGGAGAGGGGCGGTTCGACTGGAAGGAGACGAGGTCTTCTCCCGGCTCGAGGGCGATGAACTTGCCGCCCAGACCGACGCCCAGGGCGTCCCCGGCCTGCGGGTTGCTCGCCAGCTCGGAGGCAAGGTCGGGGCCGAACTCGCCGCCGTTCTTCTTCAGGACGCGGGTGATCTCGGCGGCATCCTTCACCGCCGACTTTTCGAGGGCGAGGATTTCCATCTCGTCCTGGATGTCGTTGAGCGAGTGCTGGAGGAGCGGCAAGCCGCGGGCGCCCGAGATGAACTCGGGGTCGTAGACCTGCATCATGGCGTTGGCCGGGATAAGCCGGGACGAGCCGTCAGAGCGGTAGATGTTATAGGCCGCGACCTCGCCGAAGGCTCCGAATAGGATGCCGTCGTGCATACGCTCGGGAACACCCGTCTCGGGGTCGCCGACGCGGTGCGCCTCGATGCCCTGCAACTTGGTCGCGCCGTTTCCGTTGCGAACCTTGGCGAGGAAGAAGTCACCGTCCAAGACCCAGCGGCGCTCGGCGATGCGAAGGACGTCGTTGAACGAAAAACGTCCGGTGATGTCGCACTTCCTAGACCAGTCGGCGAAATAAGCCTCGGCCGTGGCGTTCCATTCGGCGTCAGCGGAGTGAGCCTGCGCCCGGAAGCCGTCGCCCACCGTGTAAAGGACGAGGTCGCCGACGATCTGGCGAACCATCCCCGAGTTGCGCTCGCCCCAGCGGAGCTTCCGCAGCATCTCCCCGCGCTTCGCAGGGGTCAGGTCGCGCCGCTGGTCTTGCGCCGGGGACAGCCAGAGGAACGAGCGGCGACCCGTGAACCGAGTCGACTCGTAGCCGGCGCCGTTGCCGCCGTTGTAGCCCTGGGCCTTCGGGGCCTTCGCGGCCTTGGCCGTCGGGACGGGCACCTTGCTTGCGGGCTTGCGGGGCCTACAGCAGAAGCCGTCGAACTGCCT
>JBKDBI010000323.1:0-5487 GCA_046314695.1 Bacteroidota bacterium | reverse complement strand
TTGGGCTGGGGCCTTTTTTACTTCACCGACCTGAACCGCCTGGGTGAGTTTTTCAGGCTCATTTTTGGCCTGCGCGGCAATGCGCCCTGGAGCCTGGACCTTACCCTGGCCTTGCAGGAAAACGCGTGGTGGCTGTTGATGGCGGTATTGCTCTGCATGCCGGTTTATCTGTGGTTTCACCGCGTTTTCATCCAGGGATATTTCGAGCGAAAGCCGGCCATTGGCACGGCAGTATTGACGCTCATGAACCTCGCCTTCCTCTTCGCAGCTACTTCCATGCTCGTTGGGCGCAGTTATAACCCCTTCCTTTACTTCCGCTTCTGAATGCCATGAAAAAGCTCCATTCTTACATTCAGATTTTCAGCTTCGCACTTCCGATTGCCGGTTTTGGCGTGGCTTCCCTGTTCGTGAAACCGGGCGGTGTGTCCCAGGAAGAAAAACGCGCCCTCGCCCCGCTTCCCGCCTATTCATCCCATAGCCTTTGGTCGGGTAATTTTACCGACAGCCTGGAGATGTATTATGCCGACAATTTCCCGGGCCGCGATCCGCTCATCCGTTTTTCGTTTGCCATGAAGGCCTGGCGCGGAATGAAATCGGAAGAGATCGCCTTCTATACCCCCAAAGCAAAAACACCACCTCCGGGAGTCAAGCCCGGGCAGCAGCCCTTAACCGATACCGGCGATGCCGCCAGCATGAACGGGGAAGTGAACAAAGGCGTGTTCATATCTGAAGGCCGGGCCATGCAGATTTTCGGCGGCAGCGTAAAAATGGGCAATCTGTTTGCAGAAAGCGCCAACAAGTTTGCCGAAGCCATGCCGGCACACGTAAACCTGTATTGCATGATCGCCCCCACTGCCGGCGAATACTATATCCGCGGCAAGCACCGCAAGATGTACCGTTCCGAAACAGAAAACATCGCCAATATCCACTCCGGTTTATCGGTGCGTATACGTCCGGTTGATGCGGTCGGAAAACTCCGCGAGCACAGCAACGAATACCTGTTCTTCAATACAGACCATCACTGGACTGCCCGGGGCGCGTATTACGCCTATGCGGCTACCTGCGAAAAAATGGGCATCACCCCCACTCCGCTCGAAAGCATGCCGGCGGGTGTAATCCGGAATTTCCTCGGGTCTTTGTACTGGCTCACGCGCGATCCGAACCTCGAGAAGAACAAAGATTCGGTGATGTATTACCAGGTTCCCGGCAACCTGAAAGCGATTTGTTATACGGCCAAAAGCCCCGGCAAACCCATGGCCGCGTCCCTCCTGGCAAAGATGGCTTCCGGCTCCAATGCCTATTCCGTTTTCCTGGGTGGCGATTATCCGCTGATGAAGATTGACAATCCGGGTGCTGCTCCGCGCCGCCTGCTGATCATCAAAAACTCCTACGGCAACCCCTTCTCGGTGTTCTTCGTTTCCCATTTCGAAAAAACCTTTGTAGTCGATTACCGCTATTACGAAGGCGGGGTAAAGAAATTGGTGGAGGAAGAAGGCATTACCGACATCGTCATCGCCTACGGTTCTTTCTCTGCCAATACGCCCTGGCATATCCGCCGCCTCACCCATATCATCAAACCAGGCAAGGCTGCCACCCCGGCTCCGGCTGCACCTGCCGCCCCTGCGCCGCGCGATACCACCGGGAAACCATAAGCACTTTTGTGCACAAAAAATGGATGAATTCCGCCGTACACGGCCATTGCGGCACGGTGATTGAGGGAAATTTGCAATACAATGCGGGTAAGTAAGCGAACAAGACAGTTTTTATGGATATGGCTTGCGATAGCCTCCTCATTTTTACCCAAGCGCGCCCTTGCGCAAATCAGCACAACTGCTTACCCGTGGATTGACACCGATCTGAATGCCATTCAGTTCTTTCAGCGCGATGCGATAGAACCCTTCTTCCTGAAATGGAACCACAGCGACTCGCAACGGCTCACCATCCTGCACCTCGGCGATTCCCATATCCAACCCGATATCTTCCCGGGTGTGTTGCGCAAGCGTTTTCAGGAGATGCTGGGTTACGGCGGAAGGGGCATGATGTTTCCATTCTCCACGGCCAAGACCTATTCATCCGTTCATTACAGTTCAACCCATCAGGGCGCGTGGACGGCTTCGCGCAGCATTGAACCCTTGCCCAAATACACCCTGGGTGTGTGCGGCGCCACCTGCCGAACCAACGACTCCACGGCCAGCTTCAGCATCAAGTTCAACGAAGCCATCCCGGCGCATTACAATGTGCTGAAGGTTTTCTGCAAGAAATCGCCTTACAGCTACGGCCTGTGGATCTCCACCAGCGAAGGCGAGGAATTCTACGCCACAGACCGGATGGACGACAGCCTGCCCTACCTGGAAATCCGCAATCTGCCGCCCCTGTTGAGCGGATTCACCTTGCGGGTGGAAAAGACTTCTCCCCTGCAAGACGAATTCGAGTTCTACGGCATGAGCCTGGAAAGCAACAAAGCAGGCGGCATCATCATCCACTCGGCGGGTATTGGCGGTGCGAAATACAATGCGCCGCTCTACCAGAAACTCTTCCGTGATCACCTGCCCGCACTCAAGCCAGATCTCGTGATCCTCGATTACGGCACGAACGACTATATCTACGACGACCGCATCAAACCCGAACTGGAGAACGAAATCACGGCCATCATCCGCCATATCCGCGAAGTGGCTCCTGACGCCAATATCCTCCTGACCACTACCCAGGACATGCGGCGCAAAGGGCGGATTCTGTATTCCGGGGAGCGCTTCTCCGATATGATCCGCCGCATCGCCAAAGAGCAGCACTGCGCTTTGTACGACTGGTACTGGGTGTCAGGCGGCAACAATACCATCCTCAAATGGGTGAACAGCGGCCTGGCCCAAAACGACATGATCCACCTCACCAGCAAGGGCTACAAGCTGAAAGGCGAATTGCTCTTCGACGCCTTCCTGCGCACCCAGGCTGTGATGATGGACGATGCCGGCTACGATTCCCTGGTCTTTTCGCTTGACAGCATCCGCAAGACGCGCATCACTGCCATCGACAGTGCCACAGCCCGCGCCGACAGCCTCGCTGCCCTGACCACGCCCGCACCGGTGAAGAAGGTGGTGACCTATACGCCGAGCATCAAACAAAAGAAAGTGATCCGCCACAAGGTGAAGCCGGGTGAAACCTTATACTACATTGCCCGTAAATACCATGTAACGGTGAAGCAGATCCAGCAATGGAACCGCCTGCGCGGTACGATGATACGGGCGGGGCAGACGCTGATTATTTATAAGTGAGTGGCTGGGGAGATTCTTCAAATCTTCCCCGTAGCCATATACGCCAGCATGCCGATCCATTCTTTCAGCAAGGCTTCCCATTGATAGAGTATGCCGGCTGAGGGCAGCACATAATCCTGGAAATTGTAGCCGCGGCCGGCTTTGCTGATGAAATGCTGCGGGTAGGGAATCACTTCCATACCGGCTTTGCGGAAACAACCCAAAGACCTGGGCATGTGGGCTGCGCTGGTTAAGAGATAATACGGGCCTCCGATTTTCAGGCTATCGCAAAGGTGGCGCGTAAAGACAGCGTTTTCGTGTGTATTGCGACTGGCCGATTCCGTAACGATGGCCGAATCGGGTACGCCGGCCTCCTGCAGCATTTGCCGCACGAATGTAGCTTCGCTGCGCTGCTTCTGGAATAGATCGCCCGCGCCGCCCGTAATCAGCACCTTGCGCACATGGCCGCTGTGATACAAGCGGATCGCCCCGAAGAGCCTGTCGCCCGCTTCGGTGAGTTGCCCGCGTTCGCGCACCGAATCCCAGGAGGCATAACCGCCCAATACTACGGCAGTGCCCGTGCGCTGCGGTTTTGGCATCGGACTGCGATGGGATTCCCAGGCAAGGATCACTTCATTGAAGAGTGCCGCATTGCCAAAGACTACCAATATGATCAGCGAGGCCAGCAGCAGGCGTTTCTTGCGCAGCGCCTGGCGCGATATAAGACCCAGAATCAGGCAGGCTGCTGCCCAGGTAAGTGGCTTGAGCAGAAACAGCAACAATTTGGAAAGTGCGAAAAACACGGCGCTAAATTAGGAAGCAGAAAACGCCGTAGCTTAACGCCAGCCGAATTGTTTGTAATGGTAGCGGTAGCAGTAGGCTGTGTTGCGCCGGCTTCCGTCTGCATGGTTGGCTACGCTCCATTCTTCGCGCTGCAACAATCCTTCCGAAGAATAGGCAAAACGATAGCGTTGCGCCAATACGCCGCGCTCATTGAAAACGCGGTGTTCTGTTACCTGGCCTTTGCTGTTGCGCTCAAACTCCTGGATATCGGGCGCGCGGCGGTTTACTGCTGCCGGTGCGGCAATGAAGCCGGCCATCCTGCCTGAATCGTCGTAGCGATAGGCCCAGGTTTCCAGGTAGCGCCCGGCCAACTCGCTGACCATCACGCCGCGCAAACGACCATCGTTGCCGCGGGCATAATTGTACTGGATGGGTGCTTCGTTGGGACGAATAACCTGCATGGAACGCACCTGTCCGTATTGGTAGATATACTCTCTCCTGAACAATTCCCTGCCACCTGCATCGCTCGTGATGACGCGGTCTGGCAACGGATAACGGCCGAAATAAACGTAATGTTCCACTTCCCGATAGGCATCCGGCGCATCGCGGTTGATTGATTCGTTTACAACGCGCGCAGGCCTTCCTTCTGTATCAAACTGGCGACGGATATGCACGCCCGTCCGGTAATCCCATTCTTCGGTTTCATTGCCGCCACGGTCGTATACGAACAACTACCATGGATGCAGACCCTCGCAAGTATCCTCAGGGTATACACGCACGCTGTCTATACCAAGACCGGCAAAAAGTCCGGGCGGCACATAGCGTTCCTGCTGCTGTGCCCATGCCGGCAAGGCAACTGTGCAGAAAAACAAACCCATGAGAAGGATTGCCAGACTAAGAACTTTACATTGTTTCACAAAATACATGAAACGGCGATTTTGTTGCAAAGATAATAGATTATAGCATTTAGTAACTATTTGCAGTTTTTCGACAACTCATTTGCGATTTATGGCAATTTTTAGGCGCAAACGGATAACACAGAGCGTGTTGCGGCGCGCCTGTTCTTCACTTTTCAGGTGCTTACGAGCGAAATGATTCCCTGAACAAAACGCAATATGTGCGTAATAGTGGCGGTTTTGTATAAGACCGGCATTTCTGGTTGACCCAAACCTGTCGAAGAAAATACAACGAACTTATTGGGTCGGATCCGCAACTTTAAGCCATTTTGCCTATCGCGTGCGGTACACGTAAACCGTAAGCCGCTGTTGTTCGCCCGGCAGCTCATCCGGAAACCAGGCTTCCTCGCGCAACAGGAGTCCGTCGACGTCGTATTCCATGCGATAGCGTTGGGTTATTTGGCCCTGCGGATTGAGCACCTGGTGTTCTGTGACAAGACCGGCTGCATTGCGCACATACACCTGGTGATTGGATCGCCCTTCAACGCCCGGAGCCGGGG
>JBKDBI010000322.1:0-2535 GCA_046314695.1 Bacteroidota bacterium | reverse complement strand
TCTTCGGTGTTGTACGTTTGGATAAAAGTAAAAAAGTCCATCATTAAAAACAGTTAGAATGCGGGTGCAATATAGGCACAAAACCAGTCACCACAAAGGCCTATGGACGGCTTGAGCCTAATCTGGGTAGAAATTACACGCTTATAAACGTTCAACTATATCTTATTCAACTCAACAAACCAACCATTCCAACAGCCTTCAGAATACCCCCCTTTACTAAAGACAACAATTTTCTATTGAAAAACCCATAACTTTCCTTCTCTTCCGACTCTCTCCAGATTCCGAGCCCGTAAAAAGGTATTCCAATCCGTGATTTGGAATAAAGTCCAATCAGCCTTCCTTCGGACTTTCCGCCGCCCTGTTCTTGAACAATACCTTTTCCACGCGCCGCAGCAGCCAGGCCACGAGGAAGGTGATGAAGAAGGAAAACATGGCATACACCAGCGCCGGCTTCTCCATTTCATGATTGGCGAGAATATTCCCGGCGATGAGCAAGGCAAGGGCCGTATTGTGCAACCCCACTTCCACCGAAATGGTAATTTTACTGTTGAAGGGCAATGAAAAAAGCGAGCCACTGAGAAAACCTGCCATCATGCTCAGGAAGTTGAGGAGGATGACGTAGGGAAAGAGTCCGCTGATATCGGCAAAGCGCAAACCCGTGCCGCCGGAAGATTCACCGCTGAAGATTTTGAGGATGAAAACCACCACCAATAATCCCGTGCTCGTATAGTTCAGTGGTTTTTCCAATTTCCCTGCCACCGCCGGAAAACGATCGCGGATGAACAGGCCGATAGCGGCCGGCAGTACCGTAACCACCATGATTTCATACATCACATCCAGGAAGGGCAGCTGAAACTCCTTGCCGTTTTGCATGAAATGGAGCAGGAAGATATTGACGAGGATGGGAATGGTAATCAGGGTCAAAACGGCGTTGAGCACCGTCAGGCTGATCGCCAGCGCTACGTTTCCCTTGAGGAAATAACTGATGAGATTCGAGGTGATACCACCGGGACAAACGGAGAGTATCATGATCCCCACCTGCAATTCCGGACTCAGGTCGCCCATTTGCACAATCACCCAGGAAATGACCGGCAATAGCACCATTTGCGCCGTCAATCCTACAGCCAGGGCCTTCGGCTTATCGAACAGATGCCTGAAATCGGCTCTGGTCAGGCTTAAGCCCAGGCCGCCCATGATCAGGGCGAGCACCACATTGAGCAATGAATTGACTTCGTTTCCGCTTAGCATCGGCACAGTTACTTTCGAGACCCGGGTCAGAGAATACCCGAGAGGCGAAGAAAATGATAAATAAAGTAAGTACCGATAGCGGTGAGGATATATCCGAAATACCGGTTGATGAGAAAGGTAACCCGGTGGTTGAGGTTGCGACCGATATGGTGGGAGAGATAAACCTTCAGCACATCCATCCCGAAATAACCCAATAAAATGCACAGGATATTGAGCATAATCAGTTCGCGGTGAAAGGGCTGATCGGCCGTGTAGTGCAGGCTGACGGTACTGATGAGGCTCACCCACAAGAGAATAACGAAGGGATTTACCAGGTTAAAAAGGAAACCGCGGAGCATGCTGGTTCCCGACCGCACAGGCACATTCATGGCGCGCAGGAACTTGGTATAGCGGTGCATAATCGCGCGCACACCCATGAAAATGAGCGCGCAGGCTGCCATGGCAGTGAATACCATCTGGAAATACGGATTCACGAACATGGGCCTCAGGCCGAAGAACAGCACCGATGCTACCACCGCCTCGCTCATGAAAATACCGAAAGCCACCATGAGCCCGTGCTTCTTCCCATCGCGGATACCCGTATGTATCAACGTGAAAAACGAGGGGCCAAAGCTGAGGAGATTAATCACCAAGCCCTGCAGCAATCCTTCCCATACCGGCGTCACCCATAGCATCGGATTGCAAATTAAGGCTGAACGGATGCGTCTGCAATGCCAGCGCGCATTTTAGCGACTGATATGCGCCGGCTGCCGGCGTTTAACGGCTATAATTGGGTGCTTCGCGTGTGATGGAAACATCGTGCGGATGGCTTTCCTTCATACCCGAGTTGGTGATGCGGGTAAAGGTGGCCGTCTGCAGCGTCGCGATATCGGCCGCTCCGCAATAACCCATGCCTGCGCGCAATCCGCCAACCAGTTGGTACACCACTTCGGCCAGGCTGCCTTTGAAAGCCACTGTTCCGACGATGCCTTCCGGAACGAGCTTTGATACCTCGTCTTCTGCATCCTGAAAATAGCGGTCTTTGCTGCCTTCTTTCATGGCTTCGATGCTGCCCATGCCACGGTAACTTTTCACCTTGCGGCCATTGAAGAAGGTGGTTTCACCCGGGCTTTCCTCGGTGCCAGCGAACAGGCTGCCTGCCATGATGGTTGAGGCGCCGGCGGCAATGGCTTTCACCAGGTCACCGCTGTAACGTATGCCGCCGTCGGCGATGATCGGCACGCCGGTTCCTTTGAGCGCATCGGCTGCATGCATGATGGCCGAAAGCTGCGGCATGCCAATCCCGGC
>JBKDBI010000321.1:0-3304 GCA_046314695.1 Bacteroidota bacterium | reverse complement strand
TCGGGATGCACTTGCCTGCGATATAGCCAGCGTCCTCGAGAATCTTGCCGCCGGACATGATGTACTTGTGAACCTTGCGCGACTTGATCTTGCGCTGGCGCACCTCTTGGCTGCCAATGGCGGCCAGGGTGTTTTCAAGCTCTGGGTCGTCCTCAAAGTCCTTGGCGCGGTAGCGTTCCTCGGTGCCGTCGATGTTGCGGAAGATGCGAATGGTCTCGGTGACGTCCTCGACCTTGTAGTATTCCGCGATGTAGACCACATCAGGCGTGCACCAGTCGAACTCGTACTGGTGGATGATCTTTGGCCAGCTGGTTGGGTCGTCGTTCCACTCTTCCTTGTAGGATTCGTAGGTCATTGAGTAGATGACGTAGCAGAAACGGGCGTCGGCCTTGTCCTGGCGCTTGGCGTTCAGGTCAAAGAACACGGAGCTGTCAGCGTCAAAGATCGGCTCGATCTGGATGCGCTGGCGCTCGTTGTCCTCGTCCTCGTCATCCTCGTAGGAGGTGCGCAGACGCCAGGCACCAAAGCCACCGCCGACAGCTTCCTCGAAGGCGTTGTCGTAGGCTTCATCAGCCACGCTGTCCTGCTCGTCGGCGCGGTACAGGCCATCACAGGTTTCGGCAAGTTTGTCGGCCTTGCTGCCGTCCTTGGCCACGAAGTCGACGGTGATGCGGTTGTTGCGGTATTCGTTGATGATGCGAATGACCGACAGCATGATCTTGTTGACCTCGAACTTCGGCTTGTTCTCGTAGATGTCCCACAGTGGGCCTTCCCACTGCGCACCGGACAAGCTGTAGAAGCGTCGGTCTTGAAGGCATTGCAGCCTTTCGTCTCGCAGCGCTGACTGAACGTTGTCGAACTGCGCGAGCGCTTCGGCGTGTACGTTAGCCAGTCGCTGATCTCGTGAAATGCGTGCCATATTTTTGCCCTCGTTTCAAGTATTTTCTCACCATTTGTTCACAGTAGGCAATGGTTTTACCGTTGCCGCCCGGTTGGCCGGGAGACGCTGCACCAGGTTGATGGCGTCGAACATCGGGTCGAGCTGGTCGTCGTGTGCACCAGACGGGAAGGCCGCCACCTCGCTCAGGAAGTCGGAAAGCCATGGCGCATCCTGCGGAAGCGCCACGTTGCCAGAGGCGATGAACGGGGCCGCGTCGTAGCCTCGGCTGATCTTGTCCTTGCTGCGTTGCACGGCCACCACAGGGATGCCCTCACGCCGCAGGGTTTGGATCAGGCCGGTGCCGGACACCTTGTCTTCCACGTACATGCCGCGCAGGGCAGAGCCTTGGGCCACAGGGCGCATGTCGTTCAGGTGCTTGAGCCAGAAGGCCCTGGCGTTGATCAGCAGCTCGGGAGCCTCCCACTTGCCGCGCACCTGGTCGATCTTGACCGCCTGGCCAACGGTCGAACGCGCCCAGCACTGCAGTACCGACCAATCGTTGTGGTCGGCGGTCTTCTGGGCCGTATCCACGGTGATGAAGCGGAATTCGAGCTGCGGGACGCTGGCCCAATACTTGAACCACTCGGTGTTGATGATGCCGCCGCCACGGGGCGCAGGCCGCTGCTGGAGCTGGCCAGCCGTGCCGTAGGGGCCGAGGGTTTTCTCCAGCTCGGACACCTGGGCCTCACCAAAGCGCTCGGGGAACATGAGCTCGCCTTCCTTGGTGCGCGGGTCAGTCCAGCCGATGCTGGTGGTGCAGCGGTGCTCGGGCTCGAAGCGCATCGGGATGCACAGGTGCACGTAAGGCAGGCCCATGTCCTTGATGACGCCTGAAATGTCCTTCTCGTTCAGGCGCTGCATGATGACCACGATGGCCGACTTGTCGGAGTTGACGCGGGTCGGCAGCGTCTCGGTGAAGGCAATTTTTGCCGCCTCCAGCTTGGCCTGGCTGTTGGCGTTGTCGGCGCTGATCGGGTCGTCCAGGATGACGCGGTCGCCACGCACGCCGGTCATGGAGGTGAATGCTCGGGCCTGGCGCACGCCTTTGCGGGTATTCCCGAACTCGCGCTTGCCGTCCAGGTCGGCCAGCAGCTCGATCGGCCAGAGCTTCTGGAACCAGTCGGACTTGATCAGGTCGCGGCAGCGTCGGCTGTCCCGGATGGCCAGCTGTTCTTCATGGGCAGTACCAACAAAGCGCATCTCGGGCATGTCCCGAGGCCCCCACTCCCAGGCTGGCCAGATCACGCCAGTCAGCAGGGACTTCATGGAGCCGGGTGGCACGTTCATCAGCAGGCGGTTGATCTCGCCCTTGGTCACGGCCTCCAGGTGCAGGCAGATGGCGTCCAGCGCCCAGCCCCACTTCAGTTCGGCAGCCGGTTCGAGCACGCGCCAGGCACGCTTGGCAAACTCAGCCAGACTGCGCCTGCACAGCTCGCGCTCGACGGCCAGCAGGTCAGCTTCCGTCAGTTGCATCTTTTGCGGCCATGATCTGCGCCAGCACATCGGTGCCCAGCTTGGAAACGTCCAGGGTGGCCACAGCAATCGGTGCGCCATCCTTGCCAGTCACTTCGTGGCGCTGCACATCTTTCCAGCCCATCTGGCACTTTGACCACCAGATTTGCGCGGTCGTATCGCCTGCCATGGCTTTCTGGAAGATGCCCTTGCCGACCTGGGCGTTTGCCTTGGCCTTGCCGTTCACCAGCTCGGTCGAGAACTTTTCCCGGAGCGTGTCCACGTGGATGCCGTCCCGGACAAGCGCCGCGATCTGCTCAAACGGCACGCCGTAGCCGGACAGCGCCTCCACTTGCTTGCGCTCGGCATCGGTCGGTTCAAAGGGTTTGCGGCCAGCGCCAGGACGTGCGCCGCCGTTCTTTTTGGGTTCGACTGCCTCTTTTTTAGGCAGTCGGGTCGATTTTTCAGCTGTTTGCTTTGCCATTTGTAACCTCCGCGAAAGGTTCGCCAGTTTCTGCGTGAGTTGCTATTTTGCCTGTGAAATCCTGCCAACGCTTCACAATCACATCGCAATACTTCGGATCGAGCTCCATTATTCGAGCGACGCGCCCGTTCTTCTCGGCTGCAATAAGGGTGGTGCCGGAGCCGCCGAAGCTGTCCAGGACTTGGTCGCCGCCCTTGGTGTTGTTCAGGAGCTGGTACTCAAATAGGGCCACGGGCTTCATGGTCGGGTGCTCACCGTTGCGGGATGGCTTCTCGAACTCCAGGATGGTGGTCTGCTTGCGATCGGCTGCCCAGAGGTGGCTGGCTCCTTCCTTCCATCCATACAGGCACGGCTCGTGCTTCCAGTGATAGTCCTGGCGTCCCATGACCATGCTGGACTTCTTCCAGATCAGGCACTGGCGGACAGTC
>JBKDBI010000320.1:0-14109 GCA_046314695.1 Bacteroidota bacterium | reverse complement strand
GGCCTTACCCGGCGCTGGGTAAAGAGCGATGCGAGGGCAGTAAGTATGGTGATGCCGGCAGATGGGCCGTCTTTGGGAATGGCACCGGCAGGGAAATGCACGTGTACATCCACTGCATCGAACAGCCTTGGATCAATATCCAGCTTGTCTGCATGTGCTTTAATAAAGGTCCGGGCAATGGTAGCGCTTTCCTTCATCACATCGCCCAGTTGGCCGGTGAGCTGCAAACCGCCTTTTCCCTGCGTAAGTGCGCTTTCCACATACAGAACAGATCCGCCGCTCTGGCTCCAGGCAAGTCCGGGAACCACGCCGGCAGTTTCATTGTTCTCGTATGAATCGCGTTCAATTTTCTCTGCACCGAGGATGGATTCGACGGTTTCAATGCTGAAATTGCCGGCAGTCTTGCCATCCATGACCTTCATCTTCGCAGCGGCGCGTGCCAGTGTGGCAATCCGTTTTTCCAGTCCGCGTACGCCGCTTTCCAGCGTATACTGTTCGATAATTTGCTCAATGACCTTGTCGTTCAGCTTTAAATCGCCGGCCTTAAGTCCGTGTGCTTTGCGCTGTTTGGGGATGAGGTATTTCTTGGCAATCTGCAGTTTTTCCTCCACCGTGTAACCGGCCAGCTCGATAATTTCCATGCGGTCGAGCAGGGCAGGCTGTATGGTGTCGAGCGAGTTGGCAGTGGCAATGAACATGGTACGGCTGAGGTCGTAGTCCATTTCCACGTAATTGTCGTAAAATGTGGCATTCTGCTCCGGATCGAGCACTTCCAGCAACGCCGAACTTGGGTCTCCGCGGAAGTCGCGTCCGAGCTTGTCGATTTCGTCCAGCACAAATACCGGATTCGATGAGCCCGCTTTCTTGAGGTTCTGTATCACCCTGCCCGGCATAGCGCCGATATAGGTTTTGCGGTGGCCGCGTATTTCGGCTTCATCGTGCAAGCCGCCGAGGCTCATCCTGACATACTTTCTTCCCACAGCGCGGGCTATGCTGCGCCCGAGGCTTGTTTTACCTACACCAGGAGGGCCGTATAAACAAATAATCGGACTCTTCAGGTCGTCTTTCAGCTTGATCACAGCGAGGTATTCCAGGATACGCTGCTTCACTTTTTCGAGACCAAAATGATCTTCATCCAGAATTTTGGAAGCGTGGGCGAGGTCAAAATTGTCGGCAGTGTATTCATTCCAGGGCAGATCGAGCAGCAATTGCACATAATTCAATCCGACACTGTAATCGGGCGACGCCGGATTGATACGCATCAGGCGGTCCAGTTCCTTGTTGAATTGCTCGTGTACGGCTTTTGACCATTTCTTCTTATTGCCTTTTTCGCGCAGCGACTGGATTTCCTTATCCGGCGTATCCTGTCCGAGCTCTTCCTGTATGGCGCGTATCTGTTGCTGCAGGAAATACTCTTTCTGCTGTTTGTCAATATCGGTGCGTACGCGGTTTTGGATCTGGTCTTTGAGTTCAACCATCTGCAATTCCTTGCTCAGGTGTTCCAGTACCATGGCTGCGCGTTCCTTGAGGTTTTCACAGGCGAGAATGGCCTGTTTTTCGTGCACCGGCAGGTTCAGGTTACTGGCGGTAAAATTCACCAGAAACGAATGGCTGTCGATATTGCGGATAGCCATGCCGGCTTCGCTGGGAATATTCGGTGAGAGGTCGATAATCTGCAAGGCAATTTCGCGGATCGAAGCCATGATGGCTTTGAATTCCTTGTCTTCCCGCTGCTTGGGTTCATTTACCGCCTGGGCTTTGGCGCGCAAATAGGGTTCGGTTTGAACCACTTCTTCAACCATAAAGCGCCTGCGGCCCTGTAGTATCACCGTTGTATTGCCGTCGGGCATTCGAAGCATTCGCACGATGTGCGCAACGGTACCCATTTGGTAGATATCACCAATCTCAGGATCTTCCATACCGCCATCCAGCTGGGCGCATACACCGATAATCTTATTGGACTTATTGGCATCGCGTATCAGCTTGATGCTTTTATCGCGTCCAACGGTGATAGGAATTACTACGCCGGGAAAGAGTACCGTGTTGCGCAAGGGAAGAATAGGCAACTGATCCGGGATTTCTTCGCGGTTCATTTCATCTTCTTCCTGCTTGCTGAACAGGGGAATGAGATCGTTGTGGCTCTCGTGCTCGGAATCTTCGCTGATGAGATATTTCACTTGGTTCAAATCAAACATGGAAACTGGGCTGTGATGACAAGGAGCGTGCCATAGGCTTTCTGGCTCCTTTCCTTCAGGCCTGTGGCAATATAATGGCAGATTAAGCCGTTTCCACAGCGGGGCTATCTGTCATTTTGGCCGAATTTTATTTGGCAGGTGGAATGAGGGATAATTCTGATTCTCTGTCAGCTCAGCTAAAAAGCCACTTAAAATGGTCAGTTCAATGTAACAAAGCGAACTTTTTAATGGACGTGTAAGGGTCTAAAACAAATTCACGTTTGTCAGTTTGGTTCTATCTGAGCAACTTTGCAGTGAAATTCAGACCCTATGAAAAGATTCTTCAATTACACCTTCGCGCTTGCAGCGGCCGGCCTTAGCCTGCTTGCAGCCTGCTCCGACGACACGGAAGTAAAGCCGAAACCCACCCTGACCTTCAACACCGGAACCGGTTACACCTTCCAGGATGGCCGTCAGGAGAACACTGCACGCCTTAAGTTCGGCGTTGTAAGCACTGCTCCTTCAGGAACCAAGTTGAAGCAACTTGTAATCAAGCTCAGCACCAATGGCGGTGTTGCTGCAACCCTGAAAGACACTGCACTGAACGGATCTTCCCTCAACTGGGATTACGACTTCATCGTAAACGGTGCTGTGAACGACAAGCTTACCCTTTCTTTCACTGTAACTGCTGACAATGGCGAATCTGACACCAAGTCAATCACCATCACCATCATCGCTCCGGTTGAAGCGCTCGGTGAAATCGCCGGTCAGGAAATCAACAACATCATCGGCCCGCTGAAAGGTGCTTATGACCTTGAAGGTGGTGTACAAGTAGGTGCAACTGAGCCCGAAGCAACCAAAGACCTGAAAGACCTCACCACCGCAACCACCAGCAATACCCACAAATTCAGCCAAAGCTGGGGTTCCGGCAACGGTTCACAATTTGTGCGCGTAACTGCTGCCGACTACGACAATACGCTGAACACCCTGCAGCTTGCTGATCTGTGGACTGCAAAAGCTTCCAGCGCTGCTGCAACCATCAGCAACATCGTAAAAGACGACGTAATCCTTGTGCGTTCAGGCCAGGTTACCAGTACCTATCCTTTCTTCCTGATCAGGGTTACCGACGTAACACTGACCACAGGCGACAACAACGACAAGATCGCTTTCAAATACAAGAAGAAGCCTTAAGCTTTCTCCACAATTGAAACAAAAAAGCCCTGTGAAAACCACAGGGCTTTTTTTGTTATTTGCAGAACACAATCTACTTGTATCATGAAACGCATTGCTGTTTTGACTTCCGGTGGTGATTCTCCGGGAATGAATGCCTGTATCCGAGCTGTAGTCAGAGCCGGATGCAGCATGGGCCTTGAAACCTGGGGCGTCATGCGGGGGTATCAGGGGATGATCGAAAACGATCTGAAGCCGCTTCCGGCTGAAAGTGTCGGCAATATCATACAGTACGGAGGAACCATACTCAAGTCAGCACGAAGTGCTGCTTTCCGTACACCGGAGGGACGAAAACAGGCTTACGAAAACCTCCGACAAGCTGGTATCGAAGGTTTGGTGTGCATCGGTGGTGATGGTTCCTACACTGGAGCCAACGTGTTCTTTGAAGAATACGGAATCCCGTCTATCGGCTGCCCCGGTACCATCGACAACGATTTGTATGGCACCGACTATACCATTGGCTTCGATACTGCTGTGAATACAGCCCTCGACGCAATCGACCGCGTGCGCGATACAGCCGATTCCCATAATCGGGTTTTCTTTATTGAGGTGATGGGCCGCGATTCGGGTCATATCGCATTGTACAGCGGCTTGGCCGGTGGTTCTGAAGGAATCTTCGTACCTGAGCGCCAAAACGAATTTCAGCAGATTGTTGAAGCCTATGGCAACAAGAACCGGCAAAAAGCTTTTTCCATTTTCATCGTCGCTGAAGGCGATGAAGAAGGGAAAGCCTACGAGGTAGCCGATGAATTCCGTAAAATTTACCCCGATGCAGATGCCCGCGTTACTGTCTTAGGCCATATACAACGCGGTGGAAAACCAACTGCTAACGACCGTATTCTCGCTTCACGCCTGGGAGCCCATGCGGTGAAGGGTCTGCTCGAAGGACGCAGCAATGAGGCCGTGGGCGTGGTGAATAATGCCATTGTATACACACCTTTTGCGGAGGCGATCGGCAAGCACAAGGATATCAACGAGAAGCTGTGGGAACTCTCGACTATCCTGACCCGCTGATATGCTCACAGAACTTCGGGTAAAAAATTACGCCCTCATCCGCAACCTGGTGTTTACACCGGGAAAAGGGTTGAATGTAATTACCGGCGAAACCGGGGCAGGTAAATCCATTCTGCTCGGCGCATTGGGATTGATCCTTGGCAACCGGGCCGACCAGGCAGTGCTGCTCAACCAGGAAGAAAAATGTGTAGTGGAAGGCTTGTTTGAGCCGCTGCCCGATGCGCTGCTGGCCTGGCTTGAAACACAGGACATGGATGCGGCGCCTCAGCTGATCCTGCGCCGTGAGATTGTCCCGGGAGGTCGTTCACGCTCTTTCATCAATGATACCCCGGCTTCCCTTCAACAACTCAAAGAAGCAGGCAACTTTCTGGTTGAAATTCAAACCCAGCACTCCGGACTTTTGCTCGCAGACAGCGAAAGGCAAAGGGAAATACTCGACCATTGGGCCGGCAATAAAAACCTTTTGCAAGCATGCGCCTTGGAATGGCAGGCACTGCAACAAACCAGAGAAGAGTTAAATGCCTTGCAGCATGAGCAGTCAAAACTGCTACAGGAACGCGATTTTAACCAGTTTCAACTGGCAGAAATAGAAGCATTGAAACCACAAGCCGGTGAAATGGATGCTTTACAGACTGAAATCTCGCGGCTCACCCATGCCGGTGATATTGGCAAAGCAGCCCATGCATCTGCGCAAATACTCGATGAGGATCCGGAAGCAATAGTACCGCTTATTGGCCGTGTACGCGCGCTGCTGAAGCCATTTTCCGATTTGCATCCTGCCTTTGCGCCGGCAATGGAAAGGCTCAACCAGGCTGCGCTCGATTTACGTGAATTGGCCCGCGAAATGCATGCGGTGGCAGAAGCTTCAGAACAAGATCCGGAGCGACTGGAAAAACTGAACGAACGCTTATACAAGCTGCAACACCTGCTAAAAAAGCACCAGCTCGACGATACCGAAAGCTTGCTGCTGCTGCAGGAAAAACTTCAGGCTGCAGCATTGCGCGAATCGGGTCTGGATGAACAAATAGAACAACTCCGCCAGGAAGCTGAGAAAGGGGAGGAGCGCTTAAAAAAAGCAGCCCAGACCTTGCACCAGCGCCGAGCAGAAGCGATACCCGGACTCGAACAGGAAGTTCAGCAATTGCTCACAGCCATGGAAATGCCGGATGCTGCATTGGAAATACGCCTGGAAGCTTTACCCGAACCGGGAATCGCCGGCGGCGACCGGGTTATCATCTACTTCCGTTCAGCAAAAGCATTGCCCATGCAACCCTTGCACAAAGTGGCTTCAGGCGGTGAAATATCCAGGCTCACCTTTTCGCTGCAATGCGCCATTGGAAACAAAGCCGGCTCACCGCTGATGATTTTTGACGAAGCGGATACCGGTGTTTCGGGTCAGGTAGCGCTGAGCCTGGGCAATATGATGAAGCAACTGGCTGCCCACCATCAGGTGATAACCATTACCCATTTGCCTCAGGTGGCCAGCGCCGGAAACACGCATTTCCATGTCACCAAGAAAACCGACGGCGAATTACCCGGTTCGGCTATTACCCTGTTGGACAAAGATGCGCGCATCTATGAATTGGCGCGCATGCTGAGCGGGCATACACCCGGAGCGGCTGCGCTTGAAAATGCGGCAGAATTGCTGCGTCAGGCTTAAAGCAAGTTGTTTGAATCGGGCTGGTAGCCGCGGTCTTCATCGCGCGGGTTGGCAGCGGCCGCACTGGTGGCCAATTGATCGCAGCGCTCGTTGTACGGGTCGCCGGCATGGCCCTTCACCCAACGAAAAGACACCTGATGTTGGCGGTAGATGGGAATGAAACGCTGCCAGAGGTCAACGTTCTTTTTGTCTTTCCAGCCTTTCCGCTGCCAATTCCACAACCAGCCCTTCTCGACAGCATCGTGCACATAGCGCGAATCGGTGTAGACAGAAACCTTGGTTCCCGGAATCTTTAAAGCTTCCAATCCGACAATCACCGCCAGCAACTCCATGCGGTTATTGGTGGTGAGCCGGAAACCGCCACTCATTTCTTTGTAATGCTGACCAGATTGCAGGACAATACCATAACCACCTGGCCCCGGGTTGCCAAGAGCGGCGCCGTCGGTATACAAAATGACCTGTGGCGGATTGGAAACCTCCGTCATCAGCGCAGCAACTTAACGCCGCCTGCCTTGAAATTGATTTCTACCAGCGGAGTGGTGATGGCATTGATTTTTTCTTCGCTTGCACCATCTGCTTTGGCATTTTCGCGCTGTTTTTCAACCGAAATGGAGTCGCGGTAGAAGGAACCTGCTACCAGGGCGCGTTTGCCTGCGATATCCTTAGGCACGGTAAAGGCCTCTCCAAACTCAACAAAAAGCCTCCGGTTGCTGTCCAGTTCCAAATTGAACCAGCAGCCTTCCGCCTGGCAAACCTGATTGATCTTACCTTCCAGCACAACAGGCGCAGTATTGCCGGCTTCAAAAGCCTGAATTGCAGCCACCGGAGCAAGGCCCGTGCTGTCGGTCAGGGCTGCGCCAAAGGAGGTTTGATCACCGCTTTGGGTCTTGTTTCCATTGCAGGCGAAAAGCGCCAAAAGCGAAAAGGCGAGCGGATAGAATGGCTTCATGCTGCGAAAATAGTATCTGTAAGCCCATGCAATAGTCAAACATATTGGACGGCCTGTCGATGAGGCAGAAACAAATCCGAACCATCGGCGTTAATTTGAAATTGTTTTGACATTGGAAGACAAGGATCTCAACGCAGCGCAGCGAAAAAGCGATCATATCGAACTGGCTTTCCGCGCCAGGGCAGAAGCTGGCGACCTACGCTTTGATTATGAGCCGCTTTTTGCGCCACATCCAGACAACAGCGCCTTGCCTTCCCTCCAGATCGGAAACCGCACCATGCGCGCACCGTTGTGGGTTTCAAGCATGACCGGTGGCGCAGAAAAAGCCGGTACCATCAACAAGCGCCTGGCCCTTGCCTGCAAAGAGTTTGGCCTGGGCATGGGGTTGGGTTCCTGCCGCCAGCTGCTGGAAGACAATACCTATCTCAAAGATTTCGCCCTGCGCCCGTATATCGGTGAACAGCCGCTCTTTGCCAATCTGGGAATTGCCCAACTTGAAAAACTGGCTGCAGCCAAACAACTGCATCTGGTAAACGACCTGGTTGAGAAACTGGAAGCAGATGGCATCATCGTTCATGTGAATCCCTTGCAGGAATGGCTCCAGCCGGAAGGCGACCGCATTACTGTTGCGCCCCTGGAAACCATTCAGCGCGTGCTGGAATCGTCGCGCTTCCCTGTGATGGTGAAGGAAGTAGGGCAGGGATTCGGGCCGGAAAGCATGCGTGCCTTGCTCCGCCTGCCGCTTGAAGCACTTGATTTTGCCGCGCAAGGCGGAACCAATTTCAGCCTGCTCGAAATGCTCCGTGCCGATTCCTTTGTGCAGGAACAATACGAAGGCCTGGCAAAAATTGGCCACAGTGCCGTGAATATGACCGAAACGCTCTTGCAGGTTCTGGAGGAAGAGGGTGCGGCCGTTCGTGCAAGGAATATCATCGTAAGCGGTGGCATCAACGGTTTTCTGGATGGATATTGGCACCTGCGGAAAATTCCTATGCCGGCCCTGTATGCCCAGGCATCTGCTTTTCTGAAGCCTGCCCTTGAAAGTGAAGAAAAACTGTTCGCTTTCGTAGCCTCCCAACTTGAAGGGCTGCGATTGGCTTATACTTACCTCAATATCAGAAAATGAAACAAGCCCGCCAACTCACTCCGGTGAAAGGTTTCAGTAAACTCAGCCGGGAAGCTAAAACCGAATGGCTGATATCCCATTACGCAAAAGACCCTGTAAAGGGACATGAATTGTTGGAAAGCTACCGCCATGCCGATCCGGCAGTGCAACGCTTGCACGATGAGTTCATTGAAAACACTCTTACCAATTACTACCTGCCCTTTGGCATTGCCCCTAATTTTCTGATTGACGGAGATTTGTATGCCTTGCCGATGGCGATAGAAGAAAGCTCCGTGGTGGCTGCGGCCAGCAAGGCAGCGAACTTCTGGCTGGAAAGGGGTGGGTTCCACACCGAAATCATCAGCACAACCAAAATAGGGCATGTGCATTTCTACTGGATGGGTTCAGACCCTGAAGTATTGCGGAAAAAAGTAGCCGATTTCGCTCCTGCCTTTGAAACCGCTACCGACAGAATTACCGCGAATATGCGGGCCAGAGGCGGAGGCATATTGTCCATTCAACTGGTTGATAAGACAGCGCTTGAAAAAGGCTACTTTCAGCTGGCAGTGAAGTTTGATACCCGCGACAGCATGGGGGCCAACTTCATCAATAGCTGCCTGGAAGCCATCGCCGAATCGCTGCAACAGGAATTGGCTTCTGCGCACGATCTGCCGGAGCAGGAACGCCAGGCAGAGGTGATTATGCGAATCCTGAGCAATTTTACCCCCGAATGCCTGGTGCGCGCCTCGGTCAGCTGTCCTGTAGACGAAATTGAAGAAGGCAGCGGCATAGGTAACACAGCCTTTGCAGACCGTTTTGTGCGGGCCGTGCGCATCGCCGAAATCGAACCTTACCGGGCCGTAACGCACAACAAAGGCATCATGAACGGCATCGATGCAGTGGTGATAGCCACGGGCAACGATTTCCGCGCGGTGGAAGCCTGTGCCCATGCCTATGCCGCACGCAACGGCCAATACGGAAGTCTGACACACGCGAAAGTTGAAGACGGCGTTTTCCATTTTTGGATTGACATGCCCTTGTCACTCGGAACAGTAGGAGGTATCACAAGTCTGCATCCAATGGTTAAGTTTGCACTTGAAATTTTGGGGCAGCCGTCAGCTGAGAAGTTGATGCGCATATGCGCAGTTGCCGGCCTGGCACAGAATTTCTCTGCGCTGCGATCGCTGGTGACAACCGGCATTCAGAAAGGCCACATGAAGATGCACTTGCTGAATATTCTCAATCAGCTGGAAGCAACGGATGAGGAGAAAGCGCGGATCGTGGAATACTTTAAAGACAAAGTGGTGAGCCATCAGGCCGCCGTAGAAATCTTCTGCCAGATACGCGGAATTCATGCCGAACAGCTCGCAACCCGAAAACACTGATCAGGGATCCTGTCATTTCCGGACGGCTTCACCCGGAAAAATCATGCTGTGCGGTGAATACGCCGTCTTGTGTGGTGCACTCGCCATTGCCTTCCCAACCAAATTCAGGCAATGCATGGAGGTGGAATACCGGGAGGGAAGTGGCTATGTGCATTGGCAGAGCTACGACTTCGAAGGTTTTCAATGGCTGCGTTGCAGTTTCCATCCGAATGAGGACTGTTCTACACATCCATTGAAAAATGTATTGCAGCCGATTTTGGCCATGCTGCGCTATGTTCAGCAGCAGAACCCCGGCGCCATGCCGGCGGATAAAGACATTACATTCCGTGTAAAAGCTTCTTTTCGCAAGGAATGGGGACTGGGCAGCAGCTCCGCCCTGATTGCCAATATCGCGCGCTGGTCAGGCTTAGACCCCTGGGATCTGATGCAATTGTCTTTTCCCGGGTCCGGTTACGACGTGGCGGTGGCTTTTCATGGCAAGGCCCTGATGTATAAAATCGATTCCGGCCAACGAAATATCCGGTTTCTCGACTTTGTTCCGGCCTGGCTCGACGATTTCAGGGTGGTATTCACAGGCAAGAAAGTGAACAGCCGCGACTCGGTGAACGAGAATAAATCCATGTTTCACAAGCTTGAACCGCATGTGCCTGAATTGGATCGCATTGCGATGGGCCTGCTCACGGCAGACAATTGTGAAGAAGCCTGCGGATTGCTGCAACGCTACGAAGCCATTCTTTCCCGGGAGCTGGAAATGGAACCCGGTGCGCGCCTCTTTCCGGCTTATTCCGGAACCATTAAGAGTCTGGGGGCCTGGGGAGGAGACGCCATTTTGGTGGAATACCGCGAGGGAGAATTCGAAGAAGTATTTCAAAACCTGATTTCATTTAATTTTTACGATATACTACAAACCGCGAATACCGAACCATGTACGTAAGCGCCTTCCGTTGCCCTTCCAATATCGCCCTGGTCAAGTATTGGGGTAAAAAAGGCCTGCAGTTGCCGGCCAATGCGAGTATCAGTTTTACGCTGCGCGATTTATACACCGAAACCAGTATTGAAAGCACGTCAGGCAGTGGTATGGCAGAAGTGTACGTGGAGGGCCAAAGAAATCAGGCCTTCGACGCCAAGGTGCAGGCTTTCTTCGATCGCCAGCAAGCCACCATGCCCTGGATCCGCGGTTTTAATTTCAGGGTTGATACACGGAACAACTTTCCGCACAGCAGCGGCATTGCATCTTCCGCATCCGGGATGGGCGCGCTGGCCCTCTGTACCGCCGATCTGCACCGACAGATCAGCGGTGAAACGATACCTATGGAATCGGTTTCGTCTATGGCCAGGCTTGGTTCGGGCAGCGCATGCCGCAGCCTGTTCGGTCCCTTGGGAGTATGGGGCGAACATCCGGATTATCCCGGAAGCTCAGATACTTACGCGGTTGCCTATCCGGAAGCTAAGCTGCATACGGAATTCCGCAACTGGGAAGATGCGGTTCTGATCGTAGAAAGCGGACGCAAGGCCGTGAGCAGTTCTGCCGGGCATAAACTCCTCGATGCGCACCCATACGCAGCCGCGCGTTATGCCACAGCCAATGAAAACATGCACCGGCTGAGGAAGATTCTTTCGGCGGGTGATATCCACGCATTTACTGCACTGGTTGAAAGCGAAGCCTTGCAATTGCATGCGATGATGATGTGTTCGATGCCGTATTACCTGTTGATGAAACCCGCTTCCCTGGAGATCATTAACCGTGTATGGTTGTTTAGGGAACAATCCGGCCTTCCGCTTGTTATTACCCTTGATGCCGGAGCAAACGTACATGTCCTGTACCCCGCACAGTACCGAAGTCAGGTGCATGACCTTATCAACAATTCGCTTGTATCCTTCTGCGAGAATGGTGTGTACCTTTGCAGCAGCATCGGTGAAGGTGTTTTACAACTAAACCAATGAACAACCCGCTCTTTTACGCGAAAATCCTGCTCTTCGGAGAATACGGCATCATCGAAGATTCAATGGGCCTCAGCATACCTTTCAGTTTCTACAAAGGCAAACTGCTGTTTGATCACCAGGAGCTGGAGAGTTCAAGGCAATCGAACAGCAGTATCCGTGCATTCCATGCTTACATGAAGGAATTGCAGCAGAAGAATGAACTGCCTTGCGCCTTTGACCTCGATGCGATGGAACGCGATCTGGACAAGGGCATGCACTTCGACAGCAGCATCCCGCAAGGCTTTGGCGTAGGCTCCAGCGGAGCATTGGTGGCGGCCGTTTACGATCGCTATGCGCTGAATAAGGCAGATGCTGAGCAATTGGCTGACAGCAGCCAACTTCTTGCACTGAAACAGATCTTCGCCAGGTTGGAAAATCATTTTCATGGCAAGAGCAGTGGCCTGGATCCGCTGATTTGCTTTCTCAATCTTCCGGTACTTATCCGTTCCAAAGATGATCTCGGAACGGTTGGTCTGCCAACAGAAAACAAAGAAGGCAGCGGCGCTATTTTCTTGTTAGATACCGGAAACCCCGGAAAAACGAGCAGCATGGTATCCATCTTCCTTGAAAAACTCAAGCAAGATGGCTTCCGAAATCTCATCCGTTCGCAACTCGTAAAATACAACAACGAGTGCATACACGCCTTCCTGAACCGCGATTTCAAACCCCTCTTCTATAATCTGAAAGAACTGTCTAAGCTCTTTCTGGAGAATTTCCGTCCGATGATACCCGATGCCTATGAGAAGCTATGGCGCGACGGACTGGAATCGAACTCATACGTGCTGAAACTGTGCGGCAGCGGTGGAGGAGGATTTATACTCGGATTCACCCAAGACCTTGAAGCGGCAAAAGAAAAATTGAAAGATTACCGCATGGAGGTCATTTACCGGTTCTGACCTTGGCCATGGCTGCGTCTACCTTGCGCTGGCTGGCTCTTTTACGTCTGGTACGCTGGTACAATGTACTTCTCACGTTAATCGCACAATATCTCTGTGCCATTTTCGTGTTTGCCCCGCAAAGAACTGCCTGGCAACATCTTGCCGATTACAGGCTGCACCTGATAGCCTGCTGTACTGCCCTCATCATTTCGGCCGGTTTCATCATCAATAGTTTTTATGATCGGGAACGCGATGCCATTAACCATCCGGATCGTTTAAATCTGCAACGCCTGGTAAGCAAGGAGTTTGCGCTGCGCATGTATTTATGGCTGAACCTGGCGGCTTTATTCGTTGCAGCGCTGACTTCGTTGAATGTCGTGATTTTCATGGTTGCGTTTGCCGGCGGATTGTGGTTTTATTCCCACAAACTCCAGCGTATTCCGTTGGTTCGTGAAATTTCTGCAGCCATTCTAACTGTTACTGCCATAGTTTCTGTGGCCCTGTATTTTGGTGTGCTAGACCGATGGCTTGCCTTGTATGGTTTGTTCTTCATGATGTTGATTTTCATGCGCGAGCTGATCAAAGACCTGGTTGCGATGCGCGGGGATGCCATCTTTGGATACACCACAATGGCCGTTTGGTTAGGTGAAAGGCAAACCGTTAAGACGATTTTATTGCTTTGGTTTTTAACCCTTTTACCCGGAGGCACATTGCTCTGGTATTCAGACAATCCTGTTTTCAAGGCCGGCGTTGCCACCATTTGCAGTTTAAGCGGAATCACGGTTTTTTGGGAATACTTTGGAGTGCACCGTTTCCGATACGCCCATGGCAATCTGATGATGCGCATCGTTGTGGTCTTGCTCATTGCGAGCCTGCCCTGGTTGTATTGAGTGCGGAAATCTCCATTTGGCGATAAGTGGTTTTACCTAAATTCGCCTCCTTATACAATGCCACACTCCAGTCATCTGCAAAAGCTATCGGCCGCCGGTATGCTCGTTACACTCGGCATCATTTTTGGCGATATCGGCACTTCGCCGCTTTATGTATTTTCGGCCATTATCGGTAAAAGCATCATCACCCAAGACCTCGTTTACGGCGGTATTTCCTGTGTTTTCTGGACACTGACGCTGCAAACAACCATTAAGTACGTAATGATTACACTCAATGCCGATAACAAGGGTGAAGGCGGGGTGTTTTCCTTGTATCAGTTGCTGAGAAGACGTTACAAGCATCTCATCATTGCTGCGATGGTCGGCGGGGGAATGGCCCTGGCAGACGGCATCATTACACCGGCCATTTCGGTTTCTTCTGCTGTTGAAGGTCTCACCATCATCAATCCGGATATTCCGACTGTGCCCATCGTATTGCTGGTGGTTTCGCTCATCTTCATATTCCAGCGTGTTGGCACCAATACGGTAGGCAAGGCTTTCGGCCCGATTATGATGGTGTGGTTCGGCATGCTGGCTGTACTGGGCATCAAAGGAATCATGGAGCATCCGGATGTGCTTCAGGCTGTTAACCCCATGTATGCCTACCGCTTGCTGGTCGAATATCCGGGTGGAATCGCCCTGCTGGGTGCGGTTTTTCTTTGTACCACCGGGGCAGAATCTTTGTACAGCGACCTCGGCCACTGCGGCAAAGTCAATATCCAGGTATCCTGGATTTTCGTAAAAATAGCCCTGTTGCTCAATTACTTCGGGCAAGGCGGTTGGCTGATGTCGCACGCAGGTT
>JBKDBI010000319.1:0-20242 GCA_046314695.1 Bacteroidota bacterium | reverse complement strand
TTGCCCAGCAATTGCTTGCTCTCTTTGAATCGGCTCGCGAAGCTCTTCTTGAACTCCTCGTAGTCAAATGGTTTTTTTGTCATCGTCTATGTCAAGTTTAGTGGTTTTTCCTAAAATTGACACAGTTAGTGCAACACTCTCACTCTAACCAACATTCTTGTCTATCGTATAACGCCCAATTTCTTTAATGAGCATTTGGCAGACATTTGCTTTTTCGAAACGTTTACACCCGAAATTCTTGCGGCTTCCGTATAATACTTGCGCAATGTTCCTGCATTGAATGGACTCAACTTATGTAATTTCTGTGCACAGTTTTCCCAATCATCAATATGGCCCGTGATATCCAGGAAACAAATAAGATGTATTACTGAAATCACTGTTACGGTAGGATCTAGCTCTATAATATTTTTTTTAAACTTCTTATCTTCAGATAAAATATACCTTGCCCTGATTTTCTTTGATTGCGCATACACCTCTGCTTCGCCTTCGTCAATACCCTTTTTACCCTCTACCAGTGCGATACTGAATGAATCGAGTTCAGTGCAATTTACCCAATACAGTCCACGGTTACTGAGCTTATGTAGAATTTCAAGCCTTCGTGGTTCTCTTGCCGCTCCGACTTCATACTCAGCAATCACTTTCTGTGGAATATGAATGCTTGAGAAAACCGAACGCAACTTATCAAAAACAGGAATATCGCTATTCAACCGGGTAAGTTGAATCAACGAATCATTGTCAACAACAACCGGTAATGGACGCATTACTTTTTGCCTGTTGAAAACACTGCTGCAAGTAACAACAATGCCAAGCCCGCAAGCACAAATCCTGCCATGGCATCATCTTCCTTGGCGGCTTCTTTAGGCGACATTGATTTATCATTGTCGTTCAGGGTTTTGATTTTCTGAAGCACTTTGGAAGAAAATTGCTCCATACTTTCATTCGCCTTGTCGTAAAACAATGCGGTGAACTCATCTGCATTTTTAAGATTTTTCCCGACTTCTTTGTCGTATATCACTATGATTTTGGACCTGTCTTTTTTCTGAGCAAATGCAAACTGAATTTCCTTGCGGGTAACATCGCTCAGTTTCTTTTGCGTTGAAAACATGATGTAATAGTTGCTGGCATTAATCCGTGATTGGGTCTCCACTGATAGGTCCTCCTCATTGAGAAACCGATCGGGCAGATACATCCTAAATCCATGAACCGCACCGAGTGTATGCATGCGGATGGCCAATGTTTCTTCTACATCGTTACCCGGATTATAAGAAAGGAATATGGACGGAAGTCGGCTCATGGCAATTTATTCATTCACAAAGTTAACGCGCAGCAGAAACATCCGACTGTCGTATCATGGTGGGCTCCAAACTTCTGTACAAATTGTACTTGTGTTTCGATTACCGTCCGCGTCTTTCCGGCCAAACCATCCTTTTGTCTTAAATCCAGTTCTTGATCGAATCGGAAACAGTACTGTATAGAAATGAAATCCGCGGATTACACTAATAACGAGGGCCAATAGAAGAAATTCATGGCCCAATCCCCCCCTCACCCCTTCTTCACAAACTCCGACTTCAGGGCCATCGAGCCGAAGCCTTCGATCTTGCAGTCGATGTTGTGGTCGCCGTCGGTGAGGCGGATGTTCTTGACCTTGGTGCCCGCCTTGATGGCCTTCTGAAAGCCTTTCACCGGAAGGTCTTTGACCACGACAACGGTATCGCCGTTCTGCAAGATTGCGCCGTTGGCATCCTTTACTACCGGACCGGCCGCTGCGGCATCCGCATTCCATTCGTGGTTGCATTCGGAACAAACGTAATGACCGTTTTCTGTCGGGTAGGCGTATGGTGAATCACAATGCGGGCAAGTCTTCAGGCTGTCTGACATAATCTTCAGGCAAAATAAAGCCATAAGCCTACGGCAAGGCGTATGACCTTGGTCAGTCTGGTCAATGAGAAAACGGTGTTCAGGCCTTGCCGGCCAATTCCACAAAGTACATCTCCACCTCGCCCTTGCCTTTCACAGCAATCTTGCCACGGGGTGTAAAGCGAAAATCCGGATCCCGGGCGATGTGTTCGTAGGTAGCCTGGCTGATATTGACCTTGCCCGATTCGCTGCTGCTTTCCATGCGGCTGGCGGTGTTCACGGTGTCGCCCCAGATATCGTACTGGAACTTCTTGACGCCGACAATACCGGCCACCACGGGTCCGGTATGGATGCCGACGCGCATCGCGAAACAGGGTTTGCCTTCCTTGCGGCGCTGCTCCATGTGTCCTTCGACAAACGCCTGCATCTCAATTGCTGCAAGCACGGCGCGTTTGGCCGCGTCTGTAGTGGGAATCGGCAATCCGGAAGCCGCCATGTAAGCGTCTCCTATCGTCTTGATCTTCTCAATCCCGTGGCGCTCGCAAATGGCATCGAAAGCCTGGAAGTTGGCATCGATTTCATTGACCAGGTCTATGGCATTCATTTCCTGCGAGAGCGAAGTAAAATCCTTGAAATCGGTAAACAGGATCGTGACCAAATCGTAGCTCCGGGCCGCTGAATTGCCCTGCTCCTTCAATTCTTCGGCGATTTCTTCGGGCAGGATATTCTTCAGCAATTCGTCTGATTTCTTGCGGCTCTCCTCTGCTTGCGCTAAGGCCGCCTGCAAGCGCGTGTTCAACAGGAAATTGTAGCGCGCGAGGTAATAGCGGAAAGAGGCCACCATGTAACTGGAAATGCTTGCCACGATGATCGCAAGAAAGGCCTGGCTGCTGAAGAACTCCCAGTTGGATTCGGGACAAAAAATGCGGTTAAACACCACAATCAGCACCAACTGCACCACTATATTGACAGGCAGGATAACGGGACGAAGCATGGTAATAAAGGCCGCGGGTATCAACATCGTAAGCTGCCCGAACAAGAACTTGTCAGGCGCCTGGCAATCGGGCCAATAGGCATAGCAGGTGAACAGGGAATAGGCGATTACCACAAACAGGAACTCATGGCTCCAGCGCAGGAAGCGAAAGAGCAGATAGGCGATGGAAATGGCTACCGCCGGGAGCAAACGAAAAAACAACCACAGCGATGGGTCGGCGTAGTTGTTGTGCATCTCCGTGAGCAAGATCGAAGGTCCGCCGATGATAGCGAAAACAGCGCCCCAGGTGGCGTATTTGCGGCCGAGGCGTTTGTACTCCTCAGCCCAACGCCTGCGGTCATCCTCTCCCAGGGTACCGCTCAGCGTCTGCATAGGGTTCAGGTCTGAGGAAGTTTGTTTGCTCATGATTTCGGCGGTTCAAAATAGGGATATACCTTCTGATCGAACAAATCCTGGGTGCGGGCCCGCAGGTTATCGGAAGTCGGCATTTGGGCAATCATGGCATCGTAGTCTTCGCGCACCGGTAGCACATAGCCCGGAGTCGGAACCGTTCCGGCTTCCGCCACCCAAACGGAATGGATGGTGAAACCGAAAACCAGATCGGGATGCGCCATGCGGCAAACCGGTCCGGCAGCGAGGTTATTGGCATCGAACAGCCACAATTCACGGGTATAGGTCATGTCGCCCGATGCCTGGGCTGTGCCGGTGATGACCGTCGTGAGGATGCAGCCGTTCTTGCTGTCGGGAACGCCCAGCCGCGCCGATTGGTAAGGCACAAATTGCAAAGACCAGAAGTATTGGTCTTGCGCGAAAGTGTAATGGTCGATGGATGTGAGTCCGGCAGTTTCCACACATTGCAGCACGTAGCGCGCGCCCATGCGGGTATAGGAGAGCATTTCCTCTGCGCTGAAAGTGCGGTTGCGCTTGGGATCCTTGTAGAGGTTGTAGATGTATTGGGTCAGGCAATCTTCGCGGAGGCCGTAGCTCTGCCAGTAAACGTGTTCGATTCTGGGCACATTGTAGTCCGGACTGAGCATGTCGCGGTAGGTGTACAAACCGACAGCCCAGGTATGCGCTTCGGTGACAGCGCCGTCTTTTTCCCCTGTAAGGTGCAGGAAACGCGTCTGTTCTTCGTTCACCACGCCGGTATTGCCATCCACCACCACGCGGCCGATTTTTCCGATGTCCATCTCTCCCACTGAAATCAAGCCGACTTTCTGCGGATCGATCTGCACACTTCCGCCGGTGGCAGGTTGGTCGTAACTCCGCAGCCATTCGGCAGGACAAGCGCTGCAATTATGCGCGGTATGGATGGTGATCTGCCCGTTCGGATTTTCATAATCCACGCTGAAATGGACCGTTTCCAGCGGCAGTTTGGTTTTCGATGCCCATACATTTCCTCCGCCGGGTTTCAGGTCGCTGCGTTTAACGAGGTAGAGGTGGCTGAAGTCGTTCATCGCGCCGCCGAGGAGTTCGCGGATGAAGCGGTCGATGACGGGTTCGTTCTGAAAGGGGAAATTCACCATCACATCGAGGGTGAACTTGAAATTGGTATCGCAAAGCACCAGGTAATCCTTGCTCAGCCCGATCTGGTGCATGTTGTAGTCGATGGCAATGGGGTCGCCGTTTTCATCGGTGATGGTCCATTCATCCAGCTCTGTCTTGCCTTGCCAGCGCAGTACCTTTACTTCGTTCTTGTTGGTGATATGGCTGTAGAACCAGTTGCTGAACTGGTGTTTGATCCAATTCCAGATTTTGTGCAGCCAGGTCGGGTTCTTTTTGGGTGAACGCAGGTGCACCTTGTCGAGGAAGGCCGCTGTATGCTTCACCTTCTCTTCCTGGCTTTTGCCTTCGAGCGCGCCGATCAGCTTTTTGAATTCAGCCGCGAGCCAATCCATGTCGTGGAAGAGCACATCGAAGATATGCGTGGCCTTCATCATCTGCTCGTCGGTCTTGGTGAAGTTGACGGTAAAGAGCTCTTCGGTATCCGGATCGAATACCGGATGCGCGGTGGTGAGCACCATGGCCAGGGGTTGCTTGAGAAAAGGCGGCAGTCCGGAATTCCAGATGGTATTGCGGCCGATAGCGGTGATGAGCTCGAGTTTTTCAGGATCAAACTCGAAAGGACGGCCGGCGTCGAAGGTGGCCAGGAGGCGGTGCGCTCCTTCGTTTTTGAAGCGGACGGGCGTTATGGCGGTATTGAGTTCGTTGCGCGTTCCGAGCTTCATGCTGATGCGCGCGAGGCCGAGGTTGTTGAACTTCAGATCGGCCCATGGATTGCCGGGATTCACCCGTTCGCTCGTAGCCAGATCGGCGTAATAGCATGGTGGCCGCAGCAGTCCGTTCCGCACTGCAACCTTCCCCGATTCGCTGAAATCGATGCGGTAAAGCATGCCATCGCCATTGATGAGCGGACTGCCGTATTCCTGGCAGCTGCTGCCATCCGGATAGTTGGGCGGATACGGCATGCCATCGGTATTGACCGTACCGCAGGCTGAATTGATGAAGACCACACCGTGCAGGCCTTCCGGCACAGCTCCGGAAATTACCTGGGGAGTCAATTGCACTTCACGGCGGGAAGCAGAGGAAAAAGCGTTGTTGTTCATGGGGTAGTTTCTTTTCCGGACGAATGGATGGCGGCTCCAACTTCACCTCTGATCACACTGCAAACACCCGATCCCAAGCCGCAAGGTAATACATGCGGATGAAGTCTGGATGTCGTTGCAATGCCAAAGAAAATCCCGTCGGATGAAAGAGCCTTCTTCTGTGGCGGATAAACCGTTTAAACCCGAAACGCCAAAAACAAAAAAGGCTGCACGAGGCAGCCTTTTTCAGTGGGTTTCAGTTGAATCGGGATTACTCCTGTTCTACAAGAATTTCAACGTCTACGTTGACACCTTTGAACAGGTTTACTGTGGCCTGGTAAGTACCGAGGTTTTTGATATCGTCGCCGATAGAAACGCTCTTGCGGTCCACATCGAATCCTTTTTCCTTGAGGGCATTGGCAATCTGCAGTGCCGTGATGGAACCGAAGATTTTGCCGCTGGCGCCTGCCTTGGTGCGGATGGTTACCGAAGTACCTGTCAGCTTCTCTGCGAGTGCGCTGGCATCTTTCTGCAATTTCTCCATTTTGAAGGCGCGCTGGCGCTCTTCTTCTGCACGCATTTTGCGCTCGCTCTCGGAAGCAACTACTGCGATTCCTTTGGGAATCAGGTAATTGCGTGCATATCCGGATTTAACGCTAACGATATCGTTCTTCTCGCCCAGGCCTTTGTGGAATTTCTTGAGAATGATTTCCATGTCTTTTGTCCTTCCTTGTCTTATTTAAGGCCGTCTGCTACGAAAGGCAGCAAGGCGAGGTGACGGGCACGTTTGATCGCAGTGCTCATTTTGCGCTGGTACTTGAGGGAAGTGCCGGTGATACGACGGGGAAGAATCTTGCCCTGGTCGTTCAGGAACTTCATCAGAAACTCGGTGTCCTTGTAATCGATGTACTTGATGCCGTGCTTTTTGAAGCGGCAGTACTTCTTCTTCTGGGCAACCTGAGGGGTCTGATTGAAAATGAAATTCTGATCGTTCTTTCTCATTGTGCTTGTGCCTCCTCGCTGGTAGCAGGTGTTTCCTTGCGTCCGATTTCACCTTTGCGGCGGCGGTCGTTGTAATCTGCACCGTGCTTGTCGAGATGCACAGTCAGGTAACGCAGAACGCGCTCGTCGCGGCGGTAAGCCAGATCGAGTACTTTGATGAATTCAGGATCGCCCTTGAATTCAAACAGATGATAGAACCCCGTGTTCTTTTTTTGGATGGGATAGGCCAGTTTACTGAGTCCCCAATTTTCTTCGTGGACCAGTTCCCCACCGTTAGCTGTGATCAACTCTCTGTAGCCTGCAACAGCTTCTTTCATCTGTTGCTCAGAGAGCACGGGTGTCAATATGATCACAGATTCATACTGCTGTTTGGTGCTCATGGTGGTTCTTTAAAAGGGCTGCAAAAATAGGACTTGTATCCGATTCATGCAATCATCTTCCTGAAGTTCCTGTCTTTTTGCTGCGGGAATTGAATCCGAGCGAGATACCATAGCGCGCATTGCCTCCCGTTCCGGGTACAAAAAAGGCGTTCACCGGGAAGTTCATGCCCCCGGCGCGGAAGGTTTTGCCGACGCTGACTACCAACTGCGTACTGAAAACAGGAGCTCCGCGCGAATCCAGGCGCTTCACAATTTGATTCGGATTGGGCTGCGTTCCTGTCCACTCCCCCGCCAACTTCCAAACCCCGTTGTCGAAATAACCGCTCGCCGTAGGGGCCATGTGGAAGCCCGGACCGGCCGCAAACTCAATGCCCGCCTTATTCCAACGCACTCCGTTCATTACCACGAGACTGGGCATAAAGAGGTTCTGATCCAGTCCGCTGAGCATCGGAATTACTTCAAACAGCCCTTGCACCGAACGTTCGTTGATATACCGCACTTCAAACTGGTAGCCGAACTGGTACATGAACGGCCGGCCGCCAAAACCGCCCACCGAAGTCGGTGCGCGCAGGATATCGGCATTGGGACCGACGGTGTAAGCAAAACCCATGCGCGGGCCCGACAAGTTGAGTACATCGATGCGGCTCAGCACATAACTGGCCTGTAGCTCGTTCGACGTGAGCAAGGTTTCTTCCAGCTGCTTGTTCTGCACCCTGTTAAAGAGGTGTTGAACGGTAACCCGCACCATATTGGGTATCTCTTCTGACAAATACATGAACTCGCGGGCAGAAGCAGCTACAATCTGCCCGCTCTTCACATCGACTAAGCGAAAGGTTACAACAAACGATTTACCCAGGTCGCTCACATGCCCGAACAAAATCAGATCTGCTTTATTCCCCTCACCAAAGCTTTTCAGGCAAGGCAATGAATAACAGGTTGCAGTGGTTTCGGCCCCGCTGCGCTGTGCATGGTCGTAGCGATCGAGCACCTGGAAGGTATCCATTCTGATCAGTTCGAACCGTGCGATATCGGCCAGCATGTTGCGGTTATTGGCCGGAAAGGATGTCTCTACGCCGGCTACGGCAATCACCGGCTTCTGCGTTTTTACCTGCGCAATGACAACAGAAACATTGCTGCAGCCCAGCGCCAACAGGCACACCAGGCAGATGCGGGTTTTGAATGATGCTTTCATGATGAGGCAAAGTTGAAAGTCAAACGCTCCGCTTTATTTGCATGCAATAAATGATACAACAATCAATTTGCACAAAACGCACATTAAGAAACAATACCGGCCGTAAATACGCATACCACACTAACACACAAGACAAGAACCACTGATTCAAGCGATTTTTAATTAACTTTCCATTGTACATTTGAAGAATGAGCAATAATTCCAGCACACCGGATATACAAGCATGGCTGCGGGCAGGGATACCGGCCAACCGGAATGCGGCGCAAACGGTTGCTGACGTGCTCGACATCAGCCTGGATGCTGCCTACCGCCGGCTCCGCGGGCAATCGCCTCTTACCCTGGAAGAAGGCATGAAACTGGCAGCGGCGCTGGGCTTGAGCCTCGATGCGCTCGCGGCCTCAGGCAAAGGGCAAATTGTGTTTGAACTGGAAGCTGCCGCCGATGACCACGACAGCCGGACTTCCAACCTGGAGCGCCTCTTACAGATGGGAAAGGCATTAGCCGAAGACCCCGAAGCCCGGATCGTGCATACCCAGGAAGACATCATTCCGTTTCGGATGTATGGATACAGGCAGTTGCGCGCCTTCAAGCATTACCATTGGGAGCGCTTGTATGCCGACGATACCGCCTCGCGTTTTGACCCGGCTACCGAAAACCTTCAGCGCGATGAAGCCGCAGCCGGTATTTACAGGCTTTACATGCGCATCCCTTCGCTTGAAGTATGGTCGGAGTACAGCCTCGACAGCACATTGCGGCAAATCCGCTACGACATGGAAACCGGCCATTTTTCATCCGCCAAAGACGCACTCGAAGTAACTGCCGACCTGCACCTTTTGCTCGACGACCTGCAGGAACAGGCCCGCACCGGACGCAAACACCGCGAAAACGATTTCCAGTTGTTCTGGAGCGAAATTGCTGTTTTCAATGGCAGCCTGATGCTCTATGCCAAAGGTTTTCAACGCGTGTACGCCGGCCACCACACCATGCATTATCTCAGCACTTCGAACCTGGATTATTGCCGGCAGACTGAGCAATGGAACGACCTGCTCCTGCGCCGCAGCCTCAACCTGACAGGTTATGCTGAAAAGCTGCGCTATCGTTTCTTTAGTCTACTGAAACAGCGTGTGAAGGCGCTGGAGGCCTGGTTAGCAGAACAACAATGATCAATTTGTAGCTCTTACACTACAAATTGCACGATTTTTGCACCTTTCAAATAAGATTCGGGAAGAAAATGCGTTTGCACAAAAGCACAATTCCTGCATTCTTTTGCAAAATGCGTATCAAAGCGTTTCTCTGGCTCCTGCTCCCCCTGCTCCTGGGAAGCTATGCGACGCGCATCCCGACCGATGCGGGCATACGGTTTATTCCTGATATTCCTGAAGAGGTTCCCGGGTTTGCAGATGTAAAAGCTGAGCGCATCCATCAATTTTTCAAACAAGCCAATCGCGCCGGCTATTTCAACGGTACCTACCTGTTCTTCAAAAACGACAGCATGGTGAAAGGCAAAGTTGGATTTGCCAATTTCAAGACCCGCGACACGTTGTTGCCAGACGACTTATTCCAGTTGGCCAGTGTAAGCAAGACTATTACCGGTACGGCCGTAATGACCTTGTACCAGGAAGGCCGCATCACTCTTGAAGACAGCGTGCATTGGTACCTTCCAGAACTGAAACGACACAACCTGACCCTGCGGCATTTGCTGACCCATACCAGTGGCCTGCCGGATTATTTCAACTTCAGCGACCAATACTGGCCCGACAAATCGCAGCACATGGAGAATGGCGATATCATCCGCATGCTGAACAAGCTGCACTACACGCATTTCCGCAAACCGGGCAGCATATACGATTACTGCAATACCAATTTTGTGTTGCTCAGTGCCGTGGTGGAATCCGTTTCCCACATGCCTTTCCGCAGCTTTGTGCGCAAACGCATTTTCGAACCGGCCGGTATGGAATATTCACATGTGAACCATTTTGATAGTGTTCCGCTGGACCGTTATCCATTGCAAGGCTTTGAAGGCGGATGGCGGATGATTCAGGATGTACCGCAGAACGGCACATCGGGCGACAAAGGTGTTTACAGCAATACCTGGGAAATGTTTCGCTTCGACCGTGCCCTCCGGAGTCCGTTCCTGCTGCACCGGGCTGTGCGCGATGAAATGTACCGCCCCATGGTGCCCACAACCTCCTCTGGCAGCTATTATGCCCACGGATGGCGGGTTACCTGGATTAACATGCGCAAATGGGCTTACCACAATGGCTGGTGGAAGGGCTTCCGCACCTATTTCTGGCGCTGCCTCGACGACAACCGCTGCTTTGTGGTACTCACCAACAACGTAGCCGGCCGCTTCATGCCCACCCGCGAAATGGTGGCCCTGTTGGAAGATTGAGTTTGAAGGCGGCGATGCGGCTGCCGCATATCCGGTTATTTCCAGGCCCTAACCTTTTGTTTTTCAGCTTCGCTCAAAGCACTCTGACTTAGCATAAAACCCTGAATGGTGCTGAACAACGCATGTGTGCGCACAGGCGGAAATGCAAGGATATGCGCCTTGTCAGACGCCAGGTGGGTGCTGATGCCCACCATGGACGGAGTGTTTACTTCTACAGAATAGCGCAGGAAGCGTATTTCTGTATCGGCAGCAGACCGGTTCACCGCTGCATTCAGCAACTTAGAACCTTCCTTCACCGCGCTTACTTTGGTATAGGGATTATAGCTGTATTTCGCCTTCAGGGCCAGCGCCACGCCTTGGTATGCCTGCATCAGGGCGTCTTTACCTTGCCAGCTGCGGGTCTGCTGTTCCAGTTGCGTCGCAGCCGATTCCGTCTTCACGGCTTCCAGATACAGCCTCCTCCATTCTACTGCATTTTGAGGCAACAGCAGCAATACGGTCAAGGCCCAGGAAAACCAATTCATATTTAGATTAACAACTCAAATCCACTTTCGGCGGCGGAAAAACGCGAGGGTGATCAGCGAAGTGGCAAACATCAGACCGAGTGCGAAGGGATAACCGTATTCCCAGCCCAATTCAGGAAAGAACTCCCTGAAATTCATCCCGTAAATGCTGGCAATCAACGTCGGTGGCATGAAGATAACCGATGCAACCGTAAAGATCTTGATGATCTTGTTTTGCTCGATATTGATCAGACCAAGAAAGGTATTCTGCAGGTATTCCAGACGTTCGGAATTGAAGGTCGTATGGTCGAGAATTGAATTGACGTCTTTGATCAGGATGCGCAGGCGTTCCAGGTCTTCTCCTTCAAAATCGCGGCTCCGCAACATAGCTGTAACCACGCGCTGCTTGTCGATGATGTTCTGCCGCAGCAACATGGTATCGTCAAGCAGGCGGTTGATCTGGAGGATGACGGCTTCATCAGAACCTTTGGTATGTTGCAGTTCACGGCCCAGTGCCACAATATTCCGCGCAATGCCTTCAATGATGTCGGCATCAGCATCTACTCCGGTTTCGAAAAGGCTAACGAGAATCTTCTTGCCGGATGTGAACGACCTGCCCGATGCTTTGATCTTCCGCACGCACTCTCCAAAGTTCGCCAAATCGGCTTCCCGATAAGTGAACAGTGTTTCGTGTTGCAGGATAAAACTCACCCCATTGCTCACGAAGCCGGTAGTTGCTATGAGATCGGGTTGGAGGAAGTTGGTATTGGCAATGATCTCTTCGTCGGTTTCGAAATAGCGCGACGACGATTCGATTTCCGATTGTTCCTGTTTGGACTGGAAGCGGATATCGAAATGCTCTTCCACATCGCGCAGCTCTGCCGGCGATGGATTCTGCAAATCAATCCAGATCAGTTCCTCCAGCCTTCCGAGGTCGGCCAGCCGGGGAACCTTCAGAACCTTGTTCTGCTTCCTGAAATAAACCCTGAGCATAACTGATTCCTTCCCCCTTTTCCATAGCTGTGAAGCCGCGAAATTACGCCATTCAACCGGCTAACGCGCCCAATTGCAGGCAAGCGGAGAAAAAAACCTTAATCAGCCCATTCGGCTACAAACAGGTTTGTAGCGCGGGTGCCGCCGTTGTTGCGGTTGCTGGAGAATACCAGGCGTTTTCCGTCCGGTGAAAACATCGGGAATGCATTGAAATTGCTCTCGGTCGTGATCTTCTCCAATCCGCTGCCATCCACATTGATCATGTACAACTGAAACTCGTAACCGCGGGCTGAATGGTGGTTGCTGGAGAACAGGATTTTTTGTCCGGAAGGATGGAAATAGGGCGCCCAGTTGGCTTTTCCGAGTTTGGTAACCTGGCGCAGGTCGGTACCGTCAACATTCACTGTATAGATTTCCATATTGGTTGGCTCCACCTGGCCTTTGGCGAGGAGTTCCTTGTAACGGCTGACTTCTGCTTCCTTTTTGGGGCGGCTGGAACGGAATACGAGTTTGCGGCTGTCGGCTGAGAAGAAGGCGCCTCCGTCGTAACCGAGTTCGGTAGTAACCTGTTTGAGGTTTTTGCCGTCGGTATCCATCACCCACAATTCGAGGTCACCACTGCGGGTGCTTGTGAACACGATTTTCTTGCCGTCGGGTGAAACCGTTGCTTCGGCATCGTAGCCTGGCGCATCGGTGAGCTTCTTTACGTTTTTCCCGTCGCGGTCTGCGATGTAAATATCATAAGTGTCGTAAATCGGCCAGATGTACGCGCCACCGGTTGGAGGCGGAGCCGGGCAGCTGTGACCGCCTTCGTGTGTGCTGGCATACAACACGCGTTTGCCATCGGGCATGAAATAGCTGCAGGTGGTACGACCGAGGCCGTTGCTAACGCGGGCCGGCATATAATTGGAATCGGCAAGGGCCTGCCATGGAGCGGTGAAAATCTGATCGCAGGCAATCTGCTTTGCAGGATTGGTGCGCTGGAAAGTGAGCCATTTGCCGTCAGGGCTCCAATAAGCCTCTGCGTTGTCGCCGCCATAACTCAGTTGAATCAGGCTTTTGAAGTGTTTTTCCCCTTCAGCAGGTGTCCTTTTCGCATATTCAGGAATCACCGGCACAGCATCATTCTTCAATAATCCACAGGCAGGTGCAAGCAATAGCAGGCTCAGGCTGCCAATCCAGAAGCTCTTCATTTTCGGGTGCAAAAGTCGCCTTAAATTTCCTGGAATTCCATTTTAGGATATCCACGCACGCCCAAGTCGTTGTAGTAATCGACAAAGCGCAATTTGAACCAGCGGCCTGAATGGGTCTTCAGTACGAAGACACGGCGATAGTTCACAATGTATTTTCCGCTGACAAGGTCGTAGGTCTTCCAATCGAATCCAATCACGTCGTCGTTATGGGAAAAGGAAGTGGCTGTGACACTGCTGCGGTCTACCTTTTCAAAATCCACGTTGTTCAGCTCGGCACATACGGTGTTGTTCGGATTGAGCATGCAGCCGACCACTACATAATCGTATGGTTTGCCGGTTCCGGGCTCGGGGATGCGGGTTTTGTACTTGCGGAAAACCAAATCCCAGTTGTCGCGCTCCCTTGGTTCGGCGGCGATGATTTGTTGCTTGCCGAAACCGAAGTACACATAATTTCGGCTTGGGTCGCGTTTGATGACTACCCGGTTGGGAACGAAATCGTCTAATCTGCCCCACAGCAGCACATAGGAATCAGTATCGGAATCATCGAGCATAAACTTGATGTACCGCTGGCCTGAGGGGAAATTCATTCCGCGATCGAGGATATAGCGATGGTGAAAACTGTGGAAGCGGTTATTGCACCAGGAGCCAAGGGCGGTAGAATCGGCATGGCCTGAAGGCGCATCGTATTTCCAGCCCATAGATGGAACTTTGAGTATTTCAGCAAATGTGCCGGTATCTCCGCGGTGCAACCAGGCATCGTTGCCGTTGTTGATGATGATGTGGTGTGTACCCGGCTGGGTGGAAAAACCCAAATCCCAGATGCTACCGTCTGTCACATCAAAGGTCTGATCGCTGAGGTTATACCAGATTTCGTTGTGGCGCTCCTCCCCCATTTCCACCGTAGCAGTTTGAAGACCTACTATTCCCTGCGGAGCCGGATATAATTCTTCCTCCTTCTCGCAGGATGCAAGTGCCAACAGCGGCAGAATGAGAGCGAAACGGAACGCGGTGAGCTTCATTGACGGTGCAAAGTTCAGGCTATTCGTAATCAGGATTTTGTCAAAGAAACTGAAAAACGGATAAATATTTGTCTGCCGGGTGCAATGAGTTGTGCACCATTGGAGGATGCATGCGGACCACCGCCGACCCGGTTAGAAGCCACCGACTGCACATTCATCAGGTTGCGGCAGCCGGTGCTGACACGCACACCCGATTGGCCGAAGACCTTGTCTACCGTAATGTCGGTCAGCAGAAAATCACTGATTCTATAGGTGGTATAGTCTGCATTGTAGCCGCGGGTTGCACCGCTGTATTTATTGAAGACGCTGATCGTGATACCTGCCTTGGGAATTCGGTACATGCCGTTCAGGCGCATTTGGGTAAAATAAAAATATTCCTGGCGAAGCAGACTGTCCGGTTGCAGGTTATCCTGAACGCCAATCGTAGATGCACCGGCGGTGATGCTGTAGCGTTGGTGGTTGAACTCTGTATTGAAGTTGATGCCCTGGCTGCTGTATTGTCCGATGTTGATATAGGTGTAGAGGTTGGTATTCGCATCCACCAGTGCGAGATTGATGCGATCCCTTATTTCGTTGTGGAAGATGGAATAGTTGATATTCAGGTTGCTGCGCGTATTGATTTTGCGGCGGTACTCCAGCCCGGCATGCAGGTTGGTGGAATGTTCCGCTTTCAGATCTTCATTGCCCCTGACGTTGTGGAGGTTATCAACAAACAGAATGTTCAGTTCTTTGAGTCCGGGAGCGCGGTAACCGCGGGAAAGTGCAGCCCGGAAAACAACATCCTGTATGCCTTCATAGCGCAATTGAATGGAGGGTATCATCGGCGCCATGCGGATAGAGGAGAACAGCCCGTCTGTTGCGATTGGCGTGCCAAAACGGTCGTTGTGAATCAGGCGCATGCCGGGCCGAATGACAAGCCCTTTCGCCACCTTCATATCGGCAATACCATACAATGCAACGTCGTGTATACCGCGGCTGTTGACAGGCATATTGTCGCCGCGGCCGTTTTCATAATTCGTTTCATAACCGGCCAGCCAGCTGATGCGGCCGCGGGGATTGGCATAAGTAAAATACCCGCGCGACATCTGCATGGTGAAGCGGCTTGAATCGCCCAGAAATGCCGTCAGATCGCGCTCTTCGCCGGTAACCAGATCACGGCGCAGCACTTCGCGGCTGCGGCTGTAAAGGTTCCAGGCATTCAGCATTTCAAATGCCACATTGCGGCTGATGGGCAACCGCATGTGCCAGTTGTTGTCGAAACGGGTGCTGTGGAATATGTGGTTGAATCCGGTGATGTTCAGGTTGGAATACTGCGCTTCCTGCCGGTCTGTGAGCCTTTCCCGGAAATACTGGGATTGGACACGGTGAACTGCTTTACCGGTGCGGAGAAACAAACCGCCTTCTCCAAAGTAACGTGTCTTCGGCTTCCAGTCTACCACTCGGGTCTCCGGATTGTAATCCACTCCATCGAAGAAATGCCGGCCTGCATTCAGGTTGTAGGAAACACGCTTATTCAGCCTTTGAGACAGGGTGATATCGGCATTGTAGTTACCCAGGCCGTCTGCATACAGGTTGGCGCGGGTTTCGACACCTTTTTTCGCCGCGTTGCGGGTGATGATGTTGATAACGCCTCCCAATGCATCCGTGCCGAACAGCGCCGACATCGGACCTTCAATGATTTCTATGCGCTCCACCAAACTCAGGTTAATTTGTGAAACGTCAATGTTGCCGTTGAGACGCCCGATAACCGGCACTCCATTCATCAGGATCTTAATGTTCTGACCGCTAATACCTTGCATGATGGCACTCGAACCGAGCACTGCATCCTGACCCATGGCGATGTTCACTTCATTGCTGAGCAATTCGCTCAGATTTTGTGCAGCCATGCGTTCGATCTTGTCGCGTTGGATAACGCGAACCTGATTAGCGCTTTGCGATGCTGCAGTCGGAGCAACCGAAGCCGTTATCACTACCGGATCATTGTGCTGATCGATGGGTTGCAGGTAAACCACGAAGAAGTTTTCGTGCACCGTGAAACTGCCGTGCCAGGGTTTGAATTCCGTCATGAACACACTGACCGCACAGGCTCCCTGCTGCTGAAAGTTCACCGCGCCAGCGGTGTCCGTATCCAGGTCGAGCATCGGACCTTCCGGCCGGAAATCGAGCATCACCCTCGCACCTTGCAAAGGTTGCGAAGTGCCTGCGTGATATATGCGAACCGTGCGTTCCTGAGCCTGTCCGTCGGATGGACTCAGCAACAGCACGGTTAACCATACCGCAAAGAAAATTTTGCGGAACATGAGCGCGTTTTTCAGGGTATCAGGAGTTTGCGGGTTTCAAGCACATTGCCCGAACGCAAGCTGATGTTGTAAAGGCCTGATTTCAATCCCTGCGTAGGAATCGCGAACTGTTGCAATCCGTTCAGGCTAATGTTTTGGCTGTAAACTTCGCGGCCGAGTGCATCGGTCATGCGGATGGAAGCTGCCAAACGACCATTGTTCAGATCGGTTCCAACAAACACGGTGTTACCCTGTACAGCAGGATTGGGGTAAACATTCCAACCAAGACCCATAGCGGCAAATGCTACAGATGACAAATTGGTTTTCTGCTTTGAGAAATACACTTTGCCGGTTGAGCTGCCACCGAAGCCGGTGAAGTACAAGAGCCAGTATTCGCCGTCTTTTGCCTTCACCAGATACGTGAGGCTGTCTTTGTACACATAGCGGAAGGTGGTTTGGTCGAAGCGTTTCCAATCTGCACCGACACCGGTAAGATCATCTTTTACCTGCATCTGGTAAGTACTGAGGTTGATGCTGTCGCGGTGTACACCGTTGATTGCCACCGACAAGGTGCCCATATTGCTTTCAACACCCATTACCGGGTAAGGAAGTACACGGCCTGAACGCGGATCGAAAGTCGGGGCGAAATACTGAGTAAAGAGCAGATCCCAGCTTTGGGAAGGCTCACGGTTTACTGTTTGTTTATTGGTGATGTTGAAATACTTGTAGTTTTTTCCGGTGGCATCAGCTCTTTTCATCGTGTAGGTGGTGTCGTTGCTGCCATCGATATTGGCAACCCGCACGATCAGGTTGCCCTGGCGATCTTGTTTTACCGGCCAGAACTTCTTGTATGTCATTCCGGGTGTGCCTTCGCCAAGAATCAGGAGGTGCAGTGAATCGCCTACAACTTCATGGGTGCTTGAATTGTAAACGCCCCAGTTGAAATCCCACATTCCGGGACCGGGCTGCTGGTTGAAAGCCCCTTTCTTGTGGTCGTGGATATCGTTGAAAACCATGCGCCAGCGTTTCCAGCCGCTGGTATCGAAACTGCTCCAGGCAGCGGTATCTCCTTTGGGATACAACACCACGCGTACACCTGCCACGTGGTTGGCGCGGATGCAATTGTCCATTGTCGTTTGGGTATGGGCAAGTTCCCATAGGTTGATGGAACCGGTTGAAACTGTGCCGTTGCTCAAAGAGTAGAACACCTCATTGCGGATACCCGGCCCCATGTTTACGGAGTCGTTTGTCCAGTTTTGTGCAACTGCCTGAGACGCACTGCCTGCAAGGAGAAGCGCGAAGAAGAAGCTTTTATTTTGAAACATTTCAGCGTGGGTTTGTGGGGGCAAAATTAGGTCGGTACAGGCCCTGCATTTCATGACGTTTGTCAACCTCCTGTCAATCCCCTTACAAAAGACAATAAACTGAACATTCCGGCCTTCTGATTGCTTAGAAAGATTACAGATAACTTTGCAACCATTCATGGGCAAGATCAGCATAGACATACGCAACGCGACACTGATAAAAGAGGATATCACCGTTGGCATCGATTTGGGCACTACCAACAGCCTGATTGCCATAGTGGAAGGCGAAAACAGACTCCCGGTTTGCCTGCGCGACGGAGGGAAAGCCATCGTTCCTTCGATTTTACATTTTGCTGATGATGGCAGCATCCTGGTTGGCGACGCTGCGCGTGAAAAACTGGTCAGCGATCCGCGCAATACCATTTACAGCATCAAGCGCCTGCTCGGCCGCAGCTACAACGAGCTCTCCGCACACAGCGGATATTACGGTTACCGGATTGTGGAAGACGAATCAGGTGCCTCCGTGCGTGTGGAAGCCAAAGGACGCCATTACACGCCCGTAGAACTGAGTGCACTCATATTGGCCGAATTGAAGCAGAAAGCCGAACAGGCATTGGGTAAGTCTGTAAACAAAGCCGTGATTACTGTACCGGCATATTTTGATGACCAACAGCGGCAGGCCACGCGCGACGCAGGCAAGCTCGCCGGATTGGAAGTGCTGCGCATCGTCAACGAACCTACCGCTGCCAGCCTGGCTTACGGATTGGGCCTTTCCCCCGATGATGTGCGTACCATCGCCGTTTACGATCTCGGTGGCGGCACCTTCGACCTTTCTGTATTGCGCTTAGAGAAAGGCGTTTTCGAAGTATTGGCTACGCGCGGAGACACTTACCTCGGCGGAGACGACATCGACAGAAGCATCGCCCAATTCTGGCTGGAAACAGTGCCCGGGGCTGATCTGCTGCGCAACGACAGCCATGCTATCCAGGATTTGCGCCTGAGCGCAGAACGCGCCAAAAAGCATTTTACCGGTTCCACAGACACCTGGCGGCATACGCTCGCTTCCGGTCAGGCAATCTTCGTACTCGAACTGAGTGCTGACCAATTGGCTACTTTGTGCAAGCCCCTGATCGACAAAACCCTCCAGATTACCCGCGCCGCGCTAAAAGATGCAGGCACCAAACCCGATGAAGTGGTGCTCGTTGGTGGTTCCACCCGCATGCCTTTGGTGAAGGAAGCCGTTCGCAGTCTTTTCCCTGACGTGCCGGTCCACGATACCCTTGATCCGGATGAAGTAGTGGCATTGGGTGCCAGCGTGGAAGCGGATATTCTGGCCGGAAACCGCCGCGATATCTTGCTCCTCGACGTTACGCCGCTCAGCCTGGGCATTGAAACCATGGGTGGTTTAATGGATGTGTTGATACCGCGCAACAGCCGGATCCCCTGCAGCGCAGCACGTCAGTATACTACTTCGGTAGACGGGCAAACCCGTTTGCAGATTTCAGTTTACCAGGGCGAGCGGGAACTGTGCAGCGAAAACCGCTTGCTCGGACGTTTTGAGTTGCAACAAATTCCGGCCATGCCTGCCGGTTTGCCAAAAGTAGAAGTGCGTTTTACCCTCGACGCAGATGGTATCCTGCGGGTGAAAGCCATGGAATTGCGCTCGGGCGTAGCCCAGGAAATTGGAATGGAACAGCGCGGCGGCCTCGACGATGCAACAGTCGAAAAAATGCTGATCGAAAGTTTGCAACACGCCCGCAGCGATATGGATACCCGCATGTTGCTCGAAGCGCAACAGGAAGGTAAACAATTAATCTATACTGCAGAACGTTTCGTAGTAAAGAACCGGGAATTGCTGAGCGAAGACGAAATTGCACGAACTTCGATGCTCTGCAACGAACTGGAAGCCTGTATAGCCTCGGGAAGCAAAGACGAAATACTCCATGCTGTCGACCGCCTCAACGAGTATACACGGCCTTTTGCTGAACGTTTAATGGACCAGGCCGTAGCCATAGCATTGAAAGGAAAAACCATCGAATGAAAGGAAGAAACGTCATCTACAGCTGCTTGCTTACTTTCGGACTGATACCGCATGCAATCTTCGCACAGCAGAATCCGGGTTCACGCGAAGATGGCGGTTTGACCAACATGGAAGAAATCGAAGACTTTGATAAAAAGAATATCGGTCTTCGGATGGGCATCAGCTTCAATACCATCCTGGGCACCGAGCTGGTAAACCCCCGCCCTTTCTTCAGTTACGCAGGTGGATTTTACTACCAGAAACAATTACTGCGTGGGCGCCCCTACTGGCTTTACACCGAAACCAGTCTGCGTTTTGCCGGCAGCAATTTTGCCAATTACAAACTGTCGAGCGATTACACCCGCATTACGCAACTGTACCTTGATGTTCCCTTACTCCTGAAAATCAACCTCAGCGGCAGCCGCCGCGACGACAAGGGCAGGAACCTGCTGATCGGACCGCAGGCTGGGCATTTATTAAAGTCTGCTATTTACTTAGGAGAATACCGCGTACCCAAAAACGCCCTCGT
>JBKDBI010000318.1:0-2104 GCA_046314695.1 Bacteroidota bacterium | reverse complement strand
CGAAATGCCCGAAATGATCCGCAAGGCTGAAGCACTCTACGGAGCCTATCCGTGGGGCCGTTACGATGTGCTGGTTTTGCCGCCCGCCTTCCCTTTCGGTGGCATGGAAAATCCGCGCCTCACTTTTGCCACGCCCACCATTATTGCCGGCGACCGTTCCCTTACTTCGCTCATTGCGCATGAACTCGCCCACAGTTGGAGCGGCAACCTAGTGACCAATGCCGACTGGAACGATTTCTGGCTGAATGAAGGTTTTACAGTCTATTTCGAAAACCGCATTGTGGAGGCCGTGTACGGTAAAGACATCGCCGATATGCAGGCCGAACTCGAAGTCGGGGAATTGCAGCGCACCATTGCACGGCTGATGAAAGAAGCCCCCGACGATACCCGTTTGCAACTGGACCTCAGCGGTCGCAATCCGGACGAAGGCCTTACCGATATTGCCTATGTAAAAGGGTTTCTCTTCCTCAAGCACCTGGAAAGTGTGGTTGGCCGCAGCCGCTGGGACGATTTTCTGCGCTCCTATTTCCGCGACAATGCTTTCGGCACCACTACCACCGATGCCTTCACACAAAGGTTGAATGATTCGTTGTATCAAACTGCGGTAGAGGTTGTAAAAGCCAATGCCAACAACTGGATTTACCAACCCGGCCTGCCCGAGAACTGGCCGCGGCCCAATTCCACCCGCATGCTCATTGCAGTCGAGGCTGCCACACGTTACCTCAGTACCGTTCAGCCCGACACTGCTGCCACCCGCAATTGGGTCACGCAACAGTTCCAGCAGTTCTTGCGCAGCCTGCCGGATACACTCGGGCAGCAGCGCATGGAGGTACTCGATGCCCATTTCCGATTTACCGCCTGTGGCAATGCCGAAATCGAAGCCGATTGGTACACCTTGTCGGTGAAGAACGGATACAACAAGGCTTTCCCTGCGATGGCACAATTCCTGCAGCGGGTAGGCCGGCGGAAATTCCTGCTTCCGGTGTACAATGCCCTCGCTGCAACACCAGAGGGGCTGGCGGAAGGAAAGCGCATCTTTTCCCTGGCCAAACCCGGTTATCACGCCGTATCAGCTGCGAGTATCACCAGGATTCTCAACCCCGAATGAGCCTGCTGCCGCTGCGGAAAGGGCCCTTGCAGAAAGTGGAGCGGGCAGATGAACTGCAGGTTTGGATCAAGCGCGACGACTTGATGCATCCGTATATCTCCGGCAACAAGGGCCGGAAGCTGCAGGGTTATCTCGAACGGGCACAGGCAGAAGGAATCGGGCACATTGTAACCTGCGGTGGTCCGTACAGCAATCACCTCCTCGCAACGGCTGCTGCCTGTCAACTCCTTGAAATACGTTGCACCTTGCTCATCCGCGGGTATCAACAACCTGAAAACCCATACCGCAGGCTATGTGAGAAATTCGGTGCATCAGTGCATTGGCTCAGCGCCGCTGAATTTGAACAGCGACGCCAGATCGCCGGGGCCAAAGTGGAAGGCCCTTACCTCTTCATCGATACCGGCGGAGAAGGTCCGGACGGCGAAAGTGCCTGCGGCCTGCTATGGGATGAACTTCCCTTTGAACCTGATGTTCTCGTACTGGCCACAGCCACCGGCACCACCATGCGCGGAATCCTGCGCGGGCGCGACCAGCGGGGCATACAAACCAAAGTTTGTGGTATCCCCGTGCTTTTCAACGCCGCAGAACAACACGATGCGTTGATTGCATGCGGAATGGGTAACTGGGAATTGGTGGAAGGCTTTGAAGCCGGTGGTTATGCGCGGGCAGACGATAACTTGCTCAGCTTTTGTATCTCTGCCGGTGCTGTCATCAACGCCGTGCTCGACCCTGTTTATACCGGAAAGGCCTGGTATGCCTTACAAAAGCTACTCGAACAACATCACTGGCCGCTTGCAAAACGCATTGTTTTCCTGCATACAGGCGGAACCTACGGATTGTTCACGCCGCCCTTTGCAGCGCGCCTGGCCAAACTGGAAATCTGAATCATTCGCCGGCTGGCGCTTCCTTTGGCTTCGGCAGCACAAACCCATGGATATTGAGCGACACCTCTGCATTGGGTTGCAGCTCCTTTGGGTTCAGGCTGTGGTACATAGC
>JBKDBI010000317.1:0-4638 GCA_046314695.1 Bacteroidota bacterium | reverse complement strand
CTTTCCATTTTCTGTTTTGCCGAGGGAATCGATTACGGCTACAGCCACGATGCCATTTTTGATGGCAACAGAGGTTAGATCGATACCATAAGGTTTGACGGATATACTGGTAATCAACTGTGGACTGGCAGGATTGCTGATATTGACTACTTTGAAGGAGGTGTCAGCACCGTTCAGCACAAACATGCGCTTAGTTCCGGGATCATAGGCAGAAATTTCCGCTGCGGTATTGTTGTAGATTCCGGTGGAAAAGCGGCCAAGAAACTGGGGCTGGATCTGTGCTGAACTGGACAGAGCTGAGCCCGTCAGAATGAGGAATAGCAAAAGTCTTGCTAGTAAATTGTTATGAAGCATCGTTGGATGGAGTTGATTGCCGCGAAACTCCCGGGCCAACAAGAAGTTACCATTACCAAAGCAATAAGGTTCGGTGAAAACTGCTGTGTCAGCCCTGTATTTCCTGGCGTTAGCCCTGTTTTTCGACGCAGTAAGCACATGCTATTTGTGATACTTCTTTGACAATGAGCGCAGCTATTCACAAGCGCTGCGCAGCGTAAAATTGCCATCTTGGCATTTATGAAGAACCCGGAAACTGCAGTTACACTGATTCAGCAGGCGAACCTTGTGAACGAAGGCAAAATCACCATCGCCGATGTGTTGATCAGCGAAGGCCGATTCCTCCGCATCGGCTCCATCGCACCCGAGCCTGATATGACAGTGATCGATGCGCGTGGCAAATTCCTCCTCCCCGGCATCATCGACTGCCAGGTGCATTTCCGTGAACCCGGACTCACGCACAAGGCCGATCTGCATTCGGAAAGCCGCGCAGCCGTGGCCGGCGGCGTTACATCGTTCATAGACATGCCCAATACGCGGCCGAATGTGCTCGACCTCCAGGCACTCGAAGAGAAATACCGCCTGGCAGCAGATAAGTCAATGGCCAACTACGGCTTTCTGCTGGGCGTGAATGGCGACAACCTCGAATCGGTGCTGGGTATGGACACTTCGGCTTTACTCGCCCTGACCGATGACGGCTTGTACTTTACCAAACAAGGCGAACTGCTGGCTGATAATCCGGAAACGCTTGAGCGTCTGCTGGCAGGCACAGACTGCATCGTTGCCATCCATGCGGAGAAAGAGGCCATCATTGCGGCCAATGAAGCGGTCTTTCGCGAGAAATACGGCGACAATGTGCCCATGCATTTTCATCCGGTCATTCGCAGTGCTGAAGGTTGTTACGCCGCCAGCAGTGAAGCGATACACATTGCGGAGAAACACGGCGCACGCCTGCACATCCTGCATCTGTCGAGCGGCGTGGAAACCGCTTTGTTCCGGAACGATATCCCCTTGCAAGAAAAGCGGATTACCACCGAAGTGTCGGTGCACCATTTGTGGTTCAGCGATGCAGATTACGAACAGCTCGGGGCCTCCATCAAATGGAATCCGGCTATCAAGACGGCAGACGACCGTGCAGCGCTTTGGAAGGCATTGCTCGACGACCGCATCGATATCATCACCACCGACCATGCGCCCCATACCCTCGAAGAGAAAAGCGGCGGCTACTTTAAGGCAATGTCTGGCGCCCCACTCGTTCAGCACGCTTTGCCCTGCATGCTGGAGAGTCACTTGCGGGGACAGATTTCGCTTGAAAAGTTGGTCGAGAAAATGTGCCACAATCCAGCCATCCTCTATCAACTCGAAGGACGGGGTTATATCCGGGAAGGATATTATGCCGATGCCTGTCTGGTTGACCTGAACAGCCCCTGGACTGTAGCGCCGGATAATATCCTTTACAAGTGCGGCTGGTCGCCGCTAAACGGTACCCGTTTCAGCAGCCGGGTTATCAGCACCTTTGTGAATGGAAGGCTGGGTTACAACCATGGTATCTTCGATGACGGCGTGCGCGGCATGCGGCTTGAAAGAGCAAGGGCATAATGGCAGCCGTAGCAAGGGATTGGTTTGCAGGACGTACACTCGCCATCGCCACCATGCACGGCAAGGAAAGGGTGCTGGCAGCGCCGCTGGAAACTGCACTCGGTGTAAACTGTAGCGTACCCGCGGATCTCGATACCGACCGGTTCGGGACGTTTTCAGGAGAGGTGGAAAGACCCGGCGATGCCGATTTCACCCTGCGGCTCAAATGTCTGGCCGCTATGGAAGCTTTGGACTGCGACCTGGCTGTGGCGAGTGAAGGGTCTTTCGGTCCGCATCCCATGTTGCCTTTTGCCGCTGTCGGTGAAGAGCGTTTGTTCATGATAGACCGCTTGCATGGATTGGAAATCGGCGTGCGCAGCCTGAGTAAATCGACCAATTTTCAGCATGCCGAAATTACAGATTGGCCTGTTTTGCAGGCCTTCGCGAAAAGTGCCGGATTTCCGGAACACAGCCTCATCCTTTCCGGTGTTATCGAGGGTGAAATGAAGGTTTTCAAAGGTTTGGCTCAAACCGAAAAATTGAAGTCAGCTTTCCGTGCATTGATTGCCGGTTCAGATACCATCGCGGTTCAGACCGATATGCGCGCCATGCACAACCCAACGCGCATGCAGGCCATCGCCAGGCTATGCGATGAACTTCTGGAACGTATACATAGCGTTTGTCAGGGCTGCAGCCGGCCCGGATTCGGTGAACGGCACTACCAACGTGGTCTTGCCTGCGCCTGGTGTGGAACTCCTACGGAACGCCTGCTGTCGATTGAAACGCGGTGCAGCCATTGTGGCCATGCTGAAATACAGCTTTATCCCGATGGGGTGGAAGCCGCGGATCCCGGTAATTGTCCGCATTGCAATCCCTAGCAAGTGCAAGCGGTTCCGGCTAAGGCCTTTCGCCTGAATAGCTTAGAGTATTACACGATACACATCGCTGATGTTGCGGAGGATATTCTTCACCTCGAAACCACCGGGTTCTGAGATGATCTCCTGCAGATCGAACAATACACAGGCTTGCGGCAAAGCAGAGAAAACGAGTGTAAAGTTGAATTGGCTGCCATTGATGCGCGTCCATACCGGAGCTGTGCTGATATTTTCAGCATACAGCAAAGCAGATCTGTTACCGGTGTGGGTATCAATCAAGTAGGTGCTTTGCCAAATGCGCACCAACATGCCAGGTTCAGCATCTTCCAATTGGCAATGTACGATTACCTGCCTCTCCTCGCGCACCTGTGTAAGGGTTTGGTCTATTGCATAGGTGCGGCGAACGGGTTCAACGATTTCTTCCTGGTGGCCCATGGGGGTAATAGTGCCACCAAAATACGCAGGGTTTGGAAAATGTTTTAGACCCTTGCGCGGGTTTTGACAAGAGGTTTTCTGCGCTTTGGCTCGGGAACCCCCCAAAACAGGCGCTCTTACCGGGGTTTTAGTATTTTCCTAAATCATTGATATTCTGTAAAATAAAGTTCAATTTTGCCGCGAGCCGGGCATGGTGACAGGGGAGATCCCTGTACAGGTATGGTACCGAATTACCTAACGGTATGTATCAGGTTCCTTTTGAAACAAACCGGCTCATTTTAAGGAACGGTCAGATTCTGACATTTCCGAAGGCATCATTTCAAAACCTTGCAGCGGGTTTCAAGCTTGCCTGACCGAATCAGTTTGTTGAGTTCCTTTTTGATGTTGCTGTAATCGTTCCAATTGCCGCATTGGCAAAATCGGGTGATTGGATCGGTATCCAACAAGCGCATCATCAGGGTATCCAAAGAGGGCGGAGTGCTGAGCGCAGCGTATTCCTTGTAGGTGTAATTGGTGTAAGCCACCTGCAGCCCGATGCCCCGCGTGTCGAGCCAATACCCTTGCGCAAGCTTCTCAGGGGGAATGCCATAACGCAGATCGGAAGGGTCGGGATAGGAAACCACCGATTTGCGATCGTCTGATAGCCCAATCGGCACGAAGCGATGGTAATCTGCCTTCGTTTGGTAGATGTACAAGGGTGGCTGGCTTGCATCAGCCGGTTCTTGTCCGGGTTCCCGTACTGCTTTCAACCCGGCGCAAGAAGTGAAACCAGCCAGTAAAAGCCATGTAAGTTGCTTCACGGTTGCAGAATGAGTTTTTGGCTGAGTTTGCCTGTTTTACCTTCCGCTTCCAATAAGTACAAACCGGCCGGGAGGCTGAGTTTCAATAGTTTCTGTGCCGATGCATCCCGCACCTTTTCTTCATACACTGTTCTACCACCGGCATCGCTAACGCGAAAAACTTCCGGCTGGAAGGCTGCAGGTGTTTCAATCGTAAACACATCCTTACCCGGGTTGGGATACACGCGCAATCCGCCTGCAACTTCCTCCATCCCGGTTGTAGCGCTGCGGGTGATGGGAATGTCAAGCAGATAGGTTCCGGTTTGGCCGGTAAAGTACGGGGAGACTTTGAAGAAGAGCTGGCTGCCGCCATTCATCTGAACGGGCTGGCTCAACACATCGTCGAAGGCATCAGACCAGGTGCTGCCGTCGGTTGAATAAGAGAACAGGGCATCGAGGGTATAGGTATTCCCGTTGTTGCTGTTGTATGCATCGTGCAGGCGTGGCCGGAGTGTGTAGGTGTAACCGGGAGCCAGGGCAATGCGGTAGAAATCGTAATCGGTTCCGTTATGGCAATTGGCGCCGGGCGTTGCCGGGTTGGCATTGTTCCCGCCGAAACTCACCGGAAGGGTATAGGC
>JBKDBI010000316.1:0-2311 GCA_046314695.1 Bacteroidota bacterium | reverse complement strand
GAAGCAAGTTCTATCAACTTCAGGCGTAGCGTGATTTATGGTCTCGGCGTTTTAAAGGTTTGCCTCCAATACCGGCTGCACAAATGGGGTATGCGTTCGGCTTACCTCAACGGCCGGGGATGAACTCGTAATCCACTCCGTAGTTCATCATGTAATGGTTGAACTCGAGATAGGAAGCCAATACCAATTGGGAGTAATTTTGTGCTGCATTGCGGAAATAACCGTAATCTGTGTTCCAGAGGCGCCTTATCAAGGCGCTGCCATCGGGTTGCAGTGGTACAGTGTTAAGTGCTTTCCTGACTGTCCCCGCACCGGCATGATAAATATGCATAGCCAGTAAGCGGAACCACAGGGCGCGTTCGTGGTAATCATACCCATGTTCACGCAACATACTCGCTGCGTAGGGAATGCAAATGTCTCTGAATAGTTTTGCGGCGGCTATAGCGCTCTTTTCGAAATCTTCGCGTTCATCGGCATGGCGGTCAACCCGCAAACCAAATTGCCGTGCGACTTCTTTCATCAATTGAAAATGGCCGTATGCGCCTGCTTCACTGCGCAGGTTTCCAACCGGACTTTCTATCAGCAAAACTGCCTGTGCCAGGAACGGATCAACACCCAGGCTATCGAAAATGGCGATAGCCTGCTGAATTTTAGGTGCCACCACATGCGGATTATAAAACCAGTTCTTGCCGGTGGTGATATATAATCGGGTATGGGAGGGAAGCGCGTATTTCTCTCGGACGGTTGCCTTGTACGCCATTCTTTCAGAATCACCGAGTACCGAGTAATCGCGCATCCGAATACGGCATAGGATTTCCCGGGTATCGGCAATGCTTACCAGTGCGCTGTCCGGATTGAGCCGCATGATTTGCCTCCAGAAGCGCACATGCTGCAAGGTATCCCAGCCTTCTTCCTGTACGCAAGGCAATTGAACAAAACAGACTTTCCTGCCAACCGGGTCGAGCTTGCACAATACCCGGGCAGAACCACAATCACCGCCGGTGGGAGGCAGGTTTCCCGACAAAGCCGTCATCAACAACAGCCCAAACAATGCAACAGCCAGTGTTCTTTTATTCATGAGGTTCTTTCCGCACACAATACTTCTCGAGGTAAGTACGGCCTTCCGGCTCACCGACAAGTACTGCTTTATCCCAATCTTCACATGCACCGCTGCCATTGCCGGATTGCATTTTAGCCAATCCGCGCGCCAAGAGGCAATATCCCAGGTCGCTGCATTTTAATGCAATGGCCTTATTGAAATCCAATTCGGCTTCTGCAAAAGCAGACATTTTCAATTGGCACAATCCGCGGTCGAGGTATAAGTCGCCCGAAGCTGTGTCCCTTGCAATAGCCTGCGTATAATCTTCGAGGGCATCGCCGTTTTCATTCAGCGCCATGCGGGCTTCGGCGCGCAGTTGGTAAATCCTGGCGGTGCGCTTCCCCTGCAAAAGGCACATATTGAAATCGTCGATGGCCTCCCGGTAATCGCCGTGTTCGAGCCGTGTTTCGCCTCGGCCTTCATACAAAACAGCCGCTTCGGGGAAGCGCATCAACAGGCGGCTGAACACGTCTTCGGCTTCCTGATGCCGTCCGGACAATGACAACAAGCGCCCTTGCCTGACAGACTGAACCAGGTCGTTGCTTTCGTGTTCCAGGTATTTACCAAGGCTTTCAGCGGCATCTTTGTACAACTGATTCTGTTCCTGGGCATGGGAAAGGAATACCCAGTCTTCCGAATCCGGACTGCTGTTTTTACGGAAGTACAATTCCATGTCGGTCAACGCAAATACATGGTTGCCGAGTTTGAGGTGGACGAGTGCGCGGTTGAAGTAGGCGTCGGTGAAATTGGTGTCCAGCCTAAGACAGGTGTTTAAGTCGACCAATGCCTGGGCTTGCCTTCCGAGTTGTTGCTTGGAGGCCGCTCGATTGAACCAGGCCTTTGCATAGGTGGGATTGACCTGGATTACTTTATCGTATTGTGTGATTGCATCCTGGTAACGCCCTGCGGAATCGGCACTGTATCCCTGGCGCATCCATACTTCCCATTCTTGTGCATGCAACGAAGTAACTCCTCCGATTGTGGAGAATAAATAGAGGCAGGGCGCGAGGAAGTATTTCAAGCTTTGCAAAGTTCCGTAACGGATTTCATTACTTTGGAACCTGATACAATTTTCATGCAAATTTCCTTTTTTGGCGCAGCAGGCCGGGTTACCGGAAGCAAACATCTCATCACTACTGAGCAAGGCAAGCGGATCTTGCTGGATTGCGGATTGTTTCAGGGTGAAGGGCAGGAGGGCAATGAACTGAACCG
>JBKDBI010000315.1:0-6538 GCA_046314695.1 Bacteroidota bacterium | reverse complement strand
GGGCGGCAGCGCGGTTATATCATTCATTTTTCACAACCCAAGCAAGCACAAACGCGGTTTTCACGCATTGCCAAACATCGGGAACGGATCCTGCAAGGACTGGGTTTCCACGATTGATTCCTGAACGGCAGTTGCCGATTTGAGGCTTGCAGATTGTCTTCATGGATAACCTGCAATCAGGTATTTGTTTGAGGCATATTTGGCTTGGCCGCCCTGGTAGTTCTTATCAAATCAAGGTGCTTCGCCTTGGCTGACAGAAAGCACAACACGCTCAGTGGCATTCATGGTTCTTGCCTAAGACTTGAATTCACCTGGCCATCGAAGCTTTCACCCAGTAAACCTCCGCAAGCCTGAATGCATTGCCTTCCTTTTCCATCAGTTCTTTGAGAGGTAATCCTTCGTTTTGTTCAATGAGTTTCTGAATGCTGATAACACGCGCCAGCGGAATCAGTTCGTCTACTGTTACTTCTCCATTTTTAATCATCTCCTTGAAATGGGTTTCGATGGTGCTCGGTTTGAGATTGCGCAACGCTGCTATCTCCTCGGGTTTCTTGCCTTCCCTGAATAATTCCCTTGTTTGGGCGATGCTCTCGCCCTTAACCGGAGCTTTGCCTTTGCGCTTGTTTGGATGGCCGCTGCCTTTGCTTGCACCGGATAACCAGGCTTCCAATTCCCATTCATCCATGCCGGCGGCTGATTTAAACGCTATGTCAGGCAATTCCTCCAGAATGGCAATTCCCTTGTATAGAAAACGGTGCAGGCGGGCCAGACGAAAAGCGAGTATTTCACGGAACTCAAGACTCTGCTTGTAGGCGGTACGTGTGCCCGATGCGCCTGCGAGCCGGGTTAAGTAAGCATCCCAACGGACGAGCAAATGGTCTTTGAGCTGTGTGGAATACCAGGTCAAAGCAGATTTCAACTTCTCGTATATCAGCTTTTCATCTGCTGGGTCTTGCCTGAATAGCTCCGTCCATTGCCGCGAAAGCTTGGGCTCTATCTCTGTCCATTTAGACAAACTTGCTGCCGTTTCGGTGAAGAGCTCTTCGGTGAGATGCGGGGTTATCCGGGTTGATTTCCGGGTTTCCTGATACCAGGTGTGCAGGGCTGCGCCGAGATCAGAAAAACGAAACACGCGCTGCAGATCGCTTTGTAGTTTGGCATCGCGGCCCGCTTCAAGCCGCCGCTGTAATTCTTCCGGATTTGGCTCGGCAGATAAAAACGCAGCCACGTGCGGATCGGTAAACAAGTTGCGGTCTCCGATTTTTGAACAGAGCACCAAACCATCCAGGCTGCGGCAACGGCTGAGCGCGACATACACCTGTCCGGCAGCGAACGATTCACCCGCATCGATCATCGCCCGGTCGAAAGTGAGCCCCTGGCTTTTGTGAATGGTTACTGCCCAGGCCAGGCGGACTGGGAACTGCTTGTACGTGCCGACCGTGTTTTCCTGCACCGCTTGCTTCTCGGCGTCAAAACGATAGCGGATATTCTCCCAGGTTTCGCGTCCGACCGAAATCTGTTTGTTGGTATCGGCGAAATGCACTTCGAGCTGTTCGTCGTCAAAGCCCGTCAGGGTGCCGATTTTTCCGTTGAAGTATAGCCGTTCCCCGCTGCTGTCGTTGCGGATGAACATGACTTGTGCGCCGGGTTTGAGATGCAGCTCACGTTCAGCCGGGACTTGTGCTTCATTGATTTCGCCTTTGATTTCGGCCGCGAAGCAAACGGCCTTGCCGGGCAATCGCGCCAGGGCCTCCTGGTTCATGCTGTCGGCTTTGCGGTTATGGCTGGTGAGGGTGATAAAATGCGCTGAGGTTTTATCTGCCGGATTCCGCAATCTGCTGTCCAGCAGTTGCCGGTCTTCAGGGGTTATGCGGTTTTCACGCAGATTGTTCAGCAGGTTGATGAAACGCGGATCACTCTGCCTGTATATATGTTGCAGTTTGATCTGCACTGCTTGCAGCGTTTTCCAGGCTTTGGACTGAAAAAAGAAAGGCCCTTCGTAATACTTTTCGAAGGCTGCTTTTTCCTCTTCGCGCAAGACTGGTGGCAATTGGGCCAGGTCGCCTATTAGTAGTAAGTGCACACCACCGAAAGGGGCAGGATTGCGTCGGACGTAACGCAAGGCCAAATCGACCGCATCAAAGATATCCGCCCTCACCATGCTGATTTCATCAATCACCAGCATTTCAAGCGTCTGCAGCAACAGGCGCTTTTCCTTGTTGTAATGAAAATGGCTGACCAGCATATCGGTGTTGTTGCCCAGGTTGGGGTCGATGCGGTCGCGGGTCGGGAAATACATGCGCAAGGGCAAGCCAAACAAGGAGTGAAGGGTCATCCCGCCGGCATTGATGGCTGCCACACCCGTGGGAGCAGCAACCAAGGTCTGTTTGGGCATGTCGTTGAGCAGGTTCCGCAGGAAAGTAGTTTTCCCTGTGCCTGCGCTGCCCGTCAGGAATGCTGAAATGTCTGTCTCGAAAACAAATTGCCGTGCCAGCTCGGCTTCTGCATTGATGAAAGTAGTATCACTCGGCAACATAACTGCTGCAATGTTACAACCAGGCGCCGGTGGGTATTCGTATAAAAAACGCATATACCCGTGTATACGCGTTTGTAAACGGATTACATGTTGCGTCGGTACTGCCCGCCAACCTCGAACAGTGCCTGGGTGATCTGGCCGAGGGTGCAGACCTTGCAGGCGTCCATCAGGGCGGCAAAGAGGTTTTCGTTTTTGATCGCCGCAATCTGAATATTCCGCAATACCTGAGCGGCTCGTTCGCCACCCGCCTGCTGGAGATTGCGCACAGTATTGATCTGGAACTCTTTTTCCTCAGTTGTGCTGCGGATCACCTCTCGCGGCAAAACAGTCGGAGAACCTTTGCTGCTCAGGAAAGTGTTCACACCGATGATGGGCAATTCGCCGGTATGCTTGAGTGTCTCGTAATACAGGCTTTCTTCCTGGATTTTTCCGCGCTGATACATCGTTTCCATGGCTCCCAGCACGCCACCGCGTTCGGTGATGCGATCGAATTCAGTTAATACTGCTTCTTCAACCAGGTCGGTGAGTTCTTCAATGATGAAGGAGCCCTGCAGTGGGTTTTCGTTCTTCGCCAGTCCAAGCTCCCGGTTGATAATCAGCTGAATGGCCATCGCCCGGCGCACGCTTTCTTCCGTCGGCGTGGTAATCGCTTCGTCGTAGGCATTGGTATGCAGGCTGTTGCAGTTGTCGTAGATCGCATAGAGCGCCTGCAAGGTGGTGCGGATATCATTGAAATCGATTTCCTGCGCATGCAGACTGCGGCCGCTGGTCTGGATATGGTACTTCAGCATCTGGCTGCGCGCATTGGCGCCGTAACGCAGCTTCATAGCCTTGGCCCAGAGGCGGCGCGCCACACGGCCGATAACGGCATATTCCGGATCGGTTCCGTTCGAAAAGAAGAAGCTGAGGTTCGGCGCAAAGTCGTCGATGTTCATGCCGCGGCTCAGGTAGTATTCCACATACGTGAAACCATTGGCCAGCGTAAATGCAAGTTGCGTAATCGGGTTTGCTCCGGCTTCTGCTATATGGTATCCGCTGATGCTGACGCTGTAGAAATTCCTGACCTTCTGCTCAATGAAGTATTGCTGCACATCGCCCATCAGGCGGAGTGCGAATTCGGTACTGAAAATGCAGGTATTCTGCGCCTGGTCTTCCTTCAGGATATCTGCCTGTACCGTGCCGCGCACCTGGCTCAGCGTATAGGCCTTGATTTTTTCGTACACATCTGCCGGAAGCACCTGGTCTCCGGTCACGCCAAGCAGCATCAATCCGAGCCCGTCGTTGCCTTCGGGTAAGTCGCCGTTGTATACCGGCCTGGGTAGCCCTTTTTCGGCATAGATGGCATCGATCTTTCGGTTCACTTCAGCCTCCAGCCCGTGCTCCTTGATATACAATTCGCATTGCTGGTCGATGGCGGCATTCATGAAGAATCCGAGCAGCATGGGCGCAGGGCCGTTGATGGTCATGCTCACCGAAGTCTTGGGGTCGGCAAGGTTGAAGCCGGAGTAGAGTTTCTTGGCATCGTCGAGGCAGCAGACACTTACACCGCTATTGCCAATTTTGCCATAGATATCGGGCCGGGTATCCGGGTCGCGTCCGTAAAGGGTAACGCTGTCGAAGGCGGTGCTAAGGCGTTTGGCCGGCATGCCGATGCTCACATAGTGGAAACGCCGGTTGGTGCGTTCCGGACCGCCTTCACCCGCAAACATGCGCGTGGGGTCTTCGCCTTCGCGCTTGAAAGGATAAATTCCTGCGGTGTATGGGAAGAAGCCGGGTGTGTTTTCCTGCATGGCCCAGCGCACCTTGTCGCCCCAGCTCTGCATACGGGGCATGGCCACCTTGGGAATGCGGGTATGGCTCAGGCTTTCGGTATAGTTCGGTACCTTGATTTCCTTGCCGCGAACTTCATATACATAATGCTCGCCCTGGTATTGCAGTTCTTCGTGTTTCCAGCCGGTGAGCATATCCCATACCTCGGGCGAAAGTTTGCGTTTGATGCGGTCGAATTCAGCCATCAAAACGCGCAAAACATCAGCGCGTTCAGCGTCCTCATGGACACGCAGTTTGTCGAATGCGCCAGATTCCCCTTCACTTACATCGAGCGATAATCCGGAAAGGGTTTCCATCGAACGCCAAAGTGCATACAATTTGTCGGCCGCCGCGGCTTGTTCTTTCACCTGCGCATCGTAACGGCGGTTGTTCTCGCTGATTTCGCTGAGATAGCGGTTGCGGGCAGGTGGAATGATGAAGATTTTCTCGCTCATTTCGTCGCTGCTCTGCCAATCGCTGCGCAGTTGTTCAGCTCCGGTTTTGGCCACAATGGTGTCCATGAGCGCCCGGTACAGGCTGTTCATGCCCGGATCGTTGAACTGACTGGCAATCGTGCCGTAAACGGGCATGGTATCGGCATCGCGGTCGAAGAACTTGTGGTTGCGCTGGTATTGCTTGCGCACATCCCGCAGGGCGTCGGCCGCTCCGCGCTTATCGAATTTGTTCAAGGCAACGATATCGGCAAAATCGAGCATGTCGATCTTCTCCAATTGGGTGGCAGCGCCGTATTCGGGCGTCATCACGTAAAGGCAGACGTCGCTGTGTTCGGTTATTTCAGTATCGCTTTGGCCGATTCCGCTGGTTTCCACGACAATCAGGTCGTAGCCTGCCAGCTTGAGAATGGCTACGGCATCATCCACATGGCCGCTCAGGGCGAGGTTGGCCTGGCGTGTAGCCATCGAACGCATAAAAACACGCGGGTTGTTGATGCTGTTCATGCGGATACGATCGCCCAGGAGCGCGCCGCCGGTTTTCCGTTTGCTGGGATCAACCGAGATGATGCCGATGGTTTTTTCAGGGAAGTCGCTGAGATAGCGGCGTACCAGTTCATCCACCAGCGAGCTTTTTCCTGCGCCGCCGGTACCGGTGATGCCAAGAACAGGGGTTTTCAATGCGGCGGCCTGTTCGCGTACCTTTTGGAGGTAAGCAGCATGCTCGGCCGGAAAGTTCTCCGCTGCACTGATGATGCGGGCCAGGATCGACTTATCTGCCGTGCCGGGGAATGCATGCAGCTCGGGCAAATTGTCACCGGTAGGAAAATCACTGCGCTGCACGAGGTCGTTGATCATGCCCTGCAAGCCGAGCTCGCGGCCGTCGTCGGGTGAATAGATCCGGGTGATACCGTAATCCATCAGTTCCTTGATCTCGTCTGGCAGGATCACACCGCCGCCACCGCCAAAGATGCGGATATGGCCTGCGCCCTGTTCGCGGAGCAGGTCGTACATGTAGCGGAAATACTCATTGTGCCCGCCCTGATAACTGGTCAGTGCAATGGCATTGGCGTCTTCCTGGATGGCGGTGTCCACCACTTCCTGCACGCTGCGGTCGTGGCCCAGGTGTATGACTTCACAGCCCGTAGCCTGGATGATGCGGCGCATGACGTTGATGGCCGCATCGTGGCCGTCAAAGAGACTGGCGGCCGTTACAATTCTCACTTTATTTCCGGGTTGATATACCGCTTGATCCATAGAAGATGCTGTTTTTCGGGCCGCAAAGTTAACCGTTCCGGCGTGTCAGTACGACCAGACCGGCATATTGTCGAGCCAGGCCATCCATGCCGCTGCATGCAGCAGGGCAATGACAGCCAGCAAGACAAAAAACCGCCTGCCTTGCAGGTGGTTTCTGAGTTCCAGCCATGCCGGCAGGTTGACCGATGCGTAGCGCGGCCAGGAGATGATTTGTCCGGTACTCAGCGGGAAAAGGAGGTTAATGGCATGAAATAGCAAACCCATGACATTGCGTCGAAAGGCCCAGGCGACGAGTCCGAGCGAGAGGAGAGCATAGCAACTAAGGATTGTAATAGCGGGTTCTCCGTGGTTGAAAAACGCCATCCAGGGCCAGCGAAATCCGCGGTCCCAGGCCGATTGTGCATGCGAAAAAGCCAAGGCATCACCACAGTGGAAACGGAGGTACAACATCCAAATGCCCAGGCCTGCAAAAGCCCCGAGGAGG
>JBKDBI010000314.1:0-11125 GCA_046314695.1 Bacteroidota bacterium | reverse complement strand
CCTGGGCTGTTTCAGGCAAACCCCGGTCGCCGACCGACATATAGAGGTAGTTGTTGCGATCGAAGACAATGCGGCTGCCAAAGTGCTGGCCTGAATTGCGGATGGGCAAGGCGCGGAACAGCTCCATGAAGCTGTCCAGCCGATTGCCCTGCAGCTTGCCTCTGCCCAGCGCGGTGGTCTGTCCGCCGGTGGCGTTCACGGCATACGTCAGATACACAAAGCCATTGCTTGCGAATTGCGGATGCAGCGCCACATCGAGCAGACCGCCCTGTCCGTTTTGAGCAATGGCCGGCAGATTGCTGATCTCGCTCAGCGCATTCTCTGCAATCTTGTAATGGAAGAGTTTACCCTGTTTTTCGGTAAACAGGATTTCATTGCTGTTGATGAAGGTGAAGCCCCAGGGCGCGGAAAGGTTGTTCAACAGCACTTTTTCTTCGAAAAGCTGCGGCGACTGGGCCTGCACCGGCACTGCCCGAAAAAGCAGCAAAAGCGCAAAAGTGGCGATACACCTGGTCAGTCGCACCCTGTTCTGTTTGTGCTGTCGTTGGGTTGTATATGGGTAGTTTGGGTTCATATCGGCTTGATTGAATGTGGGTTGTGCGATATTACAGGCATGTATTCCGGCAAACCGCGTAGCGTTAAGCCGGATAAGCCGTGGTAAAATCAAACGGCTGCAAACTATCAAAAGGACAGAAATAAAAGCCGGGTGGATTGTCAGAGGACATTCAAAACTGCCGCCTCACACCCACAAACACCCTGCGGCCTTGCATGCTGGCATAATTGTAGGATGCGTCAAAAGTGTAGCCATTGGGGTTGTTGAGTCCTGTCTCCTTGTCGAAGGGATCGAAAGGGCGCAGCAATGGGTCGCGCGGAGTGAAATTGAGCAGGTTCCTGATGCCGGCATAAAATTCTGTACCGCTCCGGCTCTTGCGGATAAACTGGAGATTGAGCAAGCCATGCCAGGGCGAATATTCCGGCCGAAAATCGTTGGGTACGATGGGCAGCCGCATGGGACTGAACAGGCGCCCGTTCACGTCGAGCGACCAATTGTGGTTCAAGGGCTGGTGAAACTGCAGGCTGGCGCTGAATGGCGGCGTATGCACCTGCTGCTCACTGCGCATGGTTCCGGTGCTGTCGGCTTCCGTGAGGCTGACGTCGAGCAGGGTAATACCCAGGTTGATGCGCTGCCCGCTGCGGTGCTGCCGCTCGAAGTCCATGCTCAGACCGCGGCTGAGTGCAAAACCATCCAGGTTCTCGTAAATCACCTGGTCAGGATGCGTGAAATAATCGGCCACGATCTTGTTGCCGAAGCGCGTGTAGAACATCGAACTTTCCCAACGGAAAAAAGCCCGCCGGCCGGTGAAAGTCCGCACATAAGACAACAAGCCCGACCACGACCGCTCCGGGTCCAGGGCTTCCCTGAACACCACCCTGCGCGAACCGCTGAGGGCTGCATGGTCTTCCGTAAACACATTCACCACCCTGTAACCGCTGCCGATATTGAAGCGCAGGTTGTGCGGACTGCCGGACGGTTTGTATTGCATGGCCAGGCGCGGGCTCCATACCCAGCCATGCACCGCGTCGTAATCGCTGCGCAGGCTGAAATTGCTGCGCCAGCTGCGGTTCCATTCCTTTTCCAATTGCACAAAAGCCCCCGGCAAGGGCATGCGTTGCACCTGCGCGGTGACAGGCGTATTGTCGTCGTAGCGGGTGAAGCGGAAAGGCAAACCGGCCAGCCATTGCCAGCCGCGGAACGTGCCATCCCACAAGAACTGGGAAAAGAAGATGCTCTGCCTTGCGTTGAAGGGCAGCAGTCCGTAAACTGAACCTTGCCTATGGTCTATGAAGGAAAACTGCCAGCGCGGCCGGCCCAAAACACCCAGTTCAATCGCGCCCAGCAATTCCGTTCTGCCGGTTCGTATGCGTTCGCCATACACCGAGTCGGTGCCGGCAAACTGTTCTTCCCATTGCATTTGCCCGCCCCAGCGGTATTCGCCGAAACGGCGGAATGCAAAACTTGCCTTTCTGCCATCGGCCAGCGGCAGGCTCATTTTCTGAAAGAAACTGTAGCGCTGTTGTACCGGTATATCGGCAAAGCCATCGCCGTTGCGGTCGAAGGGCCGGCTCATGGAAAAACCGTGGAGGCTGCTGAGCATGCGGAGGTTTCCGATGCGGTAACCTGCGCCCAGGTCGAGGCTGTGTTCGGCATCGCTGCTGAGGCTGTAATCGGCCGTCCAGCGCGTTTTGTTACCCGGTTCGCGGGTGATCAGGTTGATTACACCGGCCATGGCTTCAGAACCATACAAGGCCGAAGCGGCACCGCGGATCACTTCAACGCGTTGCAACAAGCTGTTCGGAATGCCCATCAGTCCGTATACCGTGCCCAGGCTGCTCATCAAGGGCATGCCGTCGATGGTCACCAGTGTATACGGCCCTTCCATGCCGTTGATATGGATATCGCCGGCGCTGCAGACATTGCAGTTCACCTGGGGTTGCAGGCCGTTCACCATTTGCAGCGATTCAAAAATATTCGGACCCGGGTTGGCGCGGAGGAAGCTGCGGGTGAGCGTTTCGACCGGCACCGGGCTTTCGCTGCGCTTCACCGGCTTCAGGGTTCCGCTGATCACCAGCTCGTCCATGCCGGCGCTGTCGGTCTGCGCCGCAGCCATAGCAGGAAGGAACAAGATCAGGAAGGATGTTTTTAGCCTATACGAAAACATGATTTCGGATAGCAAAAGTATTTTATTCTGCTTGTAGAACAAGTGTATTTCGACGAGCCTTAGAGAATTGACCGCCAGGCAACAAAAAAGCCGGCTCGCACCGGCTTCCTTGCATAGGGGAAATATGGGATAGATTCAGAGGGTTCCGCGTCTGCGCTGTTCTTCTTCAATGCTCTCGAACAAGGCCTGGAAATTGCCTTTGCCGAAACTTTTGGCTCCTTTGCGCTGGATGATTTCGAAGAACAAGGTCGGCCGGTCTTCCACCGGTTTGGTGAAAATCTGCAGCAGATAGCCTTCTTCGTCGCGGTCGACCATGATGCCCCAGCGCTTCAGTTCTTCCATGTCTTCTTCAATGATGCCCACGCGCTCCCGCACGGTGTCGTAGTATGAACCGGGCACATAGAGGAATTCCACGCCGCGGCGGCGCATTTCAGAAATGGTAAATACGATATCGTCAGTGGCTACGGCGATATGCTGGCAACCCGGACCGTTGTAGAAGTCGAGGTATTCTTCCACCTGGCTCTTCTTCTTCCCGATGGCTGGCTCGTTGATCGGGAACTTGATGCGGCCGTTGCCGTTCGACATCACCTTGCTCATGAGCGCCGTGTATTCGGTCGAAATGTCTTTGTCGTCGAAGGTTACCAGGTTGGTGAAACCCATCACTTGCTCGTAGAACGAAGACCATTTGTTCATGGCGCCGAGTTCGACATTGCCTACCATGTGGTCGATGTATTTGAGCCCGACCGGCGTTGGGCGGTATTCCGTTTGCCAGGCTTCAAAACCGGGCATAAAGAGACCTTTGTAGTTCTTGCGCTCCACGAACAGATGCACGGTATCGCCGTAGGTATGAATGCCGGAACGCACGATTTCGCCGTTTTCATCGCGCAGGGTTTCAGGCTGCAGATAAGGTTTGGCGCCGCGCTTCACGGTTTCGTTGAAGGCCGAAACGGCATCGTCAACCCAGAGGGCAATCACTTTCACCCCGTCGCCGTGCTGGCGGAGATGTTCGGCGATCGGCGATTGGCTGTCGAGCGGCGTAGTAAGCACCAGCCTGATCTTATCTTGCACCAGCACATAGCTCGTGCGGTCGCGCAACCCGGTTTCCAGACCGGCATAGGCCAGTTCCTGAAAACCGAAAGCGGTCTTGTAATAATGGGCGGCTTGCTTGGCATTGCCCACGTACAATTCGACGTAATCGGTGCCGTTGATGGGGAGGAAATCCTGGGCGGTTTCAAAAATCTTCGTGGCCTGGTATTCGAAATTCTTGACCGCGGTGAGGTCGGGTGTCAGCGTATCCATGGAAAGTTTTTATGCGTGTTGGGGTTCGTCGATCCAGCTGAGGTAATAATTGTCCACTTCAAGTTCGAGTGCCGTGCGGGTAATTTTCACCGGATTGAAAGGGTCAATCATCACGGCCATTTCTTTGGTTTCTTTCTTGCCGATGCTGCGTTCGATCGCGCCGGGGTGCGGACCGTGGGGAATGCCGCCCGGATGCAAGGTGAGCTGGCCTTTGCCGATATTGTTGCGGCTCATGAAATCGCCATCTACGTAATAGAGGATTTCATCTGAATCGATATTGGAATGGTGATAAGGCGCAGGAATGGCGTCTGGATGGTAATCGTACAAACGTGGCACGAAGGAACAGATCACGAAGTTGCGCCCTTCGAAAGTCTGGTGCACCGGTGGCGGCATGTGGATGCGGCCGGTGATGGGTTCGAAGTTGTGAATGGAGAAGGCGTAAGGATAATGGTAACCGTCCCAACCGACAACATCGAATGGATGGTTGCCGTATACATAAGGGAACATGGTTCCTCTTTTCTTGATGAAGACCGGGAACTCGCCTTCCTGGTCGATGGTCTGCAGGTTGCGCGGCCGCACGATATCGCGTTCGCAGAAAGGCGAATGTTCGAGCAGCTGTCCAAATTCGTTGCGATAGCGTTTCGGGGTGAAAATCGGGCCATGCGATTCCACATACAAGAGCCGGTTGTAGTTGTTATCGAAGCGAAACTGGTAGACGGTTCCGCGGGGAATCACGATATAATCGCCCGGCACGAAAGGCAGTTCGCCGAACATGGTGTACAAGGTGCCGCTGCCGTAGTGTACGAAGATGAGTTCGTCGGCGTCGGCGTTCTTATAGAAGTACTCCACATTGCCGCTCGGAGCTGCGAGGCCGATCTGCATATCGTCGTTCACGAACAGGGTATGCCGGCTTTTGAGGTAGTCGTGGTGTTCCGGAATTTCGAGGCCTTTGAAACTCAGGCTCCGCATGTTGTTTTCGACGGCGATTTCAGGCTGAACGGAATACTCCATGCCGGCCCGGGTAACCCGTGTGGGTGGATAGAGGTGATAGACGAGGGAAGACATACCGCTGAAACCCTGGGTTCCGACAAGTTCTTCCTGGTACAATCCGCCGTCGGGCTTGCGGAACACAACGTGCCGCTTGGAGGGGATGCTTCCTGATTCGTGGTAAACTGGCATGCTTGCAGAATGATGCAGCGAAGGAAAAAAAGGACGCGCCGGCTCAAACTGACCGGAGTCAGAGACGGATATGACTTTCATTGGCAGTTGAATACCACAGCCTGCGCAGGTTTTACCCGTTCAAAAAACTAAATTCGCGGCTGAACAAGATCCATGGCATTCGATTTAGACCTCATCAGCAAAGTGTACGCCGCAATGCCGGCGCGGGTTGCTGCCGCTCGCGAGAAGCTGGGCCGCCCCCTCACCCTGACCGAAAAAATCCTCTACAGCCACCTCTGGGAAGGCGGTATCAGTGAAACCTATGAGCGTGGCAAGAGCTACGTGGATTTCGCTCCTGACCGCGTTGCCATGCAAGACGCAACTGCCCAGATGGCTTTGTTGCAGTTCATGCAGGCCGGCCGCCCCAAGGTAGCCGTACCCAGCACCGTACACTGCGACCACCTGATTACCGCCAAGGTAGATGCCGAAACCGATCTAAAAACTGCCAACGAAGAAAGCCGCGAAGTGTACGACTTCCTGGCTTCCGTTTCCAACAAATACGGCATCGGCTTCTGGAAGCCCGGCGCCGGTATCATCCACCAGGTGGTACTTGAAAACTACGCTTTCCCGGGCGGAATGATGATCGGAACCGACAGCCATACGGTGAACGCCGGCGGCCTCGGCATGATCGCCATCGGCGTCGGCGGCGCGGATGCCTGCGACGTAATGGCCGGCCTTCCCTGGGAACTCAAATGGCCCAAACTGATCGGTGTGAAGCTCACCGGCAAACTGAATGGCTGGACTGCACCGAAAGACGTTATCCTGAAAGTAGCCGGTATCCTCACCGTAAAAGGCGGAACCGGTGCCATCGTGGAATATTTCGGTGAAGGCGCCATCAACATGAGCTGCACCGGTAAAGGCACCATCTGCAATATGGGTGCTGAAATCGGTGCCACCACTTCAACGTTCGGTTACGACGACAGCATGGAGCGCTATCTCCGCGCCACCGGCCGCGCCGAAATTGCAGACATGGCCAACGGCATCCGCGAACACCTCACCGCCGACGCCGATGTGTACGCCAATCCTGAAAAGTACTTCGACCAGGTGATCGAAATCAACCTGAGCGAACTCGAACCCCATCTGAATGGTCCCTTCACGCCCGATCTGGCTACGCCGGTAAGCAAGATGAAGGAAGTGGCTGCGGCCAACGGCTGGCCTACCAAAGTGGAAGTCGGACTGATCGGCAGCTGCACCAACTCCAGCTACGAAGACATCAGCCGTGCCGTGAGCCTCGCCCGCCAGGTGGCAGACAAAGACCTCAAAACGAAAGCTGAATTTACCATTACGCCCGGCAGCGAGCAGGTGCGTTATACCATCGAACGCGACGGCTTCCTCGATGTATTCGACAAGATCGGAGCGACAGTTTTCGCCAATGCCTGCGGACCATGCATCGGCATGTGGGACCGTATGGGTGCTGAGAAGCAGGAGAAAAACACCATCGTTCACAGCTTCAACCGCAACTTCGCCAAGCGCGCCGACGGCAACCCGAACACCTTTGCCTTCGTGGCCAGTCCTGAACTGGTTACTGCCCTGGCTATTGCCGGCGACCTTACCTTCAATCCGCTCACCGACACGCTCATCAACGAAAAAGGCGAGCAGGTGAAACTCGATCCTCCGAGCGGCGACGAATTGCCGGCCAAGGGTTTCGACGTGGAAGATCCCGGATATCAGGCGCCCGCAGCCGACGGCAGCTCCGTTCAGGTAAAAGTGAGCCCCACCAGCAACCGCCTGCAGCTGCTCGATCCTTTCGCAGCCTGGGAAGGTACAGACCTGAAAGCCCTGCGCCTGCTCATCAAAGCCAAAGGCAAGTGCACTACCGACCATATTTCTATGGCGGGTCCCTGGCTGAAGTTCCGCGGACACCTCGACAATATCTCCAACAACCTGCTCATCGGCGCCATCAACGCCTTCAACGACAAGGCCAATGAAGTGCGCAACCAGCTCAACGGCGAGTACGGAGCGGTTCCTGCCACCCAGCGCGCTTATAAAGCGGCCGGCATCGGCACCCTCGTGGTAGGCGATGAAAACTACGGCGAAGGCTCCAGCCGCGAGCACGCCGCCATGCAGCCCCGTCACCTCGGTGTGCGCGCCGTGCTGGTGAAGAGCTTCGCTCGTATCCATGAAACCAACCTAAAGAAGCAGGGCATGTTGGCGCTCACCTTTGCCAATAAGGAAGACTACGACAAGATCCGTGAAAACGACACCATCGACATCCTCGGTCTGACCAGCTTTGCTCCCGGTGTGCCGCTGCAGGTGGTATTGCACCATGAAGACGGAAGCAGCGATACCATCACCGTAAACCACAGCTACAACGAGCAGCAGATCGAATGGTTCAAGGCCGGTGGCGCCCTGAACATCATCCGCCGTTCGGTGAACGCTTAAACGATTCCATCTCAGGAGAGCCATCTGCCGCACGGTGGATGGCTCTTTTGTTTTCCCTACATTCGTCAGGCTACTCCATGGAAACCCGTGCTTTCAGCGATGTGATCCGGCAGTTGCGGCTGGACAAAGGCATGCAATTGCGCACCCTCAGCGAACTGACGGGTCTCGACAACAGCCTGCTCAGCCGCTTCGAAAAAGGAGAGCGCCTCCCCACACGGAGTCAGTTGCCCTTGCTGGCTAAAGCACTGGATGCCGATCTCAGCGCATTGTCGCAAACCTGGTATTGCGAGCGGGTTTTGGGTGAATTGGATGCTTGCAGTGAGCCATTTGAAGTTCTTCGCATGGCCGGTCTTCGCCTCTCCAAACCCGAATCGGCAGAGCCATTTGAAGCCCCAGCCCTGCAACCCTTACTGGAACGCTGGCAGGCGATGCGGGACAAGGAAAGCGATGCCTACCGCCGGCAATGCGACTGGCAGGCTGCCCATTACAGCATGATCCTGGCCGGCTTTCCCTTCAGCAAAGAAGAAGTGCAACAGGTTTTGCTCCAGCGAAAAAGTATTGCCGGTAAAGACCTGGATGAACAACTAGCCTTGCTCAACCTGGCGGAGGCGCAGGCCTTTATCCGGCGTTGGGCCATGCAAGGAGAAACACTGAACCTTGGGTTGATCAACCGCCTGCATGGCTTGTTGCTGCGCGGCATTGCCGAAGGCGGAAGATTTCGGGATGAAATCGCCGTTTTGCCCGGCAGCGCACCACTCCCACCCGCTCCGCAGCATATTCAGGCAGCGTTGGAAAACCTGCTCAGCGCCTACGAGCGCGAAAGCGCGTCTCATCCGGTTTACCGCGCGGCTGCTTTGCATTATCGCTTCATCCGGATACATCCTTATCCCGATGCGAATGGAAGAATGGCCAGGTTACTCTTGCAATACAGCTTATTGAAAGCCGGTTATCCGCTGGTGCAATGCTGCGCGGAATCGGCGATTGACTCCTATATCAAAACACTGGAACAAGCCTGGCAGCAACAATCGCCCGCGCCGATTGCCCGGGCTGTAGCCGACTGGGTTCAGGACAGCCTGAATGCGTTTTTTAAAGCGACAACTTCCTCCTGAACGGCGCAAATTGACGCCGCATTTACAAGGCCCAAAGCGCTTCTGACGTATCTTTGCCATCCGGCATAAAGAACTGCATGCACATCCATTCCATCGCACTAAAAGGTATCGCGCGCAATACATACGCAATCAGCGATGGAAAAGGGATTACACTCATCGATCCGGGACTGGCTGCAGCGGAGGCATACAAGCAGCTTGATGGTGAACTGCAAGCCGTGGTATTGACTTCGGTTCCTGCGGACAGAATCAGTGCCCATCGGATACTGCAAACCTCTGTTCCCGGCCTGAAGTTGTTGATGCCGGCCAGGGAAACCCAAGGTTGGCAAACGCTGGATGCCGCGGGTTTATCTGCTCTCAGCCTGAATGCCAGGCGCTGCATTTTGCGACTGACAGGTGCCGATGGAAAAGTTCAGGCTTATTTCACGGGCCTTGCCACTCCGGAAGAACTGGAGAACGCAAGCGGGCTGGAGCGGGATCAGGTGCCCGTTTACAGCGCCCAGGGCATATACCCAAGTCTGAACGCCTGGGCTGAATTGCAATACGCCGAGGTGGCCTTCCCTTCCATTCCTGTTGAACATTACAACCTTTCAATGTCTGATTTGCAGGTAGCTTATCCTTTGACGGTAAAGCAACTGGATGCAGCTACCGTCCGACAGTTTTCATCTGAGGGCAGCCTGGTGCTGGATATGCGCACTGCAGAACAATTCGCAGACGGCCATGTTCCCGGTTCGCTGAACCTTCCTCCCGGAGCAGCCTTCCTGCGGAACATCCACCGGATGATCGACCTCGACCGGCGTTTTCTGGTGGTATGCGATGCAGAAAACAAAGACGCATGCATGGCGGCGCTGGCAGAAACCGGATTGACCGGCGCAGAAGGTTACTGGCTTTTTGATGCAGAGGAATGGACCCTTAGCGCAGGCCGGCTAGACATGCTGGTCTGGGTGGATGAAGAAGAGCTCGGTTTGGACATGCGCTTTTCCAGTCCGCAACTCATCGATACCCGTTCGCAATCCGCTTTTCGCGTCGGCGCCCTGGAAAATGCGCAATCTATCCCACCGGAAGCCTTCGACGACGAAGATGGGTTGCCGGCGGGCGAGCACGATTTATACCTATACTGCCATGACGGTGGCAACAGCTTCCTTTTCGCCTCCATGTTGAAAGCCCGGGGCATGCACCGCGTGCGGGTCTTGCTCGGCGGATTGCAGGCTGCACCTTCTTTATGGCAAAACGGCCCTGTGCCACAGGCAACCATTTCAAACCCAAACTGACAGAAATACAACGCATGAAGAAACTGATACCATTCGCTTTTGTCGCCGGCCTCGTGTGGGCAGGGATGGCTATTGACCGGAAGTTGACCACGAATCCGCTGCAACGCGGGGAAAATCCGGGTTATTTCCAGCAATGGTTCAACGAAAAGAAGAATGCCGACGGCGTAATTCCGCAATGGCAATATGCGGCCTGGGATGCGGCCGACAAGCGCAAGGCCAGCCTTCGCACAGGCATCAACCTTTTTGACACACTTTACGAACTCGGCCCCAATACTACCGGAGGCCGCACACGTGCGTTGATGGTTGATCGCCGCAACGACAATATCATCCTGGCCGGTGGCATTTCCGGCGGACTCTGGCGCAGCGAAAACGGCGGCAGCAGCTGGACGCCACTGAACGACCACCAGACCAGCCTCATGGTGAGCTGTATCGTGCAAAGCCCATTCGATCCGGACGTGATATACTACGGAACCGGTGAAGCCCGCGCGAACAGTGCCGGTGTAGGCGGCGACGGCATCTTTAAATCCACCGACGGCGGCAAAACCTTTACCCAACTTCCCGGCAGCCGCAATTTGAGTGGCATGGAATCGGTTTGGGCCATCGATCACTCGCTCACCGACACCAACACCCTTTACGCCGGCACCGACAAAGCCTTGTACCGCAGTCAGGATGCGGGTGCCACCTGGCAGGCTGTTTACAGCAATGCGCGTGTTTCAGACGTCATGTGCCGCCCCGACGGTGGCGTGCTCTTCACGCGCATCAGCACAGGAATCTACAGCAGCCCGAGCGGGAATGCCGGCACATACCAAATTGTGGTAGACAGCGATATCCCTGCACAGGGCGCTTACGGCCGCATTGAGTTTGACTACTGCCGCGCCTTCCCGAATGTGGTGTATGCCTTGTTCGAAGGTCCCGGTTTCAGTTCCAATGCCACCGCATTCATGAAAAGCTCTGACGGCGGCAAGAGCTGGATCCGCCGCACCGTTCCTACTGCTATCGGCAGCGGTTACCAGACCTATTGCGTAATGCTGGGTGTTGCCTATACCGACAGCAACCGCGTTGTAACCGGCGGCGTGAACATCGCGGGAAGCTCCAACGGCGGAAGTACCTGGAACACCATGTCGAACGG
>JBKDBI010000313.1:0-11878 GCA_046314695.1 Bacteroidota bacterium | reverse complement strand
CTCAGGAACCTGCAGCCGGGCGATTATGTGACGCATATCGACCATGGTATCGGACGCTTTGGTGGCCTGCAGCGCATGGAAGTGAACGGCGTAACACAGGAAGTGGTGCGCATCGAATACAAAGACGGTGATTTGCTGTACGTAAGCGTCAACAGCCTGCACAAGATTACGCGCTACAGCAGCAAAGACGGCAAACCGCCTGTCATGCACAAGCTCGGAAGCCCGGCCTGGGAAAAACAGAAAAAAAGTACCAAGAAGAAGGTTAAGGATATCGCCCGCGAGCTGATAGCCTTGTATGCCCGTCGCAAGGCGCAGCCGGGTCACAACTTTGCGCCCGACAGTTACTTGCAGGTTGAAATGGAGGCTTCGTTTTTTTACGAAGACACGCCCGATCAGGCAAAGGCTACTGAGGATGTAAAGCGCGATATGGAAAGCGAGCATCCGATGGATCGTCTGGTTTGCGGAGATGTGGGTTTCGGAAAGACAGAAGTTGCCATGCGCGCTGCCTTCAAAGCGGCAACAGACGGGAAACAGGCTGCCATTCTGGTGCCAACTACGATCCTCGCGCATCAGCACTATCGTTCCTTTGTAAAGCGCCTACGCGGTTTTCCTGTGACGGTCGACTACCTCAACCGTTTCAAATCGGCGCGTGAACAGAAAGAAACCCTGAAACGGGTAAAAGAAGGGAAAGTAGATATCCTGATCGGGACGCACCGTCTGCTCGCCAAAGACGTAGAATTCAAGGATCTGGGCTTGCTCGTGATCGATGAAGAACAGAAGTTCGGTGTAGGCAGCAAGGAGAAACTCAAGGAGCTGCGGGTGAATGTAGACACCCTTACACTCACTGCAACGCCGATTCCACGCACCCTGCATTTTTCGCTCATGGGTGCACGCGATCTCAGCATCATCAATACGCCGCCTCCCAACCGGCAACCTGTGCATACTGAATTGCAGGTTTTCAACCGCGATATCATCACACGCGCCGTACAATACGAAGTAAACCGCGGCGGGCAGGTGTTTTTCATCCACCACCGCGTGAAGGATATCCATGATGTGGCCACCATGATAGAAGACTGTGTTCCGGGTGTGAAAGTGGTCGTGGCGCATGGACAAATGGGCGGCGACGAACTCGAAAATGCCATGGTGCGCTTTGTGGAAGGTGAATACGATGTGCTGGTAGCCACGACGATCATCGAAAGTGGTCTGGACATTGCAAATGCGAATACCATCATCATCAACCATGCGCACATGTTCGGCCTCAGCGACCTGCACCAGATGCGCGGCCGTGTGGGCCGGAGCAATACCCGTGCATTTTGCTACCTGCTGGCGCCGCCTTTGCACACCCTGACCGACGAAGCCCGCAAGCGCCTGCGCACGATTGAAGAATACAATGAACTGGGATCCGGTTTCCAGGTGGCCATGCGCGATCTCGATATCCGTGGCGCAGGCAACCTGCTCGGCGCTGAACAAAGCGGTTTCATCAGCGAAATGGGCTTTGATATGTACCACAAAATCCTGGATGAAGCCGTCAGGGAGCTCAAGCAAGAAGAATTCAGCGAAGTGTTCGGAGATCAGCCGGAAGACATCGGCAGCCGCGAATGTGTGGTGGAAACCGATTACGAAATGCTGATACCACCCTGGTATGTGAGCAGTGTTTCCGAACGCCTCAGTCTTTACAACGAGCTGGCAGGGGTAGACACGGAAACGGGTCTCCGTGCCTTTGCCGATAACCTGCGCGATCGCTTCGGAAAATTGCCCGATGAGGTGATCAGCCTGCTCGATACCGTGCGGCTCAAGTGGGTTGGTAAAAGGCTGGGTCTGGAGAAGATTTCCCTCGGCCGCGGTGGATTGCGCATGTTCTTCCCGGGCGATCCGCAAGCGCCCATTTATGGCAGCCAATCGTTTCAGCTCATGCTCCAGTTTGTTGCCACGCGTCCGGATAAATTCCTGCTCAAGCAAACCGACAAAGCCCTCATCCTCAGTGCCCTGCGTGTGGAAGACCTGCACCAGGCGCTGTTCGTATTGGATGAGATGGAACAGGCTTGTGCAGCCGAGCGGTCGGAAGACTGATTTCGAAAGACAACATCGGTTTTTCCATCCACCGCCTGTAATTTTTCAGTGTAGACCGTAACGGCCCCTGTTACCCATAATGGTAGCGGCATTGCAGGATATGCAGCCTGTCTTCCTTCACTTTATATACCAGCCGGTGTTCTGCATTGATTCTTCTGCTCCAACAGCCTGACAGGCTGCCTTTCAGCGCTTCGGGTTTTCCTGTTCCGTGAAAAGGGTCCCGCAGGCATTCACGGATAAGCGCATTGATTTTTTGTAAGATCAGCTTGTCCGTGCGCTGCCAGTATAAATAATCTTCCCAGGCAGGCTTTTGCCAAAAGAATTCCATGCTCAGTCCTGCAGATCGTGTTTTTCATACGCTCCTTTATCCATTTCCTCCATGGCCTGCTTCAGGCGTGAGGCATTGGTTCCGGAACCCAGCAGATGTACTGTTTCATGTAATGCATTGTAATCGTCCAAAGACAGCAACACTACGTGTTTGCCTTCCCCTCTGCTGATGATGAGCAGTTCGTGCTCATTGGCAACATGATCCAGATGGCTGGCAAGGTTTTTTCGCAAGTCGGTATAATTAAGCACTTCCATAAGTACAAAAATAAGTACTTATATGTGTTAACGCAACGTGCCTGTCCGGCGGAAAGGGATGTGCGGTGGAATTGCCGGCCCGACCCGGGCTTTGCAATCAACATTGGCGCTGCAAGAGGATGACAGCCGTTATCTGTCAGGCATTCGCGGCGGGTCGGGTAAAATTCCTTGCATCCGCTTATGTTTGAGGAATGCAACGCCGAACATTTATGCGCCATGCGGGGATGGGACTGGCCGCCGGAGCATTTACGCTGCCGGCCTTTGATGCAGCTGCTGCTGCCCTGGCTTCCTATGAGGCCGAACAGCCGGGAACCGATCGTGTGCGAGACGAGAAGTACTGGAGCATTGTGCGTACGGCATTCCGGCGCGAAGGCGACTATATCAACCTGGAAAACGGATATTTCAGTCCGCAGCCCGAAGCAGTCCGCGACTATACCAACCGGCAGGGCAGCCATATCAATGCCAGCAGTTCGTATTTCATGCGGCGCGGGCAGGAAGCTGCCATCGAAAGTGCACGCCTTGCCCTGGCCGAACTGCTCGGCGTTCAGGCGGAAGAACTGGCCCTCACGCGCAATACCACCGAGTCGCTGAATACCGTAATTGCCGGTTTTCCGTGGAAGGCTGGTGATGAAGTGGTTATTGGCGACCAGGATTACGGTTCGATGAACGAGGCGTTTATGCAGAATGCCCGTCGCTACGGTTTCACGGTGCGCACGGCGGCCGTTCCGCTGCTGCCTGAAAACGATGCGGCCGTGGTACAGGCATACGTGTCCCTGATCGGTCCGCGCACCCGCATGCTGCACCTCACGCACCTGATCAACCTCAGCGGCCAGGTGATTCCTGTAGCCGCGATTGCCAAGGCAGCGCGGCAGGTACGGCCGGATATCTGCGTTGTCGTGGATGCAGCCCACAGCGTTGCCCAACTCGATTTTAAACTGCCGGAACTGGAAGCCGATATCGTGGCTGCCAGTTTGCACAAATGGCTTTGCAATCCACTCGGTGCCGGCATGTTGTGGATGAAGGCGCCCTGGATTCCGCAGATTTGGCCGCTGATGGCAGATACTTCAATATCGCCCTTCAATATCCGCCGTTTTGAACACCAGGGAACCCGTCCGATTCATCACCTCATGAGTATACCCGAGGCCATCGCGTTCCACCGCCGCATCGGTGCGGAACTTAAGGCCGCGCGCCTGCGCTACCTCATGGAACGCTGGGCGGGTGAAGCAGCGAAGATGCCTTCCTTGCGCCTGCTCACGCCCTGGAACCAGGCCGGACGCAACAGCGCCATCGCCACCGTAGCGCACCTCAGCCTCAGTCCGGGCCAACTTGCGCATCTCTTGTTCGAAAAGCACCGCATCTTTACGGTCGCCATCGAGCATCCGGTCATCAACGGCGTGCGCATCACCCCACATCTCTATACCCGTCCGGAAGATTGCGACGCCCTGGTGGCCGCGTTGAAATCGATCGGCTAGGAGCAACGATCCTCGTGGTCGTCCTCTACTTCTCCGATGTTTATTTCCCGTTGAGAAAGGGCCTTCCCCTTTCTCATACGCAAATTCAACTCCGAATAGAATGCAAGTTTTTATTTTTGTACGGATAAATTACGTACATTTGTGTTGCGTTTCGACCATGTCTGCCAAGGAAAAGCCATCGAATTCTAAGGATGCCCGTTTTGATGCCCGATTACCGGAAGATCAAAAGGCTATGTTTGAGAAGGCCGCAATCCTGGGCGGTTATCGCAATTTGTCGGATTTTGTGGTTACAGCTGCCCGCGAGAAAGCATTGGAGATAATTGCGGAAAAGGAGCGCTTGCTGTCTTCCGCGGAAGATGCCGCGATTTTCGTTGATGCCTTGTTAAACCCTCCTGCTCCCAACAATGCGCTGGTTCAGGCCGCATCGGAATACCTGGATCTCGATAGCCGGTGAAAACAACCACTAAAGTACTTACAGCAGCGCACCGGAAAGAGGCGTTCGACTGTGGTACCCCCACGTTGAATCAATACCTGCAACAACTGGCAGGGCAGGATATGAAGCGCAAGTTGTCGGTTTGTTTCGTGTTGCCCGATTCAAATTCGGAGGGAATCATGGGTTATTACACGCTGTCGAACAACGGCATTCCCCTGGATGTCTTACCACCAGAACGAAGGAAAAAGTTGCCGTCGTCCTATACCAATATACCTGTTACGCTCCTGGGTCGTCTGGCTGTTGACAAACGGTTTCAGGGCCGGGGTTTAGGAAAATGGCTGTTAATGGATGCCCTGAAACGCAGTTTAGATGTCTCGTTGAGCATAGCCTCGTACGCTGTTATCGTTGATCCCCTCGATCCGGTGGCAGAGATGTTCTACGCGAAGTATGGTTTCATTAAACTCCCTGATAGTGGTAGGATGTTCCTGTCTATGAAAACAATCGGAGAGGTGTTTGGGTGAATGGTAGAGAAAGGGCCTGCCCTTTCTCTACCATTTCCCACCACCCATTCAATCCGCCCGGAACACCAACCCGGCGCTGACGATGTTCCCGCTGAACACCGGATTGCGTTCGTACATGGCCGTATAGTTGATTTTGAACGAGACGGTTCGCGAAAGCGGAAGAGCCGCGCCAAAACCGATTTGGAGCACGGGGTTCTTGTTGTTGCGGATATTCGTTGCGAGCCGGGTTTCCAGTAATAGACCCTCGAACCTGTGTTGAACGAGCATACCGGCCAGAAAATAGCCTTTGCCGAAACTGTCGTTGAACAGAAAAGCTGGTGCCAGTAAGAGGCGCAGCTTGCCGCCAAAAGAGAATTCGGGTGAAATGAGAACGAGATTTCCGGCCTGTCGGTTCTGCAATATGCCGACAGCAGGATGCAACTGAAAGTCACCATAGCCTTCGGCGGATGCAGAAGAATCGCCGTTGTACTTACGTGGCAGGGAATCGCTTTGTTGCGCTGCTGCGAAGGATGGAAACAAACAACCTGCCCCGAGGAGCAAAAGGAATTTTATTTTACCTCGCATCGGAACAGTTCCTTATCGCCGAGAAAACCGTTTAGCTGATCGCCGATGTCGACTTTCCCCACGCCTGCAGGTGTGCCGGTATAGATGAGATCACCAATTTTCAGGGTGAAATACCGGGAAACGAAACTGATGATTTGGTTGACATTGAAGAGCATGTCGGCGGTATGGCCTTGCTGCACAGTCTTGCCGTTTTTGTCGAGGTGGAAATGCAGGTCCTGGATATCGAGGCCAGCTAAGGGAACCCATTCGCCGAGTACAGCGGAGCCGTCGAAGGCTTTGGCGAGCTCCCAGGGCAGGCCTTGGGTTTTCAGCTTTTGCTGGAGGTCGCGGGCCGTGAAGTCGATGCCGACTGTGATATCGCCGTAATACTTGTGCGCAAACCGCTCTTCGATGTGGCGGCCGAGCTTATGGATGCGCACCACGAGCTCGGTTTCATAGTGCAGGTCTTGTGTAAACTCGGGCAGGAAGAAAGGGCGGTTACCCGTGATCAGAGCCGAATCGGGTTTCATGAAAATGACCGGTTCGGCGGGAATGTCGTTCTTGAGTTCGCGGGCGTGGTCGGCGTAATTGCGCCCGATGCAGATGATCTTCATGGCGTAGGAGTTTGGGTTATCCAGTCTATTTCTTCGGTGATGCGGGGGTCTTTATACGAATAGCGGACCCGGAGCAGGCGGGCGGCCTGCGTGGCTGAATCCATGCCGTAGAAATGGTCGCTCAAGGTGCGTTGCTTGGTAATGCTGCGCTCTCCGACTTGTATCTGATAGCGCACATAAAGCCCATTGCGGTAAGTTACCTCGGCTTGGGTTTCGCGGGCGAAGTGCTTAAGATGATAGGTTCTCCGCCAGTCTCCGGCTTGCCAGAGCAATGCGGGCACTACAAAGAGCAACAGGAGGAGACCGCCATAAACCGCTGCATCGTTGCGTGGTTTGTCGGGGTGGAGAATATTGTACACGCTGTAGTAGCGGAATCCGAGGATGATAAGACGGAAGATGGCCGCGCCGAAACAGAGGGCAGCAAGCAGCATGCGCAGGTGGTCATAACTCTCAAAGTCGGCGTACCAGTTGTTGAAGGCATAAACCGGTGCACCGATGAGCAGCAGGATCCAGATAATGAGCTGAAAGCGGAAAAGGCGTTGTTTCTGCCTGAAGTCGGTCACATAGCTGGCATTGCGTTCAGCGCGGATTCTGGCGACACGCTGTGCCCTGCTTTCGCCGCTGCTTGCTGTGCGCGTTGTTTGACCCTCAGCAGGCCGGGTGCCGCGGTTGTAATGCCGGTACAAGAGGGCATCGTACATTTCCTTCTTACCCGGATTGGAGAGGATTTCCCAGCCTTGGTTCAGTATTTTAATGAAGTTCTCCGATTCGGTATTGCCCGGATTGAGGTCGGGGTGGTGCTGCCGCACCAGCGCGAGGTATGCTTTTCGCACCGTGGCCGCATCCGAACCGGTGGGTAAACCGAGCAGTTTATAGTAATCGTATTCCAAGGCTGTGGCAAATTACTGCATCCGCGACGGAACTTCCGCTCAGAGCAGGTTCAGTTGACCACCTTCTGACCCCGGATCGCCCGGTTCGTTGCGCATGTTCTCCGCTACGGTAGAAACCGGTGGCTGGAATTGGCCCACTTTCTCGCTAAGCAACACCAGTTTCTGGATCTTGCCACCGACAAAGCGCGTGCCCTGTGCCTTCCAACCTTTGATATCAGTGAATGAGCTTGCCTCGAGCACCTGCTGTTGCTTCACTTTCTTGGCATCGGTGAAATGGGCTTCGAAGCTGGGGTTTTCAGCTGTTGAACAGGCCAGGAGCTGGTTGCCGGGTTCTTCGCCGATGAAGGAGAACTTCTTGTCTACCGAAAGGGTTTCGATGAGAAAGCGCTTCATATACCATTGGTCGTTGCCTTTGTGGTAATAGAAGGCGGTGATAGACTGTTCGGGCCAGAACTTTTGAAGCAGGTAAACCTTGTCTGAATCGTAGCGGTGGGTGAGCTCGTAAGAGGTGAGTTCGTAGCTGCCGTCGTTCCAGATCACGAGTATGCGGTCGTCGCCGTCGAATTCGCCCAGGTATTGTCCGTGACCATCGCTGTTCAGGCGTCCGACTTCGGGTTCGTACCAGATTTTGCGGCCTCCGGCGGTGCTGCGTCCTTTTTCCTTGAGCTCGACCTTGCGCACCGGATAGCGGGTGAGGAGATTCCCCTGGGCACCGCGGTTTTTTACGGCCAATTGGGCGAAATCGTAATCGAATTGCTTGACGCGCGCCGAAGCAAGATTGCTGAGATGGATGGTAATCTTTTCCGCCTCTGCGTTCTTATTCACCGTCATGTACAGGATTTCGCTGCCTGCGCTGCCTTGGGTGATGTCATATTCCTTATCGCGCACCATGCCGGTGATGCTGAAACGCTTTACCATGGTGCGCTTGCTGCCGCCATCGAGGTAAACAACATTGTACACGGTGCGCTCATCATTCTTCCGGAATACGTCCACATGGATCAGGTTCTTGCCGAAGAAATGTTTCTCGGAAATCTTGCTGATCATGAATTTGCCGTCATTGCGGATGGCGATGATGTCGTCGATATCGGAACAATCGCAGACGAATTCGTCTTTCTTCAGCCCATAACCCACAAAACCTTCCTTGAAGTTGGCGTATAGTTTTACGTTGGCTTCGGCTACCACATTGGCTTCGATGCTATCGAAGGTGCGGATTTGCGTCTTGCGTTCGCGGCCCTTCCCGTAGTTCTTGAGCAGTTTTTTGAACCACTCGATGGCGTAATCGGTGAGGTTGGCGAGGTGATGGTTGACTTCGGCAATCTGGTTCTCCAATCCGCGGATATGTTCATCGGCCTTGAAGGCATCGAACTTGGAAATGCGTTTGATGCGGATTTCGGTGAGGCGGATGATATCGTCGCGGGTGATTTCCCGGCGGAGCAGTTTGCGGAAGGGATCCAGTCCTTTTTCAATGGCTTCAATTACCGCCTCCCAGGTTTCGCATTCTTCGATATCGCGGTAAATGCGGTTCTCTATGAATATTTTCTCGAGCGACGAGAAATGCCATTCATTTTCCAGGCGGTTGAGCCGGTTCTGCAGACTGCGGCGCAGCAGTTCGACCGTTTTGGCGGTGCTGCGTTCGAGGATTTCGTTGACGCTCAGGAATTGTGGCCGGTCGTCTTCAATCACACAGGCTGCGGGCGAGATACTTACTTCGCAATCGGTGAAGGCATACAACGCGTCGATCATTTTATCGGGCGAGGTGCCGGGTGCGAGTTGCACTTCGATTTCCACATCGCGGGCGGTATTATCTACCACCTTTTTGATTTTGATTTTTCCGCTGTCGGCTGCTTTGAGGATGCTTTCGATGAGCGAACCGGTGGTAGTTGAAAAAGGTATTTCTTTGATCAGTAACCGGTTGCGGTCGGCTTCTTCTATACGTGCCCGTACGCGGATGCGGCTGCCTTTTTTTCCTTCGTTGTATTGGCTGAAATCTGCCATACCGGCGGTGGGGAAATCCGGTATTATTTGGGTCTTTTTGCCCCGCAATACATCGATGCTGGCTTCGCAGAGTTCGCAGAAGTTATGCGGCATGATGCGCGTGCTCAGGCCTACAGCGATGCCTTCAACGCCCTGGGCGAGTACGAGGGGGAAGCGCACGGGCAGGGTGAGGGGTTCACGCTTGCGGCCGTCGTAGCTGAGTTGCCAGGTAGTGAGCTCCTCGTCGTACAGCACTTCAAGAGCGAACTTACTGAGGCGGGCTTCAATGTAACGCGGAGCTGCCGCGCTGTCGCCGGTGCGTACATCGCCCCAGTTACCCTGGGTTTCAATGAGGAGTTCTTTTTGGCCAATGTTAACAAGTGCGTCGCCGATGGCCGCATCGCCGTGCGGGTGATAAGCCATGGTCGCACCGATAATGTTTGCGACCTTGTTGAAACGACCGTCGTCCATTTCCTTCATGGCATGAAGGATGCGGCGCTGCACCGGTTTGAGACCGTCGCTCAGCGTCGGAACAGCGCGTTCCATGATTACATAGCTCGCGTAATCGATGAACCAGGTCTGGAACAATCCGCTTACCGGCTGGATATCCGCATGGCCATAACCGATGGTGGTGGCGCGTTCTTCTTCGGGGTCTTGTATGTCGTCGATTGGATCCAAGGCTTAACTGCAAAACAAAGCAATTGCCCCGCGCTTCCCATATTCACTTTTGCACATCTGCACCGGCGCCCCTGGCGGGCAGTACCGGCGACCCTCGTGGTCGCCCTTCCAAGACTTCAATTCCCGCTTGTGGTCGCGCTTCTTTCCAATTTCCCAATGCTATTCAACCCATTCCCATTTCCTCCCGGCTACTTTCTCCAGAACAACTGCCATTTGCGCCCCGGCTTCCTGCGTATCGACTTTCAAACCGCCTATGACATCGAACAACGGATACGCATGTTCACCGCGCTTTAAACGAAATGCACAATGCGAACTGCGCCCGCCGTTATAAACATTTTCCAGTTTGTCGTCTTCTTGCCAGGCGAAATATTCCCTAACCGGTAGGTAGCCCCATTGGTGTCCGATCAATTCGATGCCTCCGGCCGAAATAACCACGCGGCGGATTACACGCATTCGCAGGAGCAGGAACATCACGCCCAAACCGCCAAGCACAACCAGCACCTGGATCTTGAGTTCCGGCTTGTCGTAATCAGGCAGGGCAAGTAAGCGAAAGAACTGCATCAGGATAAACAAAGGCAGGATGCTCGTGAGGAGGTTTTTTAAGTACGATTGCACCCGCGTCATGCGCAGGACAAGCTTGCCGCCTACATAGGATTCCATTCGGTAGGGCAGGGGAATCGGATAGGGGAAATCTTCCTTTTCCATGGGATTCATGATCAGGTGCTGCTGGGCAGGCAAGTGGCTCAGAGGGCAGACAAGGCCTGTTGCAACAGAATCCCACTGAGCAGCGCAAAAGTAAAACCCATCACCGCTGCCAGTAGCCGGTGTTCGCGGTTTGCTGCATCGCTTTCGTTCTTTTGCAGGTACCAGATCCGCGCCGCCATTAGAATGCTGAGGGCAATAAATTGGCCGAACCACGCAAGGGTAAGCACTGCCATGCGTTCGTATTGGCCGATGCGCTTGTTTTCGTCGCGGAGGGTAGAACCCGTTTGACCTGCACGGTTCTGGTTCAAGGCGTATTGAATGATATAAAATACAGGTCCGGTAACAAAGCCGTAGCCCAGTAATACGCAGCTGCTCTGCAGATCGGGCCAGGGCAGTAAGGGGGCTGAAAAGTCCATTCCAGGCAATTGCCATACGAAGAGAATACTGAGGATATGGATGATCTGGTCGCCAGTAAAGAGCAGCAGGCCTCCGTTCTTCCAGCGGCGGGAAGATTCTGTTTTCAGTCCATCCGTTATCCAGTGAATGAAACCAATCAGCAGGGAGGCTTTCCATGAACTGCTGAATATCAGGGCAGTAAGAACTACTATGCCGATATGGGCGCCCATCCAGCGGGTGAACCAGCCTTTGTTTTCCACCATCCGGCGGGTTTGCAACAGAAAATCAGAGGCCAGATGTGCGAGCAGGAGCCGCACCAGCCAAAGAAGCTGTTCGTCAGAATATTGCATTATTTGGGGGGTGAAGAAAGCTCAGAGGTTAAACATCCCACCAGCCTTGCGGATCGCTGATAAAGCGCTGCACATGTTCAAGCTTTTCGGGGTCGAGGTAACCGGTTTCAGCAGCAACAGGCAAAAGCCGGTCGAGGTCTGTAAGCGTATGCAGCGGCACTTTGGCGGCAGCAAACTTATCAGCCGTAGGCGGGAAATTGTAGCTGAACAAAGCCAGCATCCCTATTACCTCCGCGCCTTCAGCACGTAGCGCTTCAACGGCCGCCAGGCTGCTTTTGCCGGTGCTTACCAGATCTTCAACAACCAGCACGGGTGTCCCTTTTTCAATACGGCCTTCAATCTGATTCTTCAGGCCATGCTTTTTAGGCTCCGGCCGCACATAACAGAAAGGCAGATCGAGCGCATCGGCTAATAGCGCACCGTGTGCGATGCCGGCGGTAGCAACTCCGGCTATCGTTCCTGCGTTCGGAAAATGCGCGCGGGCCGCATCGGCAAGGGCTTCCTTGAGATAACGACGTATGACAGGATAACTCAGCAAAACGCGGTTATCGCAATAGATCGGACTGCGCAAACCACTCGTCCAGGTAAAAGGATCGTCCGGATTGATGCGGACGGCCTTCGCCTCGAGGAGATAATTCGCTAAATTTGCA
>JBKDBI010000312.1:0-2382 GCA_046314695.1 Bacteroidota bacterium | reverse complement strand
GTGAGCAAACCCAGGGCGAACAATCCGCCGCGCAGCAATTCGTTGCGGTAATACCTTCGGATGAAGGCATCGAGTTTCCCTATCAGTTCGTCTCCCGGTCGCTGCACTGTAACAAAATTACAAAAACCGTACCGTCAAAGGATGGTTTGGCATACCCATTGCACATCATAACTTTGTAAAACGCAGGATCATGAAAAAATTCGCCTTCCCTCTCCTCTTTGCCGCGGCAGCCGCATTGGCTTCTTTCACCGTGATGGCACCCAAACATAGCAGTAAAAAACCTGTACAGACGCCCGCATTGGCCTGGTTTGACTTCGAAAGCGGCTACGAAAAAGCTGCCAAAGAAGGCAAGATCCTGCTAGTTGATGCCTATACCGACTGGTGCGGATGGTGCAAGGTGATGGACCGCAACACCTACACGAATGCGCAGATCATCGAAACGCTGAACGCCAACTTCGTGGCTGTAAAGTTCAATCCGGAAAAAGCCAAGACCTTCAAATTTGGGGGCAAAACGATGAGCAACGACGAACTCTTGCTTTGGCTGGGTCGCGGGAAATCATACGGTTATCCGACCAGCTATTTCTGGACCAACCCCGGCAAGGGCGAAAGTGTACTCGTGAGCGTGGGTTATGAAGACCCTGCCAAATTCGCTGAAACACTGCAAACGGTATTGAAACGCAAAGGATCTTAAGTTGGGCAGGAAGGAAATATCCTTCAGCCTGCTTCAGGATATTGAAATAGGGCCGGTAGCGGCTGAAGGAAATTGTGTGGCCCGGGTAGACAACCGGGTGGTATTTGTGAAGTATGCGGCGCCGGGCGATATCGCCGACCTGCAGATTACCGGCAAGAAGAAGAAGTTTCTGGAAGCGCGGATCCTGCGCTTGAAGACGCCTTCTCCGATGCGCACGGAACCCTTCTGTGCGCATTACGGCATCTGCGGCGGCTGCAAATGGCAGCATCTGTCGTATGCCGAACAGCTCGAAGCCAAGCAGCAGCAGATCATAGACAACCTGGAGCGCATTGGCGGCGTGGAGATCGAAAAAGTGCATCCGATCATCGGTGCGGCGAACGACCGCGCCTACCGCAACAAGCTCGAGTTTTCATTCAGCAACAAGGCCTGGCAGGTGTTGTTCGACCGCGATGCGCCGCAGCAATTCAATGCGCTGGGTTTTCATATCCCCGGGCGTTTTGACAAAATCCTGCACATCGACCATTGCCATCTGATGCCCGAGCCGATGAATGCCATCCGAAAGGCGGTATTCGATTATTGCGAGGCCAAAGGATTCACCTTCTTCGATCCGCACAGCCAGACGGGCTTCATGCGCAACCTTATGCTGCGCTGCACGAGCGACGGCAAATGGATGGTGCTGCTCAGTTTCCGCGAAAACCAGCCCGATGAAATCGCAGGCCTGTTGCAATTCCTGCAGACAACATTTCCTGCCATCACTTCCCTGCTCTATGCGGTGAACGACAAGCGCAACGACAGCCTGTACAACCTCGATATCCAGGTTTTTTCAGGCGAACCCTGGCTGCAGGAATCGTTCGGCGGTTTGCAGTTCCGCATCCGGCCGAAGAGTTTCTTCCAGACCAATCCGACGCAGGCGCTGCGTTTGTATGAAGCCACGCGCCGGATGGCGGGCCTGCAAGGCGATGAGCGCGTTTACGACCTCTATACCGGCACCGGCAGCATCGCGCTTTTTGTGGCCGGCCAGGCTGCCGAGGTGGTGGGCGTTGAATATGTGCCCGAAGCGATTGAAGATGCGCATGAAAACGCGGCATTGAACGGCATAGAAAACTGCCGCTTTTTTGCCGGCGACATGAAGGCGGTATTGACCCCCGAATTCATCGCTGAACAAGGAAGGCCCGACGTGGTGATCACCGATCCGCCGCGCGACGGCATGCATCCTGATGTTGTGCAGCGCATCCTGGAAATGCAACCCGGCCGTGTGGTATACGTGAGTTGCAACCCCGCCACCCAGGCCCGCGATCTCGCCCTGATGAAAGACCAATACCGTGTGGCCGAAATCCAGCCGGTTGATATGTTTCCGCATACGCACCACGTCGAAAACATCGCGTTGTTGCTGCAGCGCTGAGACATACGTGCCGGTTCCGATGGCCAGGCAGGGATGAACCTTGAGCTGTGCAGCTCCATCCCAGACGACAATGCCGGTCCACCGGAAGTATGGGCACTTCATCTCCAGGCGAACAAACTAAACCGTGCAGCTAGTCGATGCTTAAACCGATTTACATGCCGGCAATGTGGCGATCACAAAAACAAGTTACGAGGCAGGAAATCTATTAAAACAGCGCATTTTCAGTATATTCGTTCTACGTCATGCATCGATCAAACACCCGCAACAGCCATACCAGCCGGCATTCCGG
>JBKDBI010000311.1:0-12353 GCA_046314695.1 Bacteroidota bacterium | reverse complement strand
CCTGAGGCTGTCGCGCAGGAACAGGTGCAAGGTGTCGCGGAATGGGCCTTTGCAGCCTGTGCGTGTAACCTGCATGCGCAGCATCAGGTTGTTGCGGTTGGGGCGGAGCAGCTGGGCTGAACAGGTATCGCAGGCCAGCCTGCCCCCGTTGTAGAAATAGCGGTAGCGGTCGCGCGGGTTGAAGGGGCGCTGTATCTGCAGGCTGTTGCCTACGCAGAGCAGGGTATCATCGGGCAGTTTTTCGTGGAGATCGGAGTAAACGCTGATGTTGCGGTAGAGGTTTTCTTCGCGCAGGCCGGCATAGCAACCCGGGCTTTTGAAAAGGAAGCGCCCGCGCAGGCGGTAAGCACCGGTGTCTTTGAACGTATAGTGAACTACCGCGCCGGAATCGACGAAGACATTCTGCAGGTACCAATACACCTTGTACGGACTGTCGAGGCCTGTTTCAGCACTGAAACGTGCCGGGTTATTGCGGCAAACAAAAGCCCGGCCGGTATCGTCAAAGCCTTCCCAATTGGCGGCGGGCCGGTTGATGGCGATGCGGTTCTGCCAGACCGGTGGGACGGGGTCGAGGGAGTGGACGCCGCCTGTGGGTTCTCGTGGATGCTCATTTGTAAGTGCCATATAAATTGCAGTGACACCAGATTGGTTGCGAATCGTGTAAAGGGTTGTCGATTGCCGGGTTCCGAAAGTGTCGTAATAATTGTTTCCATGCCGAAAGCGTAAATGGATTGTTTTTCCATTCACATTTACTGTATCGCTGTTCCATGCATAAGCCAGTACACAATTGCCACTGCTGACCGTTATCAGGTTGGGTGGTGTGGCGAGCTGAAGTTCAGGCGATCGAATGAGCGTTGAAGCATAAGTTACATCGTGAATATTGGAGCTACTCCATAACCTGTTCTCCAAATGATTCCCCATTCCGTTCGGTCGATTCGGGTCCCTTGGAACCATGTGAATATTGAGTACGTGCACGGGTTTGACAGAACGAACATGGATTGGGGTAACGAATGAATCACACAAAAAGCTATCTGCCTTGACTACAAACTTCTTATCATTTACCCATATCTCATTGTCTACGGAGGTCTGAATGTAATAGTGATTGGTTCGATAATACCAGCGATAGGTTATATTGGGATCCTTAATCAGGTTCATTCGGTTTGGAATCAACAGGTATTCGTTGCGGAGCCGGTGATCCGGTAATTGTTGGAATACCATGTTGCACTTCATTCCAACACCACCATGATAACCATCCAGACAATCCTTATATGGGTCACACAGTGGAGGAGCAGATTGAATAAAAGTAATAAAACGTTCAGGTGTAGGCTGAATATTGTAAACAGCAATGGGCTTACAACTGTCTACGCTTTCAATAATTATTCCCCCTGACAGCTGTACGTAAAAATACCTGGATTCCATTTGAGTAAAGACCTGCCTAACTGCGCCCGGCATGAAAGTAAAAGACTCGCCACGATTCAATAATATACTTAATCTACCGCTGTTCAAACTACCCTCGCCACTGCAGTATGGGCTGTAGATATTTACCCTCGTATTGTCTTCAAAAGCGCAAATGGTGATATTAAAACCTCTTCCCGCTGAATCTGTGCCCTGTACATTTCTACAAGTTATTTTTGAGTTATACTTAGATTGAATGTGGTTCAGGGGGAATGCTACATTGTATTTATTCCCTGTTTCTCTTTTTTCGTAAACTTGATAAGCTCCAGTTGAGAAAGGGGCCATTAGATAACAGTTTAATTTAACTGGAGAGGTACTTTGAAGCATAAAGTTACAAGCGTTTACTTTTTCTTTCTCGTTAACAAATAACCTTCCTAAGGGGTGTGGTATGGATAGCGAAATTTGTTGATTGCTTTTGTATATGAGTGTTGTGTCATAGCCACATCCATTGGTCAAACGACCTGTGCCGTTTTGATTCGAAATGAAAACAATTACTAAATGATTCTTGTGAATGATGTTTGAAGAACCTTGATCTGTTACCTCTGTTCTGGGTAGAATATACTCATATTGAGCCTTGACCAGAACTGGAAAGGATAAAATAAGAAGCAGATATAAACGAGAAGCAGTCACGTGGTGCTTGATTAATCAGGGTCTTGGTCACAATTTTCATCATGTTTAGCGATAGAATAATTGTTTAATAACAAATCAATTTTAGCTGGATTTATTCTGCTAATGTTCGCTACATTTACAGTATTTAATTGCGGTTTATCATAAACCTCTAGAGTTAAAATCTTACTGCCGCATACGTTCAAATCATGTGTAAAAATCCATGTTTTGTTCTCGTAACCGCCGATTCTGTCGTGCGTAAGCGTAATGAATGCACCTGTCTCAGTATTCTGCGGTAAAGTATTGGAAGAAGCGTATAAAGGGGCATCATAATTACCACAATTCCCAACGGTGCTGTAGTAGCTTGTGATGTCCAAAGGTAGTGGCGCTACATAATGTTGATCAGTGACGAAAACCAAACCATTGGAGACCTTGGCATCAATGTTTAAGCGCTTTATAAGGAGTTCTTGCATAACAATTCGATGACGTTGGTGCGTTATAATACAAAACAAATATAAACGCATTTCTGGTGTTTTTCAGGCGCTGTTTAGACGAAATTCACCGGAACGCACGAAAAACGCTGATTGAGCTTTTTTTTTATCCAAGCAAGACGGTAGTTGGTATTCCGAAAGTTATTGCACGACCATTGATCCGTTGTTTTTTGAAATGCGCATTTCGTTTCTTGTGGTTCAGTTCCAGCGAAAAAATCGGCCAGGGCTGGCTGAGATTCACAGCCTTTCCTACCTTTGCGCCCTCTATGGAATTCCGCATCGAACACGATACCATGGGCGAGGTGAAGGTGCCCGCCGAAAAATACTGGGGAGCACAAACCGAGCGCAGCCGCAACAATTTTCGCATCGGACCGGAAGCATCCATGCCCCGGGAAATCATCCGCGCCTTCGGTATCCTCAAAAAATGCGCCGCTCAGGCCAATTTTCAACTCGGTGTGCTGAGCGAAGAAAAATGCAATCTTATATCGAAAGTATGCGATGAAATCATCGCCGGCAAACTCGACGATCAGTTCCCGCTCGTGATCTGGCAAACCGGCAGCGGTACCCAGAGCAATATGAATGTCAACGAGGTGATTGCCAACCGCGGCCATGTGCTGGCAGGTGGCAAACTGAGCGATGCGCAAAAAGTATTGCATCCGAACGACGATGTGAACAAGAGCCAGAGCAGCAACGATACGTTCCCGACGGCCATGAGCATTGCTGTGTACACCCAGGCCATAGAATACACCCTCCCCGGTCTGCAGGCCCTCAAGACCACGCTGAAACACAAAGCCCGCGAATTCCGCGAAATCGTGAAAATCGGCCGCACCCATTTCATGGATGCCACGCCGCTTACCCTCGGCCAGGAATTCAGTGCCTATGTAACCCAGCTCGACAACGGCATCCGCGCCATCAACCGCGCCATGGCCCCCGCAGCAGAACTCGCATTGGGCGGCACGGCTGTCGGCACCGGACTCAACGCGCCGCGTGGCTATGCCAACCTGGTCGCCGCGCTGATCGCCGACGAAACCGGTCTGCCTTTCGTTACCGCTCCGAATAAATTCGAAGCCCTGGCGGCCCACGATGCCATGGTAGAACTGCACGGCGCCATCAAACGCGCAGCGGTGAGCTGCTTCAAGATCGCCAACGATATCCGCATGCTCAGCTCAGGCCCGCGCAGCGGCATCGGCGAAATCCTGATTCCGGAAAACGAACCCGGTTCTTCGATCATGCCCGGCAAGGTGAATCCGACCCAGCCCGAGGCCCTCACCATGGTTTGTGCGCAGATTCTCGGCAACGACGTGGCCGTTTCTTTCGCCGGCACCCAGGGTCATTTCGAACTCAACGTATTCAAACCCGTGATCGCTGCCAACCTCTTGCAGAGTGCCCGCCTGCTGGGTGAGGCCTGCCTCAGTTTCAACGACAACTGCGCCATCGGCATCGAAGCCAATGTGAACCAGATCAACAAACTGGTAGAACAGAGCCTCATGCTCGTAACCGCCCTGAATACCCATATCGGATACGAAAACGCCGCCAAGATTGCCAAGAAAGCTCACAAGGAAGACAAGAGCCTGCGCGAAGCAGCCAAGGAGCTTGGCCTCCTTACCGACGAGCAGTTCGACCAATGGGTAAATCCCGGCAAAATGGTCGGCGACCCGGAAGAAACCGTTCCGTATTCCGCCGAGGAACGCGCCGAACGCGGCCTCGAACCGCTGGAAGAAGAGGAGGATTGAGGGTGGTTGAGCGCCGCCCCGACAGTTTTCGTCGGGGAAACCTGTTTACGGTGACTACGAATCCCGCGCGCGGTCACTGAGTAGCCGCTGAACAGTATTTTCTTTCATTGCAGGAGTGTAAAAAGCGGCGTATCGAAGTGATCGCGCATGCACTATTTGTCTCAAATCTGTGCATATCACTTCCCCTACCTGCGATAGGGGCACGGCGATACGCCTCCGCTGCGCTGCGGCTACTCAGTGACCGGCGGGTTCCAAGCCGAATCGAATCCTGCCAAATTGATATACTTTGGAAACCGGCACTTCGATACGCCTGCGCTTCGCTGCAGCTACTCAGTGACCGGCGGGTTCCAAGCGCGGTCACTGAGTAGCCGCCGAACAGTATTTTCTTTCATTGCAGGAGTGAAAAAAGCGGCGTATCGAAGTGAACGCGCATGCACTATGTATTTCAAATCTGTGAATATCACTTCCCCTACCTGCGATAGGGGCACTTCGATACGCCTCCGCTTCGCTGCGGCTACTCAGTGACCGGCGGGTGTCAAGCCGAATCGAATCCTGCCATATAGAAGCACTTTGGAAACCGGCACTTCGATACGCCTTCGCTTCGCTTCGGCTACTCAGTGACCGGCGGGTTCCAAGCCGATTCGAATCCTGCCAAATTGAGATACGGTGGAAACCGGCACTTCGATACGCCTTCGCTGCGCTACGTCTACTCAGTGACCGGAGTGGTAGAATTTCTCACCGCCCTTACCGAACTTCGAAGCCGCATTCATGAAATACGCAGCCATCGACAGCCAACTGTTTATCCGCAACCGCCGGAAGTTCACCCAACACATGAAACCCGGCAGCATCGCCCTGTTCCACAGCAACGATGAAATGCCGCGCAATGCCGATGCTTTCTACCGCTTCAGGCAAAACAGCGACCTGTTCTACCTGAGCGGCATCGACCAGGAAGATACCGTGCTGGTGCTGTTCCCGGAAAGTCCGAACCCGATGTTCCGCGAAATGCTGTTCATCAAGCGCACCAACGAAACCATCGCGCAGTGGGACGGCCATAAGCTGACGCCCGAAGAAGCCCATGCCGCTTCCGGCGTGAAGAACGTTTTCTGGTACGATGAATTTGAAGCTACTATCCGTCCGGCCATCCTCCTCGCCGAACAGATCTACCTCAACCTGAACGAGAACGATCGTTTCAACGACCATGCGCCTTACAACGCCCTGCGTTTTGCGCAGTCGGTCATGAAGAAGTTCCCGCTGCACCAGGTACAGCGCAGCGCACCTATCATGGCTGCCCTGCGCACCTGCAAGGAAGAAGAAGAAATTGCCCTCCTGCGCGAAGCCACGCGCATCACCGGCCTGGGCTTCCGCCGCTTGCTGGGTTTTGTGAAGCCCGGTGTATGGGAATACGAAATCGAAGCCGAACTGATCCACGAGTTTATCCGCAACCGCGCCAACGGCTGGGCTTTTGATCCCATCATCGCCAGCGGTGCCAGCGCCTGTGTGCTGCACTATATCGAGAACAACAAGCAATGCAAAGACGGCGACCTGCTCTTGCTCGATTTCGGTGCCGATTACGCGAACTACAACGGCGACCTGACGCGCTGCATTCCCGTGAACGGCCGTTTTAGCGAGCGCCAGAAGGCAGTATACAAAGCCGTTCTGCATATCCAGCAGCAATCCATCCAAAACCTCAAAGCCGGCCTCACCCTCAACGAATGGTTCGCCATGGCCGGTGAAATGGCCACCGAACAATTGGTCAACCTGGGCCTGCTGAAAATGGACGATGTGAAGAACCAGGACCCCGCACGTCCGCTCTATAAGAAGTACTTCATGCACGGCCTCGGTCACCACCTCGGCATCGACGTGCACGATATCATGAACCGCTGGGCCCGTTTGGAAAACAACAACGTCATCACCGTAGAACCCGGCCTATACATCCCCGAATGGGGCATCGGCGTCCGCATCGAAAACGATGTCGTTATCCGCCCTGAAGGCAACGAAGACCTCATGGCCGGCCTGCCCATCGAAGTCGACGAAATTGAAACGCTGATGAATTCCTGACCTTCCGTCTTCCCGGTTTACCCGGCACCTCCGAGCTCCGCCAGGAGCGTTATATCACTAGCCCCGTTTCGCCAGCTCGCCATAGCGAGCCTCGGCGGGGCGGGGATGTTAGATCAGTAAAACCATTCCTCGCTCTTCTTCAGGTTTTGGAGGCTGAAGGTGTAGGTGAAGGTGATGTTGGCAAACCCGCCTTTGTACACCATATCAAAGAAGCGGTTGCGGTTTACGCCGCCCACGCCCGTGATGTCTGCATCGCGCCCGAAAGTCTGGAAGAAGTTCAGTCCGAAAGCGTAGGTATTCTTGCTTTCGGTGGTGCCACCCAGTTCCAGCCCGAGGAAGAACATCGGATAACCGGATGCAGCAGGTTTCTCAGTAATGGTATAGGTGCCGGGATTGCCGTTCGACGCTACCACGGAATCTTGTGAGTCGAAGCGGTATGTATAGCTGAGGCCGAAATTCTCGCGGATAAAGTTCTGGTCGTTGAAGCGCTGCTTGAAGGTGAACCCGATCGGCACATTGATGGTATTGATCCGGCGCACGATGAAGGGATTGAGCGTGAAGGTATCGTTCGATATCTTGTAACCCTTGTTGACGTAATGGATGCCGCCGAGGATGGCTGAATTGGCACTCAGTCCGTATTCGAACGAAAAACCCAGGGTGGCTCCGGCCCGGTTGCGGCGCGAAAACTGGGAGGGGAAGCTGTCGGTCGGATTGGCGCGCGAGATATTCGGGCCGGCCGTAAAGCCCACGCGAAGGCCTGTCTGCGCTTGTAAATCAGGGAATTGACCGGCCAAAGCCAGGCATAGCAAGAGGGAAATACGCCGCATAATGGGTTTCAAATTTAGCTTGTGACGCGATACCCTACCTTTGCGTTACGCATGCGAAGGGAAATATTCGTCAAGTTGGGCGATTTATTGCGGGATGCCGCTGAAGATGCCGGATGGCAACAAGCGGTGGCCGAAGCACATATCCGGAACAATTGGTTCACCCCTGAAAATCAGTGGTTTGCTTTGGCAAACTGGGCCAGCGCCCTCCAGCCGGAATCCATCGATGCCTGGTTGGCCGATGCCACAGCTCCCCTTGCTGCGAAAAAAGTCGGCCTTATGCTGGCAGGAAATATTCCGCTGGTGGGTTTGCACGATATCTTGTGTGTGATTGCAGCCGGGCACACAGCCGTTATCAAACCGTCTTCCGACGATGCCGTTCTGCCGAAGTACCTGCTCGAACGCTGGACAGCCGCTTGCCCTGAACTGGCAGGTCGCTGGGAAATCACCGAACAACTGAAACAAATCGATGCAGCCATCGCCACGGGCAGCAACAATTCAGCACGCTACTTCGATTATTACTTCCGGAAGATGCCGCATATCATCCGCAAGAACCGCCATTCCGTGGCCCTGGTGAGGAAGGATGACGGCGAGGAAGTGCTGAAAGCCCTGGGCGAAGATGCATTCCGCTATTACGGATTGGGTTGCCGCAACGTCACGCATTTCTGGCTGCCGGAGGGCTTTGATCCGATCGCGCTGTTCCATGCCTGGGAACCCTGGGCGGATATCATCCACCACCACCGCTACGCGAACAATTACACTTATCACCGGGCCATCCTGCTGATGAACCTGAGCGTCCACCTGGACAATGGTTTCGTGCTGATGCAGGAAAGTGAAGAATTGTACAGTCCGGCAGGCATGCTGCGCTACAGCTTTTACAAGAATGAGGCGGAAGTGCAGGCGAAAGCAGCCGCTTCAGCCGAACAATTGCAATGTGTCGTGGGGAATGCATCCTGGTGCAATACCAAGCCCGGTTGCAGCCAGTTGCCCGGATTGCGCGACTATGCAGACGGTGTGAATACGCTGCAGTTCCTCAGCACTATATAAATAAGGAATAGGAGGGGCCTCGGCGATTTAACCGGGCAGCACCGTACTGAGCAGCTTCATCACGATTTTGGCCATGCTGTTGTCTTTATCGAGCATGGGATTGATTTCCGTGATTTCAAAGGCGCACACTTTCGGATGGTGGAAGAGGCGTTCGAAGATGCGCACAGCCTGCGGATAATCGAGGCCTTCGGGAACCGGTGTTCCGGTACCCATGCTGATGCTGGTATCTTGTGAATCGACATCGAAAGAAACATAAATGCGGTCGCAGTCTTTCAATTGATCCAGTGCCATGTCGATCACCTGGTCGATGCCGTATTGATCCACTTCTTCGGGTTCCATATCGAAGATGCCATATTTATTGACCAAGTGGCATTCTTCGTCTTCCGCATCGCGCACGCCTACAAAAGCGAGGTCGGAGGGAAGGAGCTTGGGCGTGATCTGATGGTGGCCGAGGCGTTTCAGCTTTTCCCAGTAGCCGATGGTTTCGACGCTGGGTTCATTGCGCTGGCAGTCGAGGTTGTCATCACCGATGAGGGCATTGAGTGCCATGCCGTGCACATTGCCTGAAGGCGTTGTGAAGGGTGAGTGCAGATCGTAATGGGCATCGACCCAGATAATACCGATGCGTTCGTTGTGGTAATGGTTGCGCACGCCGGAGTAGGCACCGATGGCATTGCTGTGGTCGCCGGAGATGATGAGGGGGAATTCGCCGGCATCGAGTACTTTTTGCACGGCATCGCAAAGCCATTCAAGCGATTCCGAGAGGTTTTCGATGTTTTTCGCGTGGCGGTTCGGGGTACGGCAATCGTAGCGATGATTGAGATCGGGGACAGGCGTCCAGGGCAATCCCCTGAAAATTTCAGAACATTGTTCAGCGGCTTCAAGTATCACAGCAGCAGGGCCCAAGCTTGCACCGCGTTTGCCTGCGCCATTCTCGCTGGCGGCTTCCAAAACGTGTATTTTTCTCATATTTACCCCCCGCTGCGAAGATAGGAAAGGCGTTTACACAAAGGAATCGTGAAAACCAATTGCAAGCCGTCAACTTTTCTTTATTTTCGCGGCCTTATCATTCAACCGGTATACCAATTGCAATGAAGAATAAAGGAACTGTCCTTGTCATTTCGGCGATTCTCGCTGTCGCCTGTATCTACCAGCTCTCATTTACGTGGGTGGTGAACAGGTTTGAAACCAAAGCGAAACGCGCAGCTACGAAAAACGGCGTTTACAACCCGCGTGATTACAATAACTTTATCGACTCCGCGGGTCGCTCCAACATCTTTAACCTGGGCTTTGTAAAGTTCAACTACTTCGAGTGCAAGCAGCGCGAGATCAATCTCGGCCTTGACCTCCGTGGTGGTATGAACGTTATCCTCGAGGTACAGAAGAGTGAAATCATCCGCGGTCTGGCCAACAACCGCGAAGATGCCGATCTGCTCAATGCGCTGAAAGGCGCCGACGGCCTGCAGAAGTCGCAGGGTGGTGATTTCATCGACCTCTTCGCCAGCGAATACGCGCGTATCAGCAAAGGCCGCAAAATGGCCAATCTGTTTGCCAACACCGATAACCGCCAATTCATCACCTTCAACAGCAGCGATGCGGAAGTGGTAAATTATATCCGCCGCGAAGCCAACAGCGCCGTTGACCGGGTGTACAGCGTAATCGAAAAACGTATCAACCAGAGCAACGTAACGCAGCCTACCATCCAGCAATTGGACGGTGGCCGTATCTCCGTTGAACTTCCCGGCGTGGATAACCCAAAACGGATGGAAGACCTGCTCGAGAAATCGGCCAGTCTCGAATTCTGGGAAACCTACGACAACTCTGAAAAGAACCAGTTCCAGGCCTGGAAATACCTGAAAGCGGCCTACGAAGCTTCTTCGGAGATGGCGCTGAAGACCGGCGGTTCCGATTCAGCCAAAACCGATTCCGCTACTGCTAAAACCGATTCAACTGCCATTGCTGCCGCAGCCGCTCCGGTTGACAGCACCATGAGCAAGGGCAAAAAAGATTCTCTCGCTGCTGCCAAGAAAGCCGAAGCCGACAAAGCCAGCGACAATAAAATCGTAAACAGTCCGCTGTTCAAGCTCCTGCAGCCGAATATGACCCAGCAGGGCCAGATTCTGCCCGGCGCTCGTCTCGCTTTCGCTACCCGCGAAAACCAGAAGAAAGTGATTGAAATCCTCGAAAGCCCTGCCGTGAAACGCGCATTGCCTTTCGACGTGAAGTTTGCCTGGGACGCCAAGTCGGTAGAAGAAGGCAGCAACTATTATGGACTGTACTTCCTCAAGTTGAACAAGTTCGGCAAGCCAGCCATCGCAGGCGACCAGAACATGATCAGCGACGCTTTCGCCAGCACCAGCCAAACCGGTGAACTCGAAATCAATATGCGCATGTACCCTGCGGTAGCCAACGAATGGGCCCAGGTGACAGGCGATAATATCGGACGCTGTGTGGCCATCGTGCTCGACGACAAGGTGTATTCAGCTCCAACGGTACAAGCCAAGATTACAGGCGGCCAGAGCAATATCACCGGCGACTTCGACGTGAAGGAGGCCGATGATCTGGCGAACGTGCTGAAAGCAGGTAAGCTGCCTGCTCCGGCTACCATCGTGGCCAGCGACGTGGTAGGTCCCTCACTCGGTAAGGAATCCATCCGCAACGGTACGATGTCGTTGGCATTGGGCTTCCTCGCCGTAATCCTCTTCATGGTATTCTTCTACAACCGCGGCGGCGTGATTGCCATCATCGCGGTGGTAGCCAACCTCTTCCTGATTCTCGGCGTACTTTCTTCTTACGGCGCCGCACTCACGCTGCCCGGTATGGCCGGTGTCGTACTGACCATCGGTATGGCGGTGGATGCGAACGTACTGATCTATGAACGTATTAAAGAGGAATTGCGCGAAGGCAAGGCCCTCCGAACCGCAGTTCAAAATGGTTACAGTGCAGCCTTGAGCGCGATTGTCGATTCGAACCTTACCACCCTGCTGGCCGGTGTGATCCTTACATTTACCGGTGCGGGTCCTGCTTACGGCTTCGCAGTGATTCTGGTTATTGGTATCTTCAGCTCCATGTTCACCGCCCTGCTGTTGGCCCGCATGCTCATCGAGCGCCGGGTTGACAAAGGTTTGGATGTAAAATTCTCTTTCCCTTACAGCGATAACGTATTGAGCGGACGCAATTATGATTTCGTAGGCAAGCGTAAAACCTTCTATCTCATTTCCGGTCTGTTCATCGCTGCCGGTGCAGCTGCCTTCGTTATGAAAGGTGGAATTGCAACCGGTCTGGATTTCAAAGGCGGTTGGTCTTTCCAGATTCAAACCGATGCGGCCAAGAATTACAACGTAACTGAACTGAAGGAAGCGCTCGACAAGGGCTTGCCCAACAGCAGCAATGAAGTAAAGACCATCGGCAGCGACGGACAGTATAAGATCGTAACCTCTTACCTGATCAACGAAAATCTGCAGGATGCCCGCGATACGGTGAGTAAGGCGGTATTAAACGCCCTGAAAGGTTTTAACCTGACCAAGACAACAAGCGGCGAAGGTCCGATTCTGGCCACCAGTAAGGTAGGTCCGGCTATCGCAGCCAATACCCGGAACAAGAGCGTCACATTGGTGATTCTGGCCATTGTGGGTATATTCATTTATATCGTATTCCGTTTCCGCACGGTTGCATATGGTATTGGAGCGACACTCGCCCTGATCCACGACGTGCTGGTGGTGCTGTCCTTCTTCGCCATCTTCCAGGGTATCCTGCCCTTCCCGATGGAATTCGACCAGCACCTTATTGCAGCGCTCCTTACGTTGGTAGGTTATTCCATCAACGACACAGTAATCGTGTTCGACCGTATCCGCGAATACCTCAGGGAACACCGCACAGAAATGAACGAAGGCAAACTGATCAACAACGCAATCAACCAAACCCTGAACCGTACCATTGTTACATCGTTGACGGTATTCTTGGTTCTGATAGTGTTGTTCCTTTTCGGTGGAGACATCCTAAAAGGCTTCTCCCTGGCACTGTTGATCGGTGTGGTTGTGGGTACTTATTCTTCGATCTGTATCGCTACCCCGATCGCTCTCGACCTTGGTCTGAAACGCAAGAAAAAGTAACGGCAACCGCTGATTACTGCATCATGG
>JBKDBI010000310.1:0-2323 GCA_046314695.1 Bacteroidota bacterium | reverse complement strand
TCAGCGGCACGCTCAGCGGTTCCAGCTTCAGACAGCCTTCGAGTTGTATGCTGTCGCGCAGCAGGTAGGAGCAGGCGTTGGGTACTTTGATTTCGGCTTCGATGTAATAGGTGCCGGCAAGGGGGAATTGGATGGTGTCGCTGACGCTGGTCTTCCTGCGGTAATCATATCGGCGGAAGAATTTGTCAGGTCCGCGGAAGGCAACGGAGTATTCAGCAGTGGAATCGCGGCTGCTCAGTTGAAGTACCACGCGCGAGCCGGGCAATTTACTGGCTTTGAAATTAAATTCCGGTTTGCGGAGCACGCGGATATGCTGCGTTCGTTGTGGTTTGCGTGGCGTAGTGCAGGAATTGTCATCGGCTATTATGCTGAAAAAATAAGAAGATCCGAGGCTGTCGCTTGCGGAGGTTGTTATACAAACACTCAGGTTTACTTCATTTGGAAGAGTTTGAGAAGAACTCACATTTACATTGGGATGATTGGATATCCAACGCCAGCGCAATGTATCGGGAGGTGTACCAGCTTTAAAAGGTTTATCTTCCAGTTTGACAGCATAACAGCGTTGATCACCAGCGCAGATTGTTACGTCGCTGGAAAGCGTTATGGTCGGTGGATTGTTACCGCCTTTAATGGTTGTAATTAAGGTGCGCTCATGAAAAGATGATCCAACCAGCCGCATGTTACCCATACTGTCGCGTCTGTATTCTTTGATTTCAAAAGCAAGCACGGAATTCTCATCTTGCCTGGAGGGTTGGAATACCATGTCTCCTGTGCGGCTATCCATGAAAAAGCCTCTGGGGGGAGTACTTCCCGGATTGCTGCTGCATGGAAAGGATCCGGCACAATAGGTTGTTAAAGGACTTGTAGCGGAAAAACCTGGATTATACGGGGCAGGTTTTGCAAGGTCGGAGAATACGCTGGCAAGCGAATATACAAGTGAATCACCATCCGGATCAATGGAGAATCCGGACAGCCGGTGTGGCTCATTTAGTAAAATATAGTGTGAAAATTCATTTCCCAGCCGGGCACTGTTGTTATGTGGTTTAAGGCCTGGTCGCGTGCAGAGGTTAAGCGTGCAAGCTGCCCAAATAAACGATCCACCCGGTCCGGTGTTGATGTATGACTGTCTCAGGCGATCGCTCATGGCAAAAATCACCTCGCAGCAAGACGACTGACTAAAGGTGTTGTAGGGTGATTGGCTGAAGTCAACGGTCAGGGTAAAGCGTTGAATTTCTAAGCCTTCACCGGCAGGCGTATTGCTGGGAGAACAAGCAGATTGGTTGTTGCAACGCAATTTGAATTCGCGAATTGAATCGCGTGTAAGTGTAATGTTTGTCTTGCAGGGGCCTGAGCGGAGTGTCCCGCTGACCGTGGGAAGCAATCTTATAGCTCTGCAATCTCTCTGCAGCTCGGCGACAAGCAGATAGCGTTGTCCGCCCAGGTGTTGGTAATATACACTGACACCCAATGGATTGGATGCCTGCAAATTTGTCCCGATACCGGAAATAAATACCGCGACTGGAAACAGTGCATGCATTACACGGTGTGATACAAATGGTAAAATAGTAAAGAGTCTTTTCATGCTTTATTGGGTTTGACGCGTTCGGGTTGAATAGGTTGCAGTTGGGGGCCTCCGGATTGTGTTTATGTTAGCGCAATGCTAACCGGATAATCGAATCTATATAATTCATTTCAATAATTCAAATTGCGTGAAGGGTTTTTCGGTAACAACCTCTTGGTTCTTGACTGTGAACAGGCATCCGGATCAACGAGCGGGTGGGGGGTAGAACGGTACTTTTTTCGATCAGCGGTGCTTTGTGTAGGCTTCGATACAATCAGAAGCTGAGCGGGTGGCCTGAGTGTAATGCGTTGATAACCAATAACAAAAGCGCTTTTGTGTATGCTTCGACACAATCAGAAGTTCAGGTCCGCGCAGCCGCCTGGAGCTGGTTCATCCCGCGCTTTTGTGTATGCTTCGATACAATCCGATGGCTGGTCGGGTCGTTTCGTTGTAACGCGTAAATAACCAATGATATAGGAGATTTTGTGTATGCTTCGACACAATCAGAAGCTGAGCGGGCCTGAGTGTAATGGATTGATAACCAATAACAAATAGCTTTTGTGTATGCTTCGACACAATCAGATGTCTGGGCCCGCACAGCCGCCTGGAGACGGTCTATCGGGCGCTTTTGGTGTATGCTTCGACACAATCAGAAGCTAGGGGCGGGGTTCGTCTTCAATGCACTGACAACCAATAACCTGCAGGTTTTGGTGTAAGCTTCGACACAATCAGATGTTCTGGCGGGTGGTTTGCGTTTAATGC
>JBKDBI010000309.1:0-5103 GCA_046314695.1 Bacteroidota bacterium | reverse complement strand
CATTTTCTATTCTCCCAGGATGTCGGTCGCAAGTTCTTCTGCCCTTACCGCTGCCCACGAAGCAACAGTCTGAGATACTTCACTTGACAGGGTTTCAATTGTCGCCCTGCCACTCGCCTCAATCAGTTCGCTTTTGCTTTTCTCGCAATGCACCGTAGCTAGGTTTGGATCGCCACCCAGCTCCGCGATGACCTCGGCAAGCTTGCCTTCCCACTTGGCATAAAAGCCATCTACCCAGTCGGCAAAATTCTTTTGACTGCATCCAGCCACGGCTCGCTTTGCCTCGATCTCGAGCAATTGGCGAATCCGGCTAACAACAGCCTTTCTTGCCGTCGCTCTCGTTTGTTGCTCGACCTCCTCACCCTCGTCCGGTTCTTCTGGATCGCCTTGATTGCGTGTGTCGATAGCCGGATTGACATATTCGTCACCTCCATCGTATGGGTTGCGATCAAGCTCGGCGCGGACTTCGTTTGGATTCATGACTCGGCTAGCGATGTACGTCGAAAACACTGATGCCTGAGTCTGAGAATCCATTCTGAGCAACTGTTTCTCATCAAAAGCAAAGTAGTGCGTATCCCTGAGCTTTTCCCTCTCCGTAAGGAGTTTGTGGTCGCACTCCTCCTCCCACTTGGAAACCCATCGCCCGAGCGTATCGGTAAGGTAGGCGATTGTTTTCTGCTCAAGCGAATTGTAGGAAACGCTCTCGCCATCTCCAGGCATTGTCAGCCCAAAAAGCAATCCAATGTCCTGCCGGCTGAATCGTCTCTGGTCAATCATCTGGAGGTCCACGTTGGACATCCTGATCAGGTTTGCCTTGATGCCTTCACGCAGAAGGCCGACTTGACCTGCCTTGGAAGTCCCTGAGTGATGCTGCTTAAACGCATCGATAAACCGTTTTGCATCCTGTTCGTCTGCAAAAGCACCAGCTGGTGCCTCCAGCATAATCGAACCAGAAAACCCTTTTGTCAGCTGGTTGTCCAGCGACTTTTCGCTCTCAATGGCGATCCTGACCGTGCGTTTATGCGTCGGAATCAGGCCTTTTCCGTCGATGCCATCAAAGGAAATGCCCTTGATGTGCAGGCAGTCCATGTCTTCGATGACGAGCATTTCGTCAATCGATTCCGCCATAGATCGCAGCAGATTCACCCTGCTGTCCGACTCGGGCTTGGTCACATGGTACTTTTTGCCCTTAAACACGACCGTAACCGTGTTTTCAGGCATCAGCGGAAGCAGTTCGACAGGCCTCGATCCATCACGCACGACCCAAGCCCTGCCATTGCCCCACAGAAGAGCGTGGACCATTACAAGCTCTCGGAAGTCGAATGCCGACTGAAACTCGTTGGGGCGAGTCCTGACAAGCCTGTAGGCCTGATGTTCGACTGCCTTTTCGATGCCACCGTCACGCATTCTTCGGTAGACCGAAAGTGGCATCTGCCCAATGTGGCCGGCGATCTTGTTGACCGCATACCAAACAGGCGGAACAGTGATGGACTGTTCCGGCCCAACGTATGCTTCGCTTTCTTCCGATCCGCCAAGCATCGAGCCAATTGCGTTTCGCAGGGTACGCCAGGAAAGCATTCAGGATCTCCTAAGAAACAAACAAGGAACCCTTGGCCCGAGGTGGCTCGAGGCTCGCCAATCGAAACGCCATCAACACTGCGACCATTGGGTCAATCTTGCCTTCACTCGTTTTTTTGCACGGCATGACTTCTCCCTTGCTGTTTTGGGTCGTGTGCAAATTGCCGGCGCACCATGCCAGCAGCGGGTTGCCATCATGCCGAATAGATCCTGCTTTCAGCGCCTTCAAAAAAGTGCGAAGTGGCTCATTGTACATCGAGCAGTTTTGATGAAACTCTACGCATTTGAGCCCATCCCCAGTCAGTTCCTGTGCGATGTCTCTTGATCCATGCGGATCATACGCCCAACTGGATGCAAAGTACTGTTTCCAGTACTGCCTGCACGTTGCCTTCAGTTCGTTCAGTTCGTTGCTCGACACTACCAGCAATCCTCGCTTGACGTAATCAATCCAGGGTTGCTTGGTCAAGTCTCGTTCATTCTGTGAGTTGATGAAAGCTCTTGCCTGAAGTTCGTATCTGTACTTTCGATCGCCATTCTCATCCACGCCGTCACTGAACCTGGCTACGAGTCCAACCCCAGCAAGGTCATCTCGTCCACCCAAGTCCCACCCGCCGCAAATAACGTCTGCCTTCGTCCAGTCTGACAGGTCGCCAGCCGCAAGCTCCCATAGCGTTTCATCAATTGCCTTTTCCTGGCTTGTCACTTTTACGTTGCAGAAGTATCTCCTGAACTTGTTCAGTTCAATCGGCCCATTCCTTGCCGCATTGGCCTGTTCCTGCAGGTATTCATGCTTCGGTGTAACAGGGTAGTTCGGATTGGCTTTCTTCCAGCATGCCGCATCAAATGGGTCGTCAGCCGGATGCTCTACCCCGTTGGCATCAACCCACTTGTCATCGATTCTTGCGATGAATGCAAACTGGGTGTCGCCTATGGGGTCTTCACTCTTGTAGTCCTGCAACGCTCTAGTGCAGTTGTCGTCCACATTGTTCCATACCACACTGCCGTCGTCTCCAGCAGTCGTGATCATGATAATCAACGGTTGCCGTCTGGCACCGCTGGCAGTGGTCAGCTTGTCGTACAGCGAAACGTGCGTCTTTCGCCACTCATGTATTTCATCAAGCACTGCGGCATGGATATTAAGTCCGTCAGAAGTCTTGCTGTCGGATCCGACAGGTTTCAGAAAGCTGTTTGCCTGATACCCTGCCGGATCGACAAGAATTGATCGACTCAACACCTTGCACTGGGTTCTTAGTATCTCGCTCGACTTCGCCATTTCCTTTGCGACATTGAAGACAATTTTTGCCTGATCTTCTTTGGTTGCTGCGCAATAAACCTCGGCGGCTGGCTCGCATGGGTAGTCGAGAATTGTGAGGAGTAAGGCAAGTCCTGCAGCAAACTCGGACTTTCCCCATTTACGACCGGCAGTGAGGTATGCTTGCCTGAACCTACGGGTTCCGTCGCTTCTCCTCCAGCCGAACAGCGACCAGACAATAAACAGTTGAGATTCGGAAAGCTCGAAAGGCTTTCCTGCCCATTCGCCTTTGGTAAACCGAAGGCAAGTAGGGAAAAAATAGCAAGCGAGGTCAGCAAGTTTTGCATCGAAGTAGTACCCTCTTTTGTCTGCGTGTTTAAGATCCCATTGGTGACGGTCAACCGCTGCCTTCACCCACCTTCCGGCCACAATCTTTCCAGACTGAACTCCGTCTATGTAGCCCTGTACTTTTTGCTCAGTTGTTTTCATCATCCAAGCTTGGACTGCAACAGTTCTTTGATCACATCGGCAGGGTTCTTCTGCTCTTCCTTTGCCGCCTTGATTCTGGCCCTGTCTGCTGGGCTCATTCCAAACTGCGAAAGCATTCGCTGAACTTGAGCCCCAACCTCAAGGGTTGACTTGCGCAGCTCCCTGTCGAGCGGATCTGCCTGCCAAAGCTCCCATAATCGCTTCCACTGCTTCCAAAGCGACACAAGCATAGTAAGTGCCGGCGAGTCAATTTCGTGAAGCACATGCGACGGCAAGCCGTCTATGATGATGTCCCAAACCGTCTGCTCGTCTTCGTCTAGTTTGAGCAGCGGTCTTGGCGGACTTGATTTGACTACTAAATCGACACGGTCAGCATGCCGATTGGTACGGAATGTTCCTTCTGCTATGTGCTGAGAAGTGAGTTTGCCTCGCCTCCCGCTCCTACCCGGTACTCCCGGCACGTTTTAGCCCCTCGATTTCAAGGTGGCACTTCCTGCATAGTGCCATCAAATTGTTTCTGTTCAGCCTGTGATACTCGCTCTCAAGAGCAGGAATCATGTGATGCACTTCGGTCGCAGGGACCGTCTTGTCTTCGTTTAAGCATGCCTCACACAGCGGATTCTCTGCCCTGTATCTTTCGGACAGCTTTCTCCACTTGTGATCGTATCCACGCTCCGCAGTCGTTTGCCGATGACTCGATCGATAAGGCTTGCAGTTGACGCATTGGCCTTTGCCGACGATTTGTCCGCAACGACAAAGTCTAGGCATCGTCTTCCGCCGCATCTGAGACAATTATCTGACCGTGCATCAGAACGGTGTTCTTGCTGCCGGTCAAGTCTCGCAAGGCCCAGCGGTAGTTTGCGTCGACGACATCCGTAAGCGACTGTGGAATTGTGATCGTAAATGTCGATCCGCTCTTAGTGATGCTTCCATCGGGGATGACAAGGACATCCGCTCCGTATCTGTCCTCAACAATGAACTCCAGCACCTTTGCGTCTATGGTTACGGCAGTGCCTGACGCATCCGTCACACCAACAGACACATCCGTCAGTTCATTGTAGAACACCTTGATCGTCGTGCCTTCAACTCGATCCGGCACCGCCCCGGTGTATGGCAGCACGTTGACGGTAGTCGATCCGCCCCCACCACCTCCCGTGGTCCACGCTGCATCGCCACGATCGCGAATCGCCTGGGTCGAATCCGTGGTATGCGTGAAAGTTCCGCCAACATCGCTTGGGGTTGTGATGCCTCCGTCGCTTCTCAACAATGCCCGGAAGAACCCAAGGATTGTATTGACTCCAGTTCCCGTAAATGCTCCGATTCGTGCAAGGATCGACTGCGAAGACGCCTCAAGGGCAAGTCCACTTTGAACCTCTGCCACCGCATCAGCGGCTAGTGCGTTGGCGTCGATGGCACCGGCAGCAAATTTAGCAGCAGTAATTGCACCTCCCTGGATGCTGCTTGCCGTGATTGAATTGTTTGCAATGCTATCGACGGTCGCTGTAACATGTCCGTTTGAAGAAATAACCATATTGGAAAAGTGCGTGGGGAAAGCCTGAGATAGACTGTAACCCGTTTTGTCGTTGTTCGTCGCAACCGTCACGCCAGAAGTGACACTGTCAACCGAACCGGACAAGTTGCCGGTGATGTTGCCAGTGATCCCAACAGCCCAAGAGGTGACAAGCGACAAGCCATCAGAGGCCAGCTTGTAGCCGGTTTTGTCTCCCACAACTTCTGCGATCGATGCCATGCGACCACCAACCAAGCCGGATGGAAGCCGGTTC